>CAUPYF010000065.1:0-8538 GCA_963515435.1 uncultured Tannerella sp. | reverse complement strand
CTTTTATGCGAAAAACTCCTCTTTACCCCATCGCCTTATTTTTCAAAGGTCTTCATTAAGTTACAAGTGTATCGCCATTTATTGGGTGTTACATTTACACCTCTACGCGACCTCATGGATTATACACGTATGTATACTACGAAGCCGTCTGATGCCTTTTTGGATTATACAGATGTTGCACCCTGCTTTCTGTATGTTATGCATGCATACTACAACCGTGCATACAAATATCCCGCAGGATATATGCTTGTAAACACCAACATATACCTTAGACAACACCTAATGCATAGTCTGTATCAGCATTTTATCTATTATCCATCAAGTGATACTCCATATATGGGCGGGGGGGAGGGGGAGACGGACTATATACACCCGGGCATCGTGCGCCCCCAAGAGGTATAGAGAAGTTGCTATCAATTAAATACGAGTATGGAAAGAAGCAAGTCTTCATGGGGGATACCCTTGTATACGCATAAGCTATATAAACAAAAGATATGATTGTATATCTTCGGTATGCGGACGTATATTGCTTGAGGTGTACAAACGTTTCTTTCCGAATCCGGTTTATGATTTATCTTTGTATACCCATACCATAGAGCAAGTAAGGTGGATATGTAAATCAACGATTGTATATTATGAATGAAAGAGAGCGTATTATGCAGGTGATGACACAGAAATGCCTCACCTCCTCACAGTTTGCCGAAGCCATCGGCATACAGCGCGCCGCCATGTCGCACATCACCTCCGGGCGCAACAACCCGAGCTTAGACGTGATGAAAAAGATCTTGGAGCGCTTCCCTGACATCAGCGCAGATTGGCTGCTTCTGGAGAAGGGGCCGATGACGCGCGACGCACAGCCCGCAGCCACGCCACAGGAAACGAAAGCCCCGGCGCCAAGCCTCTTTGTAAACCTTCCCCCCTCACCGCCACCATCGGAACCGCCCTCCAGCCCTACGCCAGAGCCGCCTGAGCAACCGAAAATCATCACCCGAGAGGTCGACCGCATCCTGCTCTTCTATTCCGACGGCACGTTTGATTCCTTCGTCCCGGAGAGAAAGGAGCAGGGGGACACGTAGCCGAACCCTGGCCGAGGTGGGGCTGCGAAAAGGCTTCCACACAATATCCCGACATGATGCAACGTTTCGTACACAAGTGCATCATCAGGGAAAAAAGTAGAAAAACATGAAAGCATTACTCTTATCTTTTTTCGCAGTTGTCCTGTGTTACTCCCTCTTTTTCGACGGAGAAATGCAGCCCACTCCGGCAGAGGAAATCACTGATATGGCCATACAGACAGAGGTAATCGATTACGTCCAGTTGCGCGATACGACGACCTTTTATGCCGAAATAGTCTCCCTGCCTTGGTCTTGACTTCGGCGACAATGCCGGACCAGCCCTCCGGACACAAAAAAGTTGCAAGCGGTGGTTGATACCCCACTTGCAACTTTTTTATGCCCCCCCCAAGCAGATCGAGGAATGGCTGGCCTCAGATTGTTAATCTCACCCCTACTTGCCGGCCGCTTTCAGCGCCTTTTTCAGTTGACTGATCTCGTCGTTCTGATTGCGGATGGTGGTCAGCAGCGAGTTCAGCTCCTCGTTTTCAATGGACGAGGGGAATTGTGCCTCCACACGCAGGATGAAGTCAGAGAGCACATTCATGTAGTTGTTGAAGGCGTCGTACGGGTTGTCGTACGGGCTGAAAAGGTTGTAGTGCTTCGTGCTCATATAATAGAGGTGGTCGCTGCTTTGCAGGTAGATCCAGTCCTGCTTGATACGGCGATTCTCACAGAGGCGTACGCGCTCACCGATCTCATTCAGCTTTTGGAACGCCTCCTGCTGCAACACGTTGCCAAGCCACGAGCTACAATCCTTCTCCTCGTCTACCCATGACATGGGGTAGGGCGTCGAAATGGAATCGACGGGACTCATCCGGGCGAAGATCTCGGAGGGCAGGGAGAAGGAGATGTCGTATCGCTCAGCATACTGCGGCAAGGCCTTGAAGAACTCGAAGATACCTGTCGCGGCATTGTTCATGGAGCCTAAGACTTCATAGTTCATAAAGGCATTCACCAGCTTTTCGCCCTCGGCCGTGGCCGCGATGGCGGAGATGTATTTATCGGCCGTGAGAGGGTACTCCTTCCAAGTGTGGTCATCGAAGCGAATGGAGAGGTCTTCGCTAAAGCGGTCGTTCTTGAGCAGCAGCTTCAGTTGTGGACGGATGGCAGAGGCATAGACGTAGTTCGGGCTTTTCCAACCCAAGACGTGCTTGGCGCCTTCGGTCAGCATACCCTCGAAGCCGAGCTCATAGACCAGTTCGGAGATGTCGTCGGAATAGATCAGTTCAGTGTTTCGGAACACTTTCGGTGTGACGCCAAAGAGGGCCTGAATCTTCTCCGTGTGCATACGCACCTGAGCCTTGAATTCTTCCGCATCGCCTAACGAAGACAGGGAGTGTGCATAGGTCTCGGCCAAGAACTCCACACTACCGAGCCCAGCCAGTTCCCGAAAGCTGTCGATCACTTCCGGAGCATAGATCTCCATCTGTTCTAAGGCTGTGCCGGAGATGGAGAAGGCGACTTTGAACTTACCGCCGCTCTTACGGATCATCTCCATGATGGCGTGATTGGCTGGCAGGTAGCATTTCTCCGAGATGCGGCGGAAGATCTCTTCGTTCTGAAAATCGTCGTAGTAGTAATGGTTGTTACCGATGTCGAAGAAGCGATAGCGCCTCAGGCGAAACGGTTGGTGTATTTGAAAGTAAAAGCAAATGGTTTTCATGTCTCTTCTTATTTATTGTTTGCCATACAGTACTTGATCATAGATTTTGCGGACTTTCTGTCCGGCGTATTCCCACTTGATGTTGTTGACCTCTTTGAGGCCTTCGTCGCGGAGGAAAGTGTGCAGTGTCGGATAAGTGATGAGGCCATACATGGCGTCGGCGAGTGCTTCGATGTCCCAGTAGTCTATCTGGATGGCATACTTCAGGATCTCAGCGCAGCCGGACTGTTTGGAGATGATGGAGGGTACGCCGCACTGCATGGCCTCGAGTGGGGAGATGCCGAAGGGTTCGGAGACGGACGGCATGACATAGACATCGCTGGCTCGGAGGATCTCGTAGACCTGCTTGCCTTTCATGAAGCCGGTGAAATGGAAGCGGTCAGAGATGTTGCGCGAGGCGGCCAGGCGGATCATCTTGTTCATCATGTCGCCATTGCCGGCCATGACGAAACGCACGTTGTCGGTCTTCATCAGCACCCGGGCGGCAGCTTCGACAAAGTACTCCGGGCCCTTCTGCATGGTGATGCGGCCAAGGAAGGTGATGATCTTGTCCTTCACGCCGCGCTTGTCGGGGATGGCGAGGATCTCGGGGTTGAGCGGCTCCACGGCGTTGTGTACGGTGGTCACCTTGGCCGGGTCTTGGTGGTACTTCTCGATCACGGTGTGGCGGGTTAGTTCGCTCACGGTCATGATGTGGTCAGCGTAATCCATGCCGTTCTTTTCGATGCCGTAGACGTCGGGGTTGACGTTGCCACGGCTACGGTCGTAGTCGGTGGCGTGGACATGGATGACGAGGGGCTTACCACTGACCGTCTTAGCGTGGATGCCTGCGGGGTAGGTGAGCCAATCGTGTGCGTGGATGATGTCATACTCCTCGGTGCGGGCGATGACGCCGGCCACGATGGAGTAGTTGTTGATCTCCTCGAGCAGGTTGTCCGGATAGCGACCCGAGAACTCGAAGCAACCCAGATCGTTCACGTAACGATAGCTGAAGTCGGCGTAGATATGGTCGCGTAGGCGGAAGTAGTACTGCGGGTCCATGAACTTCGAGAGGCGTTCGGCGACGTAATCATAGTCGACGTCCTTCCACACAACCGGCGTGTTGCACGCCCCGATGATCTTCAAAAAACTCTGGTCTTCGTCCCCCCACGGCTTGGGGATCACCAGCGAAATATGCATATCCGGCTGCAGAGACATGCCCTTGATCAGGCCGTAGCTGGCTGTCCCCAGACCTCCCAGGATATGCGGAGGGAATTCCCATCCAAACATCAATGCTTTCATATCTGTATATCGTGTGCAGAGTGTGTAATTAGTCTTCAACGTTGTAGGCCTTGAGGCGTTCGATGACGGTCAATATCGAGGCTACACTCATCAGGAACGAGATGGCGCCGCGACCAGTAAAGGGCGGGTTGCCGTCGAAGAGTTCGGAGATGGTGCTGACGCAGTGCATGGACATCTCTTCCTCCATATTGATCAGGGTGCGCTCGGCAAAGGAGACGCCTCCGCGGCCGAAGAGGCTCAAGTATGCCGTCAGGTACATGCCCGTCAGCCAGGGCCAGACGGGGCCTTGATGGTAGGCCAGATCGCGCTCGTATTGCGGGCCGATGTAGTCCGGCCGGTAGCCCTCGCTTTTGGGGCTGAGGGAGCGGAGGCCTTTGGGGGTGAGCAGCTCTTTGGTGACGATGTCGAGGGCGCCACGCTTCTGTACGCGGGTCAGTGGCGAATAGGGGCAGGCGAGGGCGATGACCATGTTGGGCCGCACACTCCAGTCTTGATTCACGCCACTGTCCACGTAGTCGAAGAGGTAGTTGTATTGGTTGACGAACGTGGCGGGGAAGGAGAGGTCGAGTGCGGCGATGAGGCGGCGGACCATCTCTGGTGTAGCATCGCCTTGCAGTTCACGATAGAAGCAGAGGGCGTTGTACCAAAGGGCGTTGAACTCGACGATGTAGCCTGTGCGGGGGACGACGGGTCGGCCATTGATGACGGAGTTCATCCACGTCACGGGGCACTCGCGGCCGTTGGTGTAGAGCAGGCCATTGTCGCGCAGGATGAGGTTGGGATGCTTCTGCGCGAGGAGGTATTCGATGATCTCATGCACCAAGTCGCCATAGAGCCTGCGGGCCTCGCCAATGCCTTCCTTGAGGGCGAACTGCTGGATGTTCCAAACGACCCAGAGGAGCACGTCGGGCTCATCGATTTCACGGATCACGGTGTCGGGTAGGCCGTTGCGCATGAAGGTCTGGAGCGCGGGGATGGCTGTCCGCATGAGGCGTTCGTAGCGATCGCGCTCGTTTAGGTAGAGTGTGCAACCGGGCATGGCGACGAACATGTCGCGGGCACGCACCTTGAACCAGGGGTAGCCGGCGAGGAGGTAGACGTCGTCGCGATCGCTGTGAGGGATGTAGAACATCTGGTGCGCTGCGTTCTTGAGGCAGTTGTAGAAGCTCGACCGGGGGGTGCGCTCGGCTACTTCTTCGTCGAAGAAGGCGGGCAGGTGGTCCAGCGCCTCGTAGGGCTTATCGCCGGCGCAGAAGACGATGGACTCGCCGCGCTGGATGGGCAGCTCGAAGTAGCCGGGCACGAAGAGGTCTTCTTTGTAGGGATAGCCGCGCTCCTGCTCTTTGGGGTACTCGATGCCGTGATACCAGTAGGGCTCGTAGACGAACTTCGGCGCTTTGTTGAACTGCATGTAGAGGGGGGCGTAGCCGGGGTACATGCAGGTTTTGATGCCGTTGGGCACCTCCTCGTAAGATCGATCAGCCATGCCGTTGACCTGTGTCAGCTCCTTGACGCTTCGGAAGGCCATGAAGGGGCGGAAGCGCAGCGTCGTGGGCGAGTGCGCATCCATCAGCGTGTACTTGATCATGATCTGGTTGTCCGTGCGGGAGAAGATCTTCTCCTTCGACAGGATGACTCCGCCGACGCGGTAGACCGTCCGCGGGACGGTGTCCATCGTGTATTCGCGGATGTACTTGTGCCCGTTGGGGCTGAAATGTCCGCCTTCATACTTGTGAAGGCCGAGGTTGAACTCGGCGCCGTGCTGGATCACCGTCTCGTCGAGCGATGAGAGGACGACATGGTTGTCGTCATCCAGATTCGGCTCCGGCATGACCAGCAAACCGTGGTATTTCCTTGTGTTGCAATCCGCGATGGTGGTGCAGTGGTAGGCGCCCTTGCGGTTGGTGCGGAGCATCTCGCGCGAGAGGGATTCTTCCAGGTTTATCAGTAGCGTTTTGTCGAATTTCAGGTAGCTCATTGTATTCCTTCCTCCTAACTTATTGTGTTTGATGCCCCAAAAGTAGAAGTTGGGGCTGATTTTGCAAAGGGCGAAATGGGCTGGGGCGGGGCGTTGTCTTATATCTTTCAGCGGTTGACTCTCCGTGGGGTTAGTAGGCTATCGCTGATTAGCAATAAACCCAAATACGCATAAAACTTATCTTCGTCTACAAACAAATGGATTATATAGATTGTATAGTGAGCTACCGTCTACATACAAATAGATACTTTATATTATAGATCAGAGCTTCATCTATGCACGATAGGAAATATAGGTATATGATGAGCTATCGTCTATGTACAAATAGACACTTTACATTATAGATTAGATCTTTGTCTATGTACGAATAGGCAATATAGGTATATAATGAGCTATCGCCTATGTTCAAAGGGATGCTTTATATTATAGATTAGACCTTCGTCCATGTGCGAATAGGCAATATGGGTATATAATAAGCTATCGCCTATGTTCAAAAGGATGCTTTATATTATAGATTATACCTTCGTCCATATGCGAATAGGTAATATAGGTGTATGATAAGCTATTGTCTATAGAGAAATGGATACTTTATATCATAGATTATAACTTCGTCCGTAGACGAAGGGATTATATAGACACATATAAGTCTATTATCTATAGACAACTGTGTACTTTATATGTAGATCTATATTTTGTCTACAGACAAAAGGCATATATATATCTATCAAACCTATTTGTCTATAGACAATGATGATCTACACAGATTCACTTCTTTGTCTGTCCTCGCTGTGGTAATGTATAAAGAAAAGATCTTATCCACAGGAGTGAACGTGATCAAATCTCCATATCGGATGCTGATGCTTATGGCTTATGTGAAAAGTAGCACAATGAGCTGTGCGGTAAGCACGCGCAGGAACATGGTTAGGGGATAGACGGTGGCGTAACCGACCGCGGGGGCATCGTTACCGGCAGTGGCATTAGCGTATGCCAGGGCGGGTGGATCGGTGGTACTGCCGGCGAGGAGACCCATGAGAGTGAAGTAGTTCATGCGAAAGAAGTGGCGGGCGATGAGGCCAACGGCCATGAGGGGAAGGAAGGTGATGAGGAAGCCGTAGACCACCCATGAGGCGCCGCCGCCACGGATGAGGGTATCAACAAAGCCGTCTCCGGCGCTGATGCCTACGCAGGCCAGGAAGATGGTGATGCCCACCTCGCGCAGCATAAGGTTGGCGCTGGCGGTGGTGTAGGTGACGAGGCCGTATCGCGATCCGAAGCGGCTGACGAGGATGGCCACGATGAGTGGTCCGCCAGCCAGGCCGAGTTTGACGGGGCGCGGGATGCCGGGCAGGATCAGGGGGATGCTTCCGAGGAAGACGCCCAGTGCGATGCCGAGGAAGAGTGGGATGAGGTTGGGCTCATTGAGGCGCTTCATGGAGTTGCCGAGTACCTTCTCGACAGCCTCGATGGCCGCGGGGGTGCCGACAACGTTGACGCGGTCGCCCACTTGCAGGCTGAGCCGGGGCGTGGCTACGAGGTCAATACCGGCGCGATTGATGCGGGTGATGTTGATGCCTCCGCAGGACTGGCGCAGACGGAGCTCGCCGAGTCGTTTTCCGTTAACCTCAGGCTTAGTGACGAGGATGCGGCGGTTCACGAGTTCGCTTTCGCGGCGCAGCCATTCCTCCTGCTTCAGGGGGGCTTCTTCGCCGACGAAGGTGCGGACGGTGGGGGCGTCGTGCTCGGTGGTGATGACAAGGACGCGGTCGCCCTCGTGCAGGGTGGTTAGGCCGGAGACGATCTCGGTGCGGCCATCGCCACAGTAGCAGATGCGGGAGATGACGAACTCGCAGTGGGTCATCAGGGCGGAGAGCTCGCCGACGGTGCGGCCGAAGAGGGCGGGGTTTTTGACGACGAGCAGCAGCTGATGCGCCTCATGTTCATGGCTGTCGCCTTCGGCCTCAAGGTGGGCCGCCTCCGTGTTATGATTGATGCGAAAGAGGAAGCGTAGGATGATGATGGCCAGGATGATGCCGACGACGCCTAAGGGATAGGCCACGGCATAGCCGAGGGCGATGGTGGGGGCTGTCTCGCCGTGGACATCATTGTAGGCCTCTTGCGCAGCACCGAGTCCGGGGGTGTTGGTGACGGCGCCGGAGAGGATACCGACCATTGTCTCCACGGGTATGCCTGTGATATAATGTATGGCCAGGGCGAGGGTGACGCCTAAGAGAACGATCGTGGCGGCCAGCAGGTTGAGTGTGATGCCGCCGCGCTTGAAGGAGGAGAAGAAGCCGGGGCCGACTTGCATGCCGATGGAATAAACGAAGAGGATGAGGCCAAATTCCTTGAAGAAGTGCAAGACGACGGGGTCGATCTTGAGGGCGAAATGACCCATGATGATGCCAACGAAGAGGACGAAGGTGATGCCGAGTGAGATGCCTGCGATGCGGACTTTGCCGAGCAGGATGCCGAAGACGATGACGAGGGAGAGCAGGATGACG
>CAUPYF010000064.1:0-8602 GCA_963515435.1 uncultured Tannerella sp. | reverse complement strand
CTCCGTACATAGAGCGGCAGCCGGCCGATGTGATCAAGCGCTTTCAGGAGGCGAGACTTCGGGAAGCGCTTCGCTATGTCAATGCGCATTCGGCCTTCTATCGCCGACTCTTTCGTGAGCACGGCATCGACCCGGAGCGAGTGCGCCACATAGAGGATCTGACTGCGATCCCTTTCACCGAGAAGAGCGATTTGCAGCTCCACAACGAGGAGTTTGTCTGCGTGCCTCGCGCGCGTATCATTGATTATATCACCACCTCCGGCACACTCGGCGACCCGGTGACCTTCGCCATGACCGACGCCGATCTCGATCGCTTGGCATACAACGAACAGATCTCCTTCGCGTGCACCGGCGCTGGCCCGGGCAGCGTCTTCCAACTGATGACGACGATCGACAAGCGCTTCATGGCCGGGTTGGCATACTTCCTCGGCATCCGCCGCTTGGGCGCAGGCATCGTGCGTGTGGGCAACGGCATCCCCGAGCTTCAGTGGGACACCATCCGGCGCGTGCGGCCAGATACGATCATCGTCGTGCCCTCCTTCATCCCCCGCATCATCGATTACGCCGAAGCGCACGGCATTGATTATCGTGCCAGCAGTGTGCGCCGTGCCGTTTGCATCGGCGAGAACCTCCGCGAACAAGACTTCTCGCTCAACCTGCTTGGCGAGAGCATCCGCCGCCGGTGGGACATCGAGCTCTTTTCCACTTACGCCTCCACGGAGATGGCCACCACCTTCACCGAATGCCCCTGCGGCTGTGGCGGCCACCATCACCCGGAGCTGATCATCTGCGAACTAATCGGCGACGACGGGTTGCCTGTGGCCGACGATGAGGCGGGAGAGTTAGTCGTCACCACGCTCGGTGTGGAGGGTATGCCGCTCGTGCGCTTCAAGACGGGCGACTTGGCGCGATTCCACCGTGAGCCATGCCGTTGCGGACGCACCACGATGCGCATCAGCCCGATCATCGGCCGGCGGAACCACATGGTCAAATACAAGGGCACAACGCTCTATCCGCCCGCCGTCTTCGACGTCTTCGACAATACGCCCTACGTGGAGAATTACGTGATGGAAGTCAGCGCCAACGAGTACGGCAACGACCGAATCGTGATCCGCGTCGGGCTGCGCGAACGGCCAGCATTCGACGTGGTCAAGGAGCTGAAGGACCGCTTCCGTGCACGTATTCGCGTAGCCCCCGAGATCGCCGTCTCGTCGCCCGAAGAGGTGCGCCGCATCAATCACCCGGACATCAGCCGCAAGCCGGTGAAGTTTATCGACAAACGCAATCGCCCCCAATGAGTACCACAGATAAGTTCGACGACCTCCGACCTTTTATCGCGGAGGAGATCCCCGCCGCCATGCAGCGCATCGCAGACAGTGAGGCCTTCGACGTGCTTGCGCGCTACGTCTTCCCCGACCGCGATGTCGACGAGGTGCGTCGCATGGTTCGCGCCATCCACACCACCGACGAGTTCCAGTTGCGCGTCATGTATTACGTCAACCTGCAGATCATCCGCCGCTCCATCACGCGCCTGACCGTGAGCGGCCTCGATGCGCTCGACCCGGCCGAGCGTTACCTCTTCGTCTCCAACCACCGCGACATCATGCTCGACTCTGCGCTGCTGCAATACCTGCTGCATGAATACGGCCATCGCACCACGGAGATCACCTTCGGCAGCAACCTGATGCAGAGCGAACCAGCCATCTCCATCGGGCGCGCTAACAAGATGTTCAAGGTGGTGCGCGGCAGCAATGTCCATGACTTCCTATCCGACTCGTGCCACCTCTCCGAATACATCCGCTACACGCTGCTCGAGAAGCACGAATCCATCTGGATCGCCCAGCGCAACGGCCGCACGAAAGACGGCAACGACCAGACGGATCGCGGCATTGTTAAGATGTTCGCCCTCAGCGACCGCACCGATCCCCTCCGCGCCATCCGCGATTTGCATATCGTGCCCGTGGCCGTCTCCTATCAATGGGAGCCGTGCGACATCCTCAAGACGCGTGAGCTTTACCTCAGTCGAGGCGACCGCAAATACATTAAGCAGCCGGGTGAAGACTTGCACAGCATCCTCACCGGCATCTTGCAACCCAAAGGCCGCGTGCACTTCGCCATCGGTCGCCCCTTAGACGACAACACCCTCCCCGATACCGTCGATGCCCGCCACGCCAATGCCTTCTATCGCACCGTGGCCGACGAAATCGACCAGCAGATCCATCGCAATTACCGCCTCTTCGACAACCACTTCATCGCCCACGACCTGCGCAGCGGCGCATCCACCTACGCCGACCGTTACACTCCCGAGGCGCGCGCTGCCTTCGAGGCACGTCTGCAGCAGATGCTCCAAGAGATCGACGGTGATCCGGACACGCTGACGGAGATCTTCCTCGGTATCTACGCTAATCCGGTGGGAAATGGAGCTGCGCTCCGGTAGTTACGCGCCGTTGGCGCGGGTAGTTAGAAGAAACAAGCTACTACCCCTTACTACTTCTGACTACCGGGGCAAAGCCCCTTACTACCGTGCCGAAGGCACATAACTACCGCGGCCAAAGGCCGCATAACAACCCAATAACTATGTCTCTCCGCTTCCTCAGCCTCGCCAGCGGCAGTAGCGGCAACTGCTACTACGTCGGCACCGACGATTACGGCCTGCTAATCGACGCCGGCATCGGACTGCGCACCATCCGCAAAGCGCTCCGCAACGCCGGCATAGACTTCACCCGCATCCTGGCAGTCCTCGTCACCCATGACCACGGCGACCATATCAAGACCGTCGGCTGCCTCGGTGAACGTTGCCACATCCCCGTCTACACCACCGAGCGCGTGCACGACGGCATCAACCGCAGCCGCTATGTCGATGAGCCACTCAGCGCCTCCAGACGCGTAATCGAAAAGGGCGTTCCCTTCACCATTCGCGACTTCACCATCGAGGCCTTCGAGATCTCGCACGACAGCAGCGACTGCGTTGGCTACTTCATCAGCTGTGGCTCGCACCGCCTCGTCATCGCCTCCGACGTGGGCCAGCCGACCGACACCATCGCGCGCTACGTTTCCCGCGCCACCCACCTCGTCCTCGAGGCCAACTACGACGAGGACATGCTCCGCCACGGCCGTTACCCTTATTACCTCAAGGAACGCGTGGCCGGTCCCGGCGGACACCTCAGCAACCGCGAGACGGCCGACTTCCTCGCCACCCACCGCGCACCCGACCTGCGCCACGTCTGGCTTTGCCACCTCAGCCGCGAAAACAACCGCCCCGAGCTGGCCTACGAGACGGTCAGCTGCCGACTCATCGCCTCCGGCGTGCGCATCGCCCCCGACGCCCTCCGCCTCGACGTCCTGCAACGCAACGCCCCCTCCGACCTCTTCATTTTGGATTGAAGCAGGATCGGAGAGGGCGTTGCTGTGAGTTACGGGTGATCAGTAACGAGTACCTGGCACTTGTAACTTGAACTCGTAACTGATTACGCCTTCTCTTTCGTTTCCATCAGGTCACGGATCTTGGCGTCGGCCCGCATTTCGATGTCGGGGGTGATGTTGTCCTTGAGATACTTGATCAGTAGTGTGATCACGGCCAGGTCGTCCGTGTAGCCGAGCCCGGCGATAAAGTCGGGCACAATGTCGATCGGCAGGACGAAGTAGCCTAATGCACCGACGATGTAAGCCTTGTCTTTGAGCGAGACGGCGTCGCTCTTCATCATATAAAAAAGCATGAGCACAGGCTTCAGCACACTGCCACCTACCTTCTGCGCGATCCTCCGCACTTTGCGCCAGAACCGTTTGTCGTCGTAATACTTGCTGTACGACGTGGCCTCTTCGAGCTGACGAATCGGCAGATTCTTTTCTTCGTTTGATTGGTTCGTATCCATAGTGTGTTTTCTGTAAATGTCAGTGGCAAAAGTACACAGAGCTTTGCAAGTAGCCTTTAGAGGTGGCTGAGAGCGACCACGACGATAGGCACGCGCAAAATGAAACTGATGGTGAGGTAGAGCAGGATATTGTAACGTGAGTTCGACGTAGGAATATAAGGAACCTCCTTCCGTCGTCAAACTCACGTTACGGAGATCTGTCATCGATAAAGACGAATCCAGGATATATACTGCCACTTTACACCGCTTGCTCCTCCTCGGCCGTTTCCGTGAAGTGCGTCGGATTGAGTTCCTCGAGGCCTTGCTCGAAGGTGCGGACGGCATCCTCGAGCGAGCCGTAGAACTCGCCGCCGGAAGCGTTCTTGTGTCCGCCGCCGTTGAAGTAGCGCGTGGCGAAGCGGTTGCAGGGGAAGCGGCCGACGGAGCGGAGCGACACCTTGGCATAGTCGCGGTCTTCGCGGATGAAGACGGAGAACTCCACGCCGCCAATGTCGAGCGGCATGTTGACGAAGCCCTCCGTGTCGCCCGTGATGTAATGGTAGCGGCGCAGCTCGTCTTGCGTGAGGGTAATGAGGGCGGCACGCTGCTCGGGGTAGATCTTCATTTTCTCGTTCATCGTGTAGCCCATTAGGCGCATACGCGACTCAGAGTAAACCTGGTAAACGTGCCGATAGATGGCGTCCTTGTCGATGCCCTTCTTGATCAGTTCGCCGATGATGAAGTAGAGATCCGTGCGATTGGAGTTGTAGGTGAAGGCGCCCGTGTCGGTCATCATGCCGGTGTAGAGGCATTCGGCGGCGGGGCGGTTGATGTCGTCGTACGACTTCATGGCGCAGAGCAGGCGGAAGACGAGCTCGCAGGTGGAGGAAAGTTCGGGGTGGGAGATGACAAGACGGCAGAACTCGGGCGCGGGGTAGAGGTGGTGGTCGATCATCACTTTGCGCCCCGATGCGGCCTCCACGAGGGGGGCAAGGCGGCCGATGCGTTTGGGCTCGTTGTAGTCGAGGCAGAGGATCACGTCGGCCTCGCGGATCAGTTGCTCGGCATAGTCGGGATACTTGTCGTAAACCAAGACGTCCTTTGCTCCGGGCATCCACTTAAGGAAGGCGGGGAAGTCGTTGGGTACAATCACGTGGGCGCGCTCCTTGCCTAATTCCGTGAGGAAGTGGGCCATGCCGAGCGAAGATCCGATGGCGTCGCCGTCGGGCGAGAGGTGGGCCGTCATCACGAAGCGCTCGCCTCTCTCTACGTAGCGGCTGAAGCGGTGTACGGCTGTTTCGTCTAATATTTTGGTAAGCATAATGGGGTTATGGGTTACGAGTTACGGGTTACGAGTTACGGGTTGCAAATATCCAGCACTTGTAACTCGTAACTAAAACAAGAGCAGTCCGGCCAGCCCAGCGGCCAGGATGAGGCGGATGGTGCCCACTCGGAGATAATACGAGGCAGCAAAGGCGCCGACAGCAATCACGATGCTGCGCCAGTCAACGAAGTTGTGCTCGTTCATCAGCAGCAGGGCTGCGGCGGCGATGAGTCCGATGGCGGCGGGCTTCATCCAGCTCAGGGCGCCGGCCATGTAGCGGTTGTTTCGGAAGAGGAGGAAGAAGCGGCAGATCAACGTCATAATAATGATGGCAGGCAGACAGACGGCGGCCGTAGCAAGGAGGGAACCGAGGATGCTGCCGCCCGTGGCGGTGTAACCGATGTAGGTGGCGCAGTTGATGATGATCGGGCCGGGCGTCATCTGCGAGATGGCGACGATGTCGGTGAACTCGCCCACGGTGAGCCATCCGTGCACCTCGACGACCTCGTATTGCACCATCGACAGCATGGCGTAACCGCCGCCGAAGCCTACAAGGCCGATCTTGAAAAACGTGATAAAGAGTTGCAGGTAGATTTCCATACAGAGAGGATCGTATTTGTAGGGGCGTATCGCATACGCCCGATTAATTATTCCCTTTCGCGATCCACGAATTATAGATGATGCCGGCCACACCGGCCGCGGCGATGACCCACACGGGCGAGATGCTGAATTGCCATACGGCCAGCACAGCAATGACGGCCAAGGCGACGACAGCAGGCCGGAAGCCGCTTTTCTTCAACATGTTCACCACGGGCACGGCGATGAGCGAGACGACGGCCGGACGGATACCGCGGAAGATGCGCTCCACGGTGGGGTTGTCGCGCAGGTCAGTGAAGAACATGGCCACGGCCAGGATGACGACAAACGAGGGGATGGCAGTGCCCAACACGGCCGTCAACATGCCGCCGAGGCCGAGCGTCTTGTAGCCCACGAAGACGGCGGAGTTGATCGAAATGGGCCCGGGCGCGGACTGTGCCAGAGTGAGCATCTCTGCAAACTCCTCGCGGCCGATCCAGCGCCTCCGCTCAACGACCTCTTTCTCGATGAGCGGGATCATGACGTAGCCCCCGCCGATGGTGAAGGCGCCGATCTTGAAAAAGGAGAGGAATAATTGGAGGTGTTGCTTCATTTGTAAGGCGCCCTTATAAGAGTTGTACCCCGCTCAGCTTTTTTGCGAATCGATGCACTGACTGATCTATTTTTTCAAGGGTTCTTCTGCTTGGCTTTTTCCTTCCGTCCACATAGTTGCTCAGCTGTCCCCGGTGGATTCCGGTCATGCGCGAAAGTCCCTCAAGAGAAAAGTAATTCATGTAGAAACGGAGAAATGACATCGTGTCATAACAATACTCAAAAGATGCCTCGACAAAATATTCCCCCTTGGCGCGGTACAATTCCTTCATGCCATCATACGAAGTCTCGAAATCTTCCATTGCCTCTTTTACAGTATCCCCTGTTCCATGAATACCATAATTCAATGTGGTGTCATCCAAGTCCACATAGATGCTGTACGTCGCATCGTTCCCTATCTCGATAAATGCTTTTACTGTATTCATAATGCATATGCTGTTTTTTCGGAGAATCAAAATTTGACACCCGATGCTTTCTTGATACTCTTTAATGTGCCTGTGGCTACTTCTTTACTCTTATGACGACTCATTTTGAAGCGTTCCCGAGTGATCGGGCTGTACCACACCGGATGCCCATTCATTTCGCCGTCTTCATAACATCCTCCGGCCCTCAGTTTCCGCTCGAGTTCTGAATATTTCATTATCGAATCATTTTTCTGCCGATTGTTTTTCCGTCACCTCCCGATAATGCTGGTAGCGCTCAAGCACGGCATCGACATAGTGATACGTTTCGCGGCCGCGCAGGTAGCCGAAGCGACAGACGGAATCGGTGTAATACTTCGGCTCGGCTTTTAAGCGGATGTACTCCGCCACATTGCCCGCCCACACATTGGGGTTGTGGCCATACTTACGCGCCAGACGTTGCGCGTCATTGATGTGCCCCACGCCGGCGTTGTAAGAGGCCAAGGTCAGCTTGATGCGCTCTTCCTCGCTGGCGGCCGGGAAGGAGCTGCGGAAGCGCTTGAGGCACTCGATGCCTGCGCGCAGGTTCTTCTCCGGGTCGTTCATTTCATCGTAGCGGAAGCCCAGGGCGCGCGCCGTGGAGGGCATGATGCCCATCAGCCCTTTGGCGCCGCTCCAGGCCACGACATTGGGGTGGAAACGCGACTCGAAGTAGGCGATGGAGGCCAGCAGCCGCCAGTCCCACCCGAGCGAGGGCGCATAGCGCTTGAAGAGGTCGTCGTAAGGCGAAATCATTCCCGGGCGCATCTTGGGCTGAGTGTTCGGCACGGGGGCGTCGGCCTCGCTCGTGCCGAACTCGTCCTTCGACAGTTCGAAGTAGCGCTTCGCTGCCTCGCGATACGAGTCGCGCCCTGTGGCGTTGGCCGCCCAGAGGTCGATGGCCATGGCCAGCAGCGGGCAGTCGCGGCGTGCGACCCACGCGGAGCGCTGGCGGAAACTGACGGCCAGACTGACGTTGAGGTTGCGATAATACGTGCGGTTGAGCCGCGCCACGTCGTCCTCGCAGACCGTGTAGCGGATTTCGCCCCGGGCCACCATGCCGATCAGATCTTCTACTGACGCCGTGTCCCCCTTTATCTCTACGATGCGGATGCCCCCGCCGAGTTCGCGGTTCAAGTTTTCGAGGCGATCGCGGTATCGGCTGTTTGGCTTGATGCAGACTTCGCGGCCAATCAGCTGCGTGACGTCGGTCAGCACCGTGTCTCCCGCCGCGCTGCGCTGCACCACGACGAGGCTCGACTGCCGTTCGCGCCCGCAGAAGCGCAGCTGCTGCTTCCGCTCGCTGTCGATCGGCACGGGGTACGCCACCACGTCAGCCTCCCCCGCCTGCAGCATCTCGATCGACCGCTCCACGCTTTCGGCCACCTTCACCTCGAGCCGCAGCCCGTTGCGCCGGGCAAAGTCCGCGATCAGGTCGTATTCGTAGCCCATCGGCTGCATCTTGTATTGGAAATACGACGTCGAGCTGTTCAGCGTCACGGCCGTGATCACGCCCCGTGCCTGCAGCACGGGCAGATCCTTCGGCAGCTCCGCCTTTCGTTGCTCGCCGCGGCATCCCGCCAGCAGCACTAAGGCCGTCAGTGCAGCCCATCCGGTTGTTTTCATCTCTGTTGCTTTTATCTGTTTATGATCTATCTCAACGGACACACGCGCCGCTATATATATAAAGGTATAGGGCGCCGCGGGCTTCGTTTTGGCCTTTGCCCAAGTTGGGCAAGCATTAAAAAATTCGTTTTGACCTTTGCCCAAGTTGGGCAAGCGCTGAAAAATTCGTTTTG
>CAUPYF010000063.1:0-8685 GCA_963515435.1 uncultured Tannerella sp. | reverse complement strand
GCACCTCGTCCGCGAGACGCACGTCGTGCCCGTGGAGGGTGCGTCGCCCAAGCGACTGTTGGCAGAGCTGGCCCGCCACCCGTCCCTTTGCGTGCCCGAGAAGTTGACGCTCGAGACGTCCGCGCATGATCGCACGGAGGCGTATCGCCGGTTAGTGAGGGATTTTTATCTCAGATGATGGCAGAAGAACAATCCGGAACCAACTCCCCGAAAACACCTTTCGGTTTCTCCTGCTGGCCGAATTGTATTCTTCGATATTCAAGAAGTTACCAGAGGCCGCTTCCATTTTTTTCTACTTTTGCCGCCGATATTTTTACAAAAAGACAAGGTGAGAACCTCCATAAACATGAACTTATTAAGAGAAAAGTTAGCGAAATACGACGCCCCGCAACGGGCAAAGGCCGCCGGCATTTACCCTTACTTCCGCGAGATCCAAAGCGACCAGGATACGGAGGTCTTCATCGACGGGAAGAAGGTGCTGATGTTTGGCTCGAACGCTTATTTGGGGCTGACTAATCACCCGAAGGTGAAGGAAGCAGCCATCGAAGCGATTCGTAAATACGGCACGGGATGCGCCGGTTCACGCTTTCTGAACGGTACGCTGGATATTCATGTGGCACTTGAGAAGCGCCTTGCCGCCTTTGTGGGCAAAGAAGACGCAATCTCCTTTTCCACGGGTTTTCAGGTGAACGAAGGTGTAATCTCCTGCATTACGGGGCGTGAGGATTACATCATCTGGGACGAGCTAAATCACGCGTCCATCATTGAAGGTATTCGCCTCTCTTATTCCCGCAAGCTGAAATACAAACACAACGACATGGCTTCGCTCGAGCGACAGTTGCAGAAATGCGAGCCAGACAAAGTGAAACTGATCGTCATGGACGGTGTGTTCAGCATGGAGGGCGACGTAGCCAATCTGCCTGAAATTGTGCGCCTGGCCAAGCAATACAATGCCAACGTAATGGTAGACGAGGCTCACGGTATCGGTGTGTTAGGCGAATGTGGACGGGGCACGTGCAACCATTTCGGCGTGTCTGACGATGTGGATCTGATCATGGGCACCTTCAGCAAATCGTTTGCCTCGCTCGGCGGGTTTATCGCCTCGGATCATGACACGATCAACTACCTGCGTCATCACGCGCGTACGTATATATTCAGTGCCAGCTGCACACCGGCCTCAGTGGCGGCCGCCAATGCGGCGCTCGACATCATGCTCACTGAGCCCGAGCACATGGAACGCCTGTGGGAACTGACACATTACGCCCTCGACGGCTTCCGCCAAATGGGCTGCGAAATAGGCCATACGTCCACGCCCATCATCCCGCTCTTCATCCGCGACAATGATTTGACGTTCCTCATCGTGAAAGAGCTCTTCGATGCCGGCGTTTTTGTCAACCCCGTCGTTTCGCCGGCCGTGGCTTCGCAGGACACACTGATTCGCTTCTCCCTCATGGCCACCCACACCCGCGAGCAGTTGGACTACGCCTTGGAGGCGATCCGTAAAATATTCAAGCAGCACGCGCTGATCTCCTAATCATTCCCCTCCCACTTTTTTCTCGAACAATGGATTTCGTGCAGAACTCGGAAAGAGGCTGTTTGGAATGCGAAGGATGCAGTGAAAATTCAGGGAACAAACTCTCCGTCTACGACTGGCTGTGCGACATCCCCGAGGCGGAGCGTGTGACGGCCTACGTGGAGGTACAATTCAAGAATACACGCAAGGGATATTATCTGAACGAAGATCATATCCCGCTCAAAAAAGGCGACATGGTGGCCGTGGAGGCCAGTCCGGGGCACGACGTCGGCATGGTCACATTGACCGGAAAACTCGTGCTTTTCCAAATGTGGAAAAACAACATCAAGCAGAGCACGGCAGACTCGAAGAAGATTTATCGCATCGCCCGCCCCTGCGACCTTGAGCGTTCAGAAGAAGCGAAGGCCCGGGAACACGAGACGATGATCCGCTCCCGTCAGATCGCTGCCGAACTGGGGCTGGCGATGAAGATCGGCGATGTGGAATTTCAAGGCGATGGCAACAAGGCAATCTTTTATTACATCGCCGAGGGACGAGTGGATTTCCGTCAGCTGATTCGCGTGTTGGCCGACAACTTCCATGTGCGGATCGAAATGAAACAAATCGGCGTCAGGCAGGAAGCTGGACGCATCGGGGGCATCGGTCCCTGCGGACGCGAACTCTGCTGTGCATCGTGGATGTCGCATTTCGTTTCTGTATCGACCGAAGCCGCGCGTCTCCAAGATATTTCGATGAATCCGCAAAAGTTGGCTGGGCAGTGCGGCAAACTGAAATGCTGCATCAATAATGAGATCGACATGTACGTGGAGGCACGGAAGGGCATGCCGTCGCGCAAGATCGTGTTGGAGACGAAGGAGCATGTCTACTATTATTTCAAGACGGACCTCTTTAAGCGCGAAATCACGTATTCAACCGACAAAACGGCGGCAAAAGACCTCGTAACCCTCACAGCAAAGCAGGCCTTCGACGTGATCGGCATGAACCAAAAAGGGATTAAGCCCGACGTGCTGCTGCCCGAATCTGCGGCGGCACAGGCGAAGAAGCCGGATTCGCACGACATCTTGGAGGACAACGTCAGCCGCTTCGACCCCATCCGAAAAAAGAGAAAGAAGAAAAGGCCAGCCGCCGGCGATGCTAACGGACGTTCGAAAACTGCCGCAGAAGGGTGCCCCAAACGCCCCTCAAAACCGGCCGAAGGCGCATCACCGTCCGCAGCCAAAGGAGCCAACGCCAACGCTGGTCGCAAGGAGCGGAAAGTTGTCGCCCCCCCCCAAGCCACTCCCGATGGGCCGACGCATCAATAGATGGATATGCAGCATAGGTCGCGGCCTACTCCCGGCCGTGGTCGCGCTTCTCACCGCCTGCACCGACACGGCCCGCTACGACCATTATCAGCCAGTCGAAAAGCCGTGGAGCAAAGACCGCGTCTATTATTTTACCTACGACATCGAGGACAACGCCGTGCCCTACGATCTCACCCTCGAGATCCGCAACAACAACCTCTACCCCTACCAAAACCTCTGGCTGCTCTGCACCGAAGAGCCCCCCGTCGGCCCCGTAACGCACGACACGATCGAGTGCATGTTAGCCGATGACTACGGCGCTTGGAAAGGCTCCGGCATCTCCATCTTCCACCTGAACATCCCCCTCCACCCGCGCCGCCTCTTTCCCCACAAAGGGCAATACACCCTCGGCATCCGCCAAGGCATGCGCGACGAACAGTTGAATGGCATCGAGACCATCGGATTGCGGGTCGAGGCGTCGCACTGATCTGTGAAGTTGTACGGAGGCTTCCCGCAACTTGCAGGTGGCTTCCGGAGGTGTACGGGGAACAAAATCACTGGCGGTTCGGCTTATCGCCAAGAGGCCGTTCTCCCCCAAGCGCAAAAAGACCTTCCGCTACCGCTTTTTCATTAAAGGACAATAACATATATTGCGTTTGAGACCGTGGGTATTCCCTCCCGCTGCTCTTTTCGGAACGGAATTAATCCATACTTTTGTGCGAACTTTTCGTGAATAGAAAGTGGACAATGAATTCAAACGCATGATGACGGATGAAAAGAAGCGAATAAAACGAGCCTTGATCTCGGTTTATCACAAAGACGGATTATTAGAAGATATAATAAAGACACTCCATAACGAAGGCGTACAGTTGGTGTCGACGGGAGGTACACAGACCTTCATCGAATCATTAGGCGTACCGTGCGAAACGGCTGAGAGCCTGACGGGTTATCCCTCCATCTTAGGAGGACGAGTAAAAACATTGCATCCTAAAATATTTGGCGGCATTCTGGCCCGCCGCGAACAAGACGAAGACCTCCGTCAGTTGTTGGAATATGAAATACCGGCGATTGATTTAGTAATTGTTGACCTCTATCCTTTTGAAGAAACCGTGGCGTCAGGCGCTGGCGAAGCTGATGTAATTGAGAAGATTGACATCGGCGGCATCTCCCTCATCCGCGCTGCTGCAAAGAACTATCGCGACGTACTCATCGTCGCATCCCAAGCACAATACGAGTCTCTACTGGAACTGCTGAAGCGAGACGGCGCGCAGACCACACTCGAGGTACGTCGCCTCTTTGCCCGCGAGGCATTTGCAGTCTCTTCCGGCTATGATACAGCCATCTTTCAATATTTCGACGCCGACGAACGCACGACTTTTCGTGCCGCATTCGACAACGCTATGCCGCTACGCTACGGTGAAAACCCGCATCAGCGGGGCGCCTTTTACGGCCATTTCGATGAACTGTTCACACGGATGCACGGCAAACAAATATCCTATAACAACCTGTTAGACATCGACGCTGCCGTCACTCTTATTGACGAGTTTGACGAGCCGACCTTCGCCATCCTGAAGCACAACAACGCCTGTGGAGTGGCTTCACGCCCCACGATGGTCGAGGCTTGGAACGATGCACTGGCCGGCGACCCCATTTCAGTCTTTGGCGGCGTCTTGATCGGCAACGGAATAATCGATGCCGACGCAGCCAACGAGATCGACCGTATCTTCTTCGAAGTCATCATTGCACCGGGCTATACCAAGGACGCACTCTTTATTTTGAAGAAAAAGAAAAACCGCATCATCCTGCAGCGTAAGCCGGGAAAAACGGGCCGGAGCACGGCCTTCCGCTCTCTGTTGAACGGCGTGCTTGTGCAGGATCGCGACGTAAGCGTACAGACAGCCGGAGATCTCAAACCGATGACGGTGACCCTTCCCACTGAGAGAGAAACAGCCGATCTGCTGTTTGCTAACAAAATTGTGAAGCATAGCAAATCCAACGCAATCACACTGGTGAAAAACAAACAGCTTTGCGCCAACGGCGTAGGGCAGACATCGCGTGTGGATGCGCTGAAACAGGCCATCGAAAAGGCCCGCTCGTTCGGATTCGATCTGAATGGCGCCGTGATGGCTTCGGATGCGTTCTTCCCTTTCCCGGACTGCGTCACAGCCGCCGATGAAGCAGGGATCACCGCAATAATTCAGCCCGGAGGATCCGTCAACGACAAGCTCTCGGTCGATTACTGCAACGCACATCATATAAGTATGGTAAAGACGGACACCCGTCACTTTAAACATTAAACCGAATTTAAGATATAACGAATAATATGGGATTATTCTCTTTCACACAAGAATTAGCTATCGATCTGGGAACGGCAAATACGATCATTGTCAGCGACGGAAAGATCGTAGTAGACGCGCCGTCCGTGATCGCATTAGATAAACGGACAGACAAGGTGTTGGCCGTCGGCGAAACGGCACGTCAAATGCACGGCAAGACGCATGAGAACATACGTACCGTTCGCCCGCTACAAGACGGTGTCATTGCAGATTTCTATGCAGCCGAACAGATGATTCGCGGCATGATCAAAATGATCCATTTCCGGAATCGCTGGTTCTCGCCGCCTCTGCGGGTCGTGACGTGTATCCCCTCGGGCAGCACTGAAGTGGAGATACGCGCTGTGCGCGACTCGTCGGAGCACGCAGGAGCGCGCGACGTCTATATGATTTACGAACCGATGGCAGCTGCTATCGGTATCGGTGTTGACGTGGAGGCACCCGAAGGAAACATGATCGTGGATATAGGCGGGGGCACGACGGAGATCGCCGTGATCTCGCTTGGAGGGATCGTTTCCAACAAATCCATCCGTATTGCCGGCGACGATCTGACCGCCGATATCATGGAATATATGCGTCGGCAGCACAACATGAAGGTGGGCGAAAGCACCGCGGAGAGAATCAAAATCAACGTGGGTGCCGTACTGACCTCGCTCGACAATCCGCCCGAGGACTATGTGGTGCACGGCCCGAACCAGATGACAGCGCTGCCGATGGAAGTTCCCATCTCCTATCAAGAGATCGCGCACTGCCTCGACAAGTCCATCTCGAAAATGGAGGCAGCCATACTGAGCGCCTTAGAGCAGACCCCCCCCGAGCTCTATGCCGACATCGTACGCAATGGCATCTATTTAGCCGGTGGCGGTGCCATGATCCGTGGGTTGGAGAAGCGGTTGACGGACAAAATCAACATACCTTTCCGTGTGGCTGACGATCCGTTGCACGCCGTGGCAAAGGGTACCGGTATTGCGCTGAAGAACATTGACAAATTCAAGTTCTTAATTAAGTAAGCGCCGACAGACGGTTTCCATAGCCGCGCCCCACAGCTCCTCCACCATTTATGCGAAAACTGCTTGATTTTCTTATTGGGAAAAGGCATTGGTTCTTATTCTTATTTCTTGAGATCATTTCGTGTGTACTCCTGTTTTACAATCAGGCATACCACAGAAACCTGATCTTAGGATCGTCCAACACCGTGGTCGGTCACATCTCCTCCGTTACGGGTGGAGTGCGGTCATACCTCGGCCTCCGAGAAGAAAACAAGGAACTCTTTGAGCAGAATGGGCGATTAGAACTTCAGGTGATGAAGTTAGAGCGAGAAATAGAGAGCCTTAAAGCACAGGCGCTGACTTACGACAGCATATTCGTGGCCGACTCTGTCATGATGCCTTATCACTACGTCACCGCCGGGATTGTCAATGGCAACGTTTCTTCGATGTCGAATTATCTCACCATTGACAAGGGGCTAAGCGACAGCGTGAAGCCTGACATGGGCGTCGTTTCCGTACATGGCGTAGTCGGCATCGTATCGGTGGCTGACGAGCATTTCTCGGTCGTCATCCCCGTGCTCAACCCCAAGCTGCACATCAGTTGCAAATTGCTGAACGGAAACTATTACGGGTCACTCGAGTGGGACGGGCGTGACACGCGGTATGCCTACTTGAATGAACTGCCTCGCCACGCCATCTTCAAAGAGGGCGACACTGTAGTGACCAGCGGCTTCTCATCCGCCTTTCCACCGAACATCATGGTTGGCACGGTAGCGAAGTTTGAAAAGAAGGAAGATCACAATTTCTATTCGCTGAAGATCAAGTTGGGTACAGACTTTTGGGCATTGAAATCAGTCCGGGTGATACAGAACGATTCCCACGACGAGCGTACGGCCGTAGAGGAAAAGATGCGTAAGCAATGGCGTGTAAACAATGATTAAAAGTTTGCTCCACGTATTGGTATATATAGCCGTTTGCGTGACGGTGCAGGTATCGGTGCTTAATCATATCCACCTGTTTAACGTCATGACGCCCTTCTTGTATCTCTACGCCATCGCTAAGATACCCGTCGGTTTCACACGGGTACAGGTCATTTGGATAGCCTTTTTCACGGGGGTGCTGGTCGACATCTTTTCCGGTACGCTCGGCATACATGCGGCTACGTGCACTCTCGTCGGGTTCTACCGCAATCCCCTCACTGGAGCCTTCACAGACAAAGAGATATTCGAGGATGCCCCACCCTCCTATAAGACCCTCGGCACGGGCGCATTCATGAAATACATTTTCAGCCTCACCCTCCTCCATCACGCCGCGCTGTATGCCCTCGAGTCCATCTCCCTCTTCGACCCGCCCTACCTGCTCCTTCGCATTTCCTCCAGCACCGCTCTTACGACGCTCTGCATATTCGTGATCGAAGCCTTCCATCCGGATCGTAGAAGTGGAGAATTGTAAGAAATACGCTTACGAGAACCGGCGATTTGTTGTCATCGGCTCTGTTCTCTTTGTGCTGTTCGTCTACATCGTACGGCTCTTCTTTCTGCAGCTTGTAGACAGCGATTATAAGGTGTCAGCTGACAACAACGCGTTCCTCAAGAAGGTGCTCTATCCCCCCCGAGGCATCATCTACGACCGCAATGGCCAGTTGCTCGTCTACAACCAACCCGCCTACGACGTCATGCTCATCATGCGCGAGATACAATCCTTCGACACGCTCGACTTTTGCCGTACGCTGGGCATCACTAAGGAGGTTTTTGACAAACGCATCGCCGATATCAAGAACAAGAAGCTCAATCCTGGCTATTCCTCCTACGTCCCGCAGGTCTTCATGAACCAACTCTCCACTTATGAGTATGGCGCCCTGCAGGAGAAGCTCTACAAATTCCCCGGTTTCTACATACAGAACCGCACCATCCGCGAATACAGCTACCCCAACGCAGCACTCCTTCTCGGCAACATCGGTGAAGTGAACCGTCGCGACATCGAGAACGATAAATACTACACCCAAGGCGATTATTCCGGGCGAGCCGGCGTAGAGCGATCGTATGAGAAATGGCTCCGTGGAAAGAAGGGCGTCGAAGTGTTGCTTCGTGATGCCCGCGGGCGCATCAAGGGTCGATTCGAAGAGGGAAGGCACGACGAAGTACCCGTATCCGGAAAGAACCTCACTCTTTCCATTGATATCAACCTGCAGATCCTCGCCGAGAAGCTGCTCCAAAACAAAGTGGGCAGCATCGTCATGATTGAGCCCGCCACTGGTGAAGTCCTCTGCTTAGCCTCCTCGCCTAACTACGATCCCAACCTCCTCGTCGGTCGTAAACGAGGCAAGAACTACGCCATTCTCGAGGAAGATCCTACCAAGCCTCTCTTCGACCGCTCCATCATGGGCACCTATCCGCCGGGGTCTACTTTCAAACCCACTCAGGCGCTCATCTTCCTGCAAGAAGGTGTCATCACACCGGAGAAAATGTACTCCTGCGCCCGCGGATACACCTATCGCGGAGGCAAGCCCGCCTGCCACGGCCACGGATCGCCACTGCCCCTCATTC
>CAUPYF010000062.1:0-8707 GCA_963515435.1 uncultured Tannerella sp. | reverse complement strand
TTAATCGTTATAGTCAAGCAGAAGTGGATCGCGAAAAGAAATGGAGCTACCCGGGAGGCGCCTGATTATTCGCAAACCATTTTCGTTCGACTATAAAACCCGGTTTTGAGACTTTGCAGACCTTGCAACGCGCCTAAAACCCGGTTTTGATCCTCGCCATACGCCACAACTTCCTCCAAACACCTTGTTTGATCCATTCCGCCACCAGAAGAAGACAGCATATATACATGCGAACACCTAAAAAATGATTTGACTTTACATTTGCCCGCCTTTCAGAAAAGAGGCATCGTGCACAGTATGAAAATATCAACCAAGCAAAAAGAATTCATCCGGTTCTGCCTCGTCGGAGGCACTGCCACCGGCATTCATTATGGCATTTACCTGTTGCTGAATAAGGTGATGAACACCACCATAGCCTTCTCTACGGGCTACCTGATCAGTTTCTTCGCCAACTTCATTCTCTCGAACTACTTCACCTTCAAAACCCGACCCTCGGCCGGCAAAGGCGTCGGGTTTACCATCAGCCACATTGTCAACTATCTGCTACAGGTGGGCTTCCTCAACCTATTCCTCCATCTCGGCATACCCAAAAACTGGGCGCCCCTGCCGGTATACACCATCACCGTGCCGATCAATTTCATCCTCGTGCGCACCGCCCTCAAATCGTCGCGGCTGTGAGCCACATCCATCGTCATGAAGCGCATTTCGATCCTTATCCCGGCTTATAACGAAGAAGAATCTCTTCCCCTACTCTATCGCCGCCTCGCCAGCGTGATGGACGCACAGCCTGCATACACGTGGGAGGTGCTCTTCGTCAACGATGGCAGCCGAGACCATACACTGGCCGTCCTGGCGCGACTGCGCGAAGAGGATGCGCGAATCAACTACCTCGACCTCTCCCGCAACTATGGCAAGGAGGCTGCCATGTTGGCCGGTTTCGATTATGTCACTGGCGATTGCATGGTGATCATGGACGCCGACTTGCAGCACCCGCCCGAGCTGATCCCCGACATGCTCCGCCTATGGGAACAGGGCTACGACGACGTCTATGCCCGACGGCGCACACGCGGCCACGAGCCGTACCTGCGCAAGCAACTCACCGCCGCCTTCTATGCCCTGCTGCAACGCACCACGCGCGTGCCCCTGCAACCCAACACGGGTGACTTCCGCCTCTTGGACGCCGTCTGCATCCGCGCCCTGCGCCGCCTCCGCGAGGCGCAACGCTACACGAAGGGCATGTTCAGCTGGATCGGCTTCCGCAAGCAGGAGATCCTCTTCGACCAGCAAGACCGCGTGGCCGGCAGCAGCAAATGGGGCTTCCTGAAGTTGCTCAACTTAGCCATTGAGGGAATCACCTCCTTCACCGTCGCGCCGCTGCGCATCGCCTCCGTCTGCGGTGCCATCGTCTCGCTCTTGGCCTTCGCCTACGGCCTCTTCATCCTGCTCAAGAACCTGATCTACGACGATCCCGTGGCCGGATTTCCCACGCTCATGGTAACGATCCTTTTCCTCGGCGGCGTGCAACTGCTCTGCATCGGCATTATTGGCGAATACCTCGGTCGCATCTTCACCGAGACCAAGCAGCGGCCCGTCTACTTCATCAGCTCCTACAACGGGGACCGGTAAAACTAAAAACTACGTCGGTTAATTGTGTAGTAAGACCCCAAACATAAACCATTCTTAGTTTTTCGTTTTCCTCAGGACATAAAAAAAGCGTCCGGAACCCGTCCGGACGCCAACACTTAATTGCATTATGCCAGAATACAATCACCGCCCCCCCGTAAAGAGGGGGGCAAGTGTTTCCCTAATCAAGATGCGTAAGCACCCAATTTCCACAGATTCGTTTCGATCTTCGAGAGGTGATGCTCCACGATCGAGTGTGTTGTCACGTCACCCAGGGCCGTAGCCAGCTTGTCCAGCGCGTGATACTTCGCTTGCAGGAGCTGCCATGTGTCTAATACCTGTTTGACGCCCTGCTGCCAGTCAGAGACGTTGTGCGTCTCCTTGATTTCGGACTTCTTCAGGTATTCCGAGAAGCGGTTCTCCGGGTGGCCACCTAACATGACGATTCGTTCTGCCAGCTCGTCGATGGCTTCGGCCTCGCCATTGTAATATTCCTCGTAGAGCGCGTGCAGTTCATAGAACTTGTCGCCCTTGATGTCCCAGTGCAGCCCACGCATGTTCGTGTAGCTCACTTGACGATTGGCCAGCAGATCGGCCAGACTTTCGATGATTGATGCTTTTGTTTCCATACTCTGATTCCTTTCTTAATCTATGTTTTGAAGTTCGACTGGGGATATTGCAAACCTTATGCCAAAACATCGGCCTCGGTGGGAGAGACAAGTTTGAGATCCTCCTCCACAGAACCGTTTCCTGCCAAGCCGAACGTTTCGGTCAGCACCTTGGCCACGCCGGGCGAAAGGAAGGCGGGCAGCGTCGGCCCGATGTGGATGTTCTTCACGCCGAGGCTGAGGAGAGCCAGCAGCACGATGACAGCCTTCTGCTCATACCAAGCGATGTTGAAGACGATGGGCAGGTCGTTGATATCGTTCAGCTCGAAGATCTCCTTGAGCTTCAGGGCGACCACGGCCCAAGTGTAGCTGTCGTTGCACTGGCCGGCGTCAAGCACACGGGGGATGCCGTTGATGTCACCTAAACCGAGCTTGTTGTAACGATACTTTGCGCAGCCTGAGGTGAGGATGACAACGTCCTTGGGCAGGCCCAGCGCATAGTCCGTGTAATAGCTGCGGGAGGCGAAGCGGCCGTCGCAACCGCCCATGACGACGAACTTTCGCAGGGCGCCTGAGCGGATGGCGTCGACGATTTTGTCAGCTAACTGAAAGACTTGATGATGCGCGAAGCCGCCCACGATCGTCCCGTGCTCGATCTCCGTCGGCGGCTGGCAGGTCTTAGCCAGCGCGATCACCTCGCTGAAGTCTTTATGTCCGTTGGCGTCCTCCTCGATGTGGCGACAGCCGGGGTAGCCTGTCGAATTGGCAGTAAACATGCGGCTGAGGTAGGTGTTGCGCGGCGTAGGCGGCACGATGCAGTTGGTGGTGAAAATGATCGGGCCATTGAACGTCTCGAACTCCTCGCGCTGCTTCCACCAGGCGTTACCGTAGTTGCCCACGAAGTGCTTGTACTTCTTGAATGCCGGGTAATAATGCGCAGAAAGCATCTCGCCATGCGTATAGACGTCCACGCCCGTACCCTCGGTCTGCTGGAGCAGCATTTCCATGTCGTGCATGTCGTGGCCGCTGATGAGGATGCCCGGGCGCTTCCCGACGCCGATGTTGACCTCCGTCATCTCCGGATGACCGTAGGCGGACGTGTGCGCTCCGTCGAGCAAGGCCATCGCCTGCACGCCCATGCGGCCAGTCTCGAGCGTCAACTCCGTGAGCGCCGCCGCGTCGAGCTCGCCGATGGTCATGTCACTCAGCGCGCGCTCGATGAAGGCGTAGATCGTGTCGTCTTCCTTGCCGAGGCGCATGGCGTGCTCCACGTAGGCGGCGAGGCCCTTGAGGCCGTAGATGGTGAGCTCCTTGAGCGAGCGCACATCCTCGTTCTGCTCGCGCAGCACGCCCGCGGCAAAGCCCTTCGATTCGTATTCGTCCGCTACTGGTGCCCATGTCACTTCGTCAGCCTTGTATGTCAGTCCGACTGCAGCCGACTGCTTTTTCAGCCCGTCGCGCAGCGCAAACATGCGATCCACACGTCGGCGCAGGCTGTCTTTATCGAAGTTCGCGTTCGTGATCGTGGCAAAGAGCGCGTCCACCACGGCGTGATCCACCTCACGCGCCACGGGCTGCTCCAACTTACGAAGCCCCGTGGCCAGCACACTGACGCCGCGCACGGCAAAGAGTAGCATATCCATCATCGCGGAGAGGTCGCTCTTCTTTCCGCACACACCCTGCACCGTGCAGCCGGTGCCCTTCGCCGTTTCTTGGCATTGATAACAAAACATCTTGTAGTCCATCATTCCTGTTCCTTTCTGTTGTATTTCTTGTCAAATGAATTTCTGGTAGCCCCTATCGAGGCTTATTTCAGCCGCAAAGATCCCGCAGCGCGATGGTTCAAAAAGTAAGCTATGTGACAGGAGGGGCGGAATAACAAAAGGTAACACAGATCATAAGTCAGACGTTTGGGCGCTTGCATCGGCGGCGAAGTACCGCAATAACTTCCGCCCACAACCGTTATTGCTCACGTATGATAAACAGCATCACTCTCAGACGGATGGCAGGCATCGCCTGCTTGTGGCTGACGGCCGCGACGTGCCTCTTGGCGCAACGCCGGCGCCCGCAGAATCAGCCTTATGTGGACTACAAGCGTTACCACTTCGGGTTTCACGTCGGGCTGCATACGCAAGACCTGATCCTGACCAACACGGGCGTGGCTGGCGCGGACGGCAAGACGTGGTTCGCTGAGATACCGGCCTACACGCCGGGCTTCAGTGTGGGCGTCATCGGCGACCTCTACATCAACCCCGTCCTCAGCGCGCGCCTCACACCGACGGTGCACTTCGGCGACAAGCGCTTCACCTTCATCGACCCCAAGACGAAGGAGAGCTTCACGACCTCCCTCCGATCGAACTACTTAGCCTTCCCCATCGACTTCAAATACACGGCCATGCGGCTAAACAACTACCGGCCATATATGTTGGCGGGCGTCTTCACGCAGTTCGACATGGGCCGCAAGCGGGGCTACCCGCTCCTGCTTCGGGGAGTGGATTATGGGGTGGAATTCGGCTTCGGATGCGACATCTACCTGCCTTATTTCAAGCTCTGCCCCGAGCTGAAGTTCTGCTTCGGCTTGGCCAACGTCTTAGAGCCGGATCGCAGCGACCTGACGAACCCGCTCGACCGCGTCTACAGCCAAGCGCTCTCGCGCGCCACGTCGCGATTAGTTGTACTAACGTTCAATTTCGAGTAGACACAGAATAGCGCGTGCTTACAGTCAGTCCCGCAGAGATCATTCATCCCTCTCTCTACCGAGGCACCACAGAAAGCGTATGCGATACGCCTCTACAATCTGACGAATACCTCCAAATACAGCAGTGCAGCGGGGGTAGCCAGCATGACGCTGTCGAAACGGTCGAGGATGCCGCCATGACCAGGCAGCAAGTTGCCCGAATCCTTTGCGCTGCAGGTGCGTTTGATGAGCGACTCGACAAGGTCGCCCCACGTGCCGAAAGTGACGATCACCGTGGCCAATGTCACACGGTGATACCACGCCAATTCGGGGAAGAAGGGCGCCAATAACAGCGCTGCAATCCACACGATGATGAGCCCGCCCCAAAAGCCCTCCCACGACTTGCCGGGCGAGATGCGCGGAAAGAGCCGATGGCGGCCGATGGCGGATCCGACTAAGTAGGCGCCCGTGTCGTTCAGCCAGATGAGGACGAAGATGAGCAGCGCGTAGTGGCTGTGAAACGTAGCTGCATCGGGGCGGAAGACGATGAAGTTGAGCAAGGCGAACGTGCCGGCCACGTAGGCCTGCGCGAAGAGCCCGATGGCCCAGCGCGCGATGGGGTTGCCGCCGGCGTGATCGACTTTGTGATAGAGCCCGGCCACGAGGCTGCCGATGAGGAATGCGATGTAGGGCGTGTAAACGATGGCTGGGGCGAGGCGGCTGGCGAAGAGGAAGGTGGCGGCGAAGAGGTAGATGCCGCCGGCGATGCCCCACAGGCGGTCGACAGTGCGAGGTGACGGGGCGCTGTCGTCCGGCTGGCGCCCCATACGCTCGGTGAGGCTGTAAAACTCCCATAGCCCCAGCCCCACGACCGTGCTGAAGAGGCACAGAAATGCGAACGGGTGCACCGTCAACGCAGCAACGATGGCTGCGACGAAGGCTGCACCCGTGATGGTTCGGAGGATTAGGTTTTTCACAGAATCTGCGTGTGTGAGAGAGGGAGGGGAGAGGATCGTCAAGCCGGGGCCTCGGTGTCAGCCGTCTCGGTCCGCTCCATGATCTCTTCCGAGCGCGATACCCAAGGGCGTTTGCCGAAGATCTTTTCCAAATCCTCAGAATAGATCACCTCACACTCTAAGAGTTTCTCCGCTAATTGATTGTGCTCCGTGGCATGCTTGCGGAGGATGTCACGCGCGCGGTCGAATTGCTCGTTGATGATCTTCTGCACCTCCTTGTCGATCAGGCGGGCGGTCTCTTCGCTGTAGGGTTTGGTAAAGCCCCACTCCTGCCCCGTGGAATCGTAATAATTGAGGTTCGGCAGTTGGTCGCTCATGCCGAAATAGGTGACCATCGCGTAGGCTTGCTTCGTGACGCGCTCCAAATCGTTCGAGGCTCCGGTGGAGATGGCGCCGATAAAGATCTCTTCGGCCGCTCGGCCGCCTAATGTGGCGCACATCTCGTCGAGCAGCTGTTCGCGGGTGGTGATCTGTCGTTCCTCGGGCAGATACCAAGCGGCACCGAGCGCTTTGCCACGCGGCACGATCGTCACCTTAACAAGCGGATTGGCGTACTCCAAGAGCCAGCTGATGGATGCATGTCCGGCCTCGTGGTAAGCGATGCTGCGGCGCTCCTGCGCGGTGGTGATGCGAGTGCGCTTCTCGAGTCCGCCGATGATGCGGTCTACGGCGTTCATAAAGTCCTCCTTCTGCACGAACCGCTTGTCGCCACGTGCGGCGATGAGCGCAGCCTCGTTGCAGACGTTGGCGATGTCGGCGCCAGAGAATCCCGGTGTCTGCCGGGCGAGGAAGTCGGTGTCGACGGTGGAATCTATTTTGATCGGGCGGAGGTGTACGTTGAAGATTTCCTTGCGCTCGTTCAGGTCGGGCAGCTCCACGTGGATTTGCCGGTCGAAACGCCCAGCGCGCAGCAGCGCCTTGTCGAGGACATCGGCGCGGTTCGTGGCAGCTAAGATGATCACGCCACTGTTCGACCCGAAGCCGTCCATCTCCGTAAGCAATTGGTTTAGGGTGCTCTCACGCTCGTCGTTGCTTGTCATGTTCACGTTCTTGCCGCGCGCCCGGCCCACGGCGTCGATCTCATCGATGAAGACGATGCATGGCGCCTTCTCCTTAGCCTGCCGGAAGAGGTCGCGGACACGCGAGGCGCCTACGCCGACGAACATCTCCACAAAATCAGAACCTGACAGCGAAAAGAAGGGCACGTGTGCCTCGCCGGCGACGGCCTTTGCGAGGAGCGTCTTGCCCGTCCCCGGAGGGCCGACTAACAGCGCCCCTTTGGGAATCTTTCCGCCAAGCTCGGTGTATTTGGTGGGGTTCTTGAGGAAATCCACGATCTCCTGTACCTCCTGTTTGGCCTCCATGAGCCCAGCCACGTCCTTGAACGTGACTTTGACGTTCGTGTTCTTATCGAAAAGTTGTGCCCGCGCCTTGCCTACACTGAAGACGCCACCGGCACTGCCGCCTGCGCCGCCAGCCATACGCCGCATGAGGAAAAACCACAGCAGGATAATGATGACAAACGGCCCGATGGAGGCCAGGATATTCCACAAGATGTCGTCGCTTTCCTTGTAGGTCACTTGGGCCGTGATGTGCTTTTCGGCCGCCATTTTATCGTAGAAATCGGAAAATTTGTCGGAGGATGGGATGCGGACGTAGACCTTCGGTTCGGCCGAGAATTGCTCCTCGCGGGCCGAGAAGATGCGGTCGCGGAAGTCGTTTTTGACGGTAGCTTCGAGGATGTTTTTGCGGTTATGCACCACGATCCGATCGAAGGCATCGTCGGCCGTGAGGCGTTGGAACTCGGTCCAGCCCAGCTCCTTGGTGGTGGAGAAGTCGTTCATCAGATAAAGCCCCATGAGGGCCACGAAGACGATCCCGTAGATCCAATAAAAGTTGAAGCGAAAGCGGGGTTTGTTGCCGTTGTTTTTCGGCTGGTTGTCTTTTGTATCCATATAATTAAATGAGGGGAAAGGGGGGAGCCGGGGCGGTCAATCCGGGTCGGGGATGCGGTCGATCTTGGAGTCGGCCCAGAGGTTTTCGAGGTTGTAAAACGCGCGCTGCTCCGGCAGGAAGATGTGGACAAGGACCGTGCCATAGTCCATACCGATCCACTGTGCGTTTTGGGTGCCGGCCATGGAGAGGGGCTTTTCGCCTGCGTCCGCTCGGACGACATCCCAAACGGAGTCAGAGAGGGAGGCCACCTGCGTGGGGCTCGCGCCTTCGCAGATGATCATGTATTGGCAGATGGCGCCCGATTGGGCCGTCATGTCGACGGTTGCGATGCGGCGCCCTTTCTTCTCCTGAAGCCCTCTAATGATGGCATTGATCAACGTTTCTGTTTGATTCATTTCTGATTTTTTTCATTAGACGGGCCAAAGATATGGCAATCTTTTTTGGAGGTGTGGAGAAGATCTGTATGTTTGCGCCCGCAATCGGAGATTGAGCCTCCGAGATGCCGGGAATTGTTCTATGGTGTAATGGTAACACGTCAGATTCTGGTCCTGAAATTCCAGGTTCGAGTCCTGGTAGAACAACATAGGCTAAAAGCAAGAAAAGGCTGTTCGATTCGTTCGGGCAGCCTCTTTTTTTTCCTGCAAGGTTTCATTTATCCCCCTGGGCACGCCCCCCGGACAATCGCGGATCATTGACATTTAATAATGGTAGCCCCCCTCCGCGTAACCATTGCCCATTGATCATTATTCACTAACTCCCAATCATTTTCTACTGATTTTTTCCCTTTTCATTTCTCTTTTCCAACTCCCCCCTTACCTTTGCCCCCG
>CAUPYF010000061.1:0-8760 GCA_963515435.1 uncultured Tannerella sp. | reverse complement strand
CAACGCACGCTTTGTTTGTAAGCCATTGGGAAGGGCGTCTTCCCCGAGGCGGGGAGATGGATTTCTTACGTCGAACTCACGCCTCCGGAAGGTTCCTGCAAGTTGCGGAAAGCCTCCGTACGCCTCCGGAACGTTCCTGCAAATTGCGGGAAGCCTCCGTACGCCTCCGGAAGGTTCCTGCAAATTGCGGGAAGCCTCCGTACGCCTCCGGAACGTTTCCTGCAAGTTGCGGGAAGCCTCTGTACGCCTCCGGAACGTGAGTTCGATATAAGCAATTCATTCGCCGATGCAGGGATGGGACGCCCTTGCACGATGCCTGCAAGCATGCTTTGCGCCACTCACAACGCACGCTTTGTTTGTAAGCCATTGGGAAGGGCGTCTTCCCCGAGGTGGGGAGATAGATTTCTTACGTCGAACTCACGTTAGAGTAATCATAACGGATCCTGCATAAATCCATATACTTTTCCCCCTCTTTTCACGTTATGAGGGATACATGCATCTCGGGCGAACACACAGGTTCGCCTCTACAAAAACTACCACGTTTATGATCGAATACATCAAAGGAGAAATCGTAGAGCTACAGCCCGCGCTGATGGTCATGGAGTGCGGCGGCGTGGGCTACGAGCTAAACATCTCCCTGACCACCTACAGCGCCTTCGACGGACGCCGCGAAGGGAAAATCTATGTGCACGAGGTCATCCGCGAAGACGCTCACCTGCTCTACGGCTTTGCCGGACGCGAGGAGCGCGAGCTCTTCCTCCTGCTTACCTCTGTCTCCGGTGTAGGCCCCAACACGGCGCGCATGATCCTTTCCTCCTTCAAGCCCGCGGATCTGATCGACGTGATTGCCGCGGGCGACGACGCCACGCTGACCGCCGTCAAGGGCATAGGCAACAAGACGGCGCAACGCATCGTCGTCGACCTCAAAAACAAGGTGCGCCCCGTGGCCGGCCTCGACGAACGGCGGGCGGCGCACGGTGTGCAGCCGGACATGGCCGAAGAAGCCGTGGCTGCGCTCGTGATGTTGGGTTTTCAGAAAAACGCGTCGCAAAAGGCCGTCGAAAAACTCCTCAAGGCCCAGCCCGACATGCCCGTGGAGCAGATCGTGCGCAGCGCCCTGACGATGCTTTGATTCCCCCTCTCCCTCATCTCCTTGCCTATGTATATGAAAACAGGTTGCACACATATCCTCCTCCCCCTCATCGCCCTCCTTCTCACCGTCGGACACGCCACCGCGCAGACACCAGCAGACACAGCGCGCACAGATTCGACGCGCACAGCCACACCCGCATCCGCACATCCGCAGGAGAAACTGCGCTTCCCCGTGGCCCGCACCGCGCCCCTCTTCTATCGCGACCTGACGCAGCCTATGCCCGCCGATTTGCATAACCCAGAAAACCTACAGACGACCATCGAGTACGACATCCTCACGGGTATGTACGTCATCCGAACGCGTGTGGGCGACATGGAGCTCGGCACGCCAGTCACGCTCACTCCCGAGCAATATCAGGACTATAGCATGCAGCAATCTATGCGCGCCTATTACCGGAAGAAGAATGAGGAAAACTTCCGCCAATCCACCGGCGAAAAGCTGAACCTGATGGACATGCGCTTCAACATCGGTGCCGCCGACCGCGTCTTTGGACCCGGTGGCATACGTGTTAAGTCGCAGGGGACGGCCGAGATAAAGCTGGGGTTGAAATCGAGCGGGACGAAGAACCCGAGCCTGCCCGAACGCTCGCGCAACCATACGTTCTTCAACTTCGACAACAACGTGCAGCTCAACATGCAGGCCTCGGTCGGCACCAAGGTGAACTTCGGTCTGAACTACAACACGCAATCGTCATTCGACTTTGATGCTTCGCGGCTCAATTTAGCCTACGCCGGCGATGAGGACGAGATCATCAAAAACATCGAAGCCGGCAACGTGAGCCTGAATACGAGCAATTCGCTCATCCGCGGCGGAGCAGCGCTTTTCGGCATCAAGACAGAGCTACAGTTCGGCAAACTGCGGGTCAATGCGCTGCTGGCACAGCAGAACTCGGAGTCGCGCACCGTCACCTCGCAGGGTGGCGTGCAGACGACGAACTTCGAGATCAACATCGACAACTACGACGACAACCGTCACTTCTTCCTCGGCCACTTCTTCCGCGATCGCTACGACGAGGCAATGGCCAAGCTTCCCCTCATAGCCTCCAGCGCCAAAATCACGAAGATGGAGGTGTGGGTAACGAACAAACGGGGCAATTACAACGACGCTCGCAACATCGTTGCCTTCTCCGATCTGGGTGAAAACGTCCACATTGGCAACACTGCTGAGGTGCAGCCCTCGGGCACAATACGGGTCACTTACAACAAGGCCAACACGCTCTACAACCGCATCTCCAGCCTTGCGGACGCACGCATCATCGACCGCGTGAATCAGACACTCAACTTCCTCGAGGATGGACGCGACTACGAGAAGATCGGTAGCGCCCGCCTGCTCAGCCCATCGGAATACACCTTCAACGAGGCCTTGGGCTACATCTCCTTGCAAATGCAGCTGCAACCTGACGAGAGCCTCGCCGTGGCTTTCGAATACACCTACGGCGGGCAGAAGTATCAAGTTGGCGAGTTCTCCACGGACAACTTGCAAAACACTGGCGGCTGCCTCTTTGTCAAGCTCCTCAAGGGCATCAACGAGACGCCCGGAATGCCTTTCTGGGATCTGATGATGAAGAACGTCTACTCACTCGACGCCTTCTCCGTGCAAAAGGACAAGTTCAAACTCGATATCGTCTACCAGAGCGACACGGTCGGGACGTACGTCTACAGTATCCAAGAGGGCAACATCGCCGGCAAGACCCTGCTACAGGTGATGAACCTCGACCGCCTCGACGCTCACAACGAGCCCTATCCAAACGGTAATTTCGACTTCGTAGAGGGCTCTACGATCACTCCCAGCAACGGGCGCATTTTCTTCCCCATCGTCGAGCCGTTCGGTTCGCACCTCCGCCGCGCTATCGGCAACAACGCCATCGCCGACAGATACGTCTTCCAAGAGCTCTACGACTCCACCAAAACGGTGGCGCAGCAGATCGCGGAGAAGAACAAATTCAAGCTGCGGGGAAAATACCGTGCCTCATCGGCCTCAGAAATAAACCTCGGGTCTACCAACGTGGCCCGCGGATCGGTCGTAGTCACGGCCGGTGGTGTGCGACTGACGGAGAATGTGGACTACACCGTGGATTATGCATCGGGGATCGTGAGGATCATCAACGAAAGCGTGCTGGCCAGTCGCAGTTCCATCAGTGTATCGCTCGAGAATCAGTCGGCTTACAACATGCAGCGCAAGACAATGATGGGCCTCGATCTGAACTATGAATTCTCCAAGAACTTCTCCATGGGTGCCACAGTGATGCACCTTTCCGAAATGCCGCTCACGACGAAGACGACAATGGGCGATGAGTCGATCAACAACACGCTTTGGGGCGCCAACATCGCCTACAAGGGAGAGAGCCAATGGCTGACGAACGTCGTAGACAAGCTGCCGCTGCTGAACCTGACGAAGCCAAGCCAGATCTCCCTCAACGCCGAGTTTGCTCACCTAATCGCGGGGCATTACCAGAACGAGAACACGGGGCGCTATTCTTACTTGGACGACTTCGAGTCGACGCAAAGCAGCTTCGACCTGCTCAACCCCTACCCGTGGGCGTTGGCCAGTGTGCCTTACGACAACGGTGCTGGCGCACGCTTCCCCGAGGCGGCGCTGTCGAACAATGTGGAGTATGGCAAGAACCGCGCGCTCTTTGCTTGGTATTACATCGACGGCATCTTCACACGCCGCAATTCCTCGCTGCGACCGCGACACCTCACCGACCGCGACCTATCGAATCATTATGTCCGTCCGGTGGAGTACTCCGAGATCTACCCCAACAAGGACTTGGCCTACAACGAAACGAACACACTCTACACGCTGAACTTAGCCTATTATCCCAATGAGCGCGGGCCGTACAACTTAGACGCTGACGGCATGAACCCCGACGGCACGCTGACGAATCCGCAACGACGTTGGGGCGGCATGATGCGCAAGCTCGACCAGACGGACTTCGAGACAGCTAACATTGAGTACGTAGAGTTTTGGATGATGGATCCATTCATCTATAACCGCGAAACGGCTGCGGGCGGCGACCTCTACCTGAATCTCGGCGACGTCTCCGAAGACATCCTCAAGGACGGAAAGAAATTCTTTGAGAACGGGCTGCCCGTCAATGGCGACGCTGCCCAAGTGGACACTAACGCCTGGGGTAAGATACCGCGCCAGCAGAGCACGGTCTATGCCTTCGACAATACCTCCGGTGCGCGCCGTGTGCAAGACGTGGGCTTCAACGGCTTGTCGTCCGCAGAGGAAAAGACCTTCCCTTCCTACCGCAACTATGTGGAGCGGCTGCGCGCCAAGGTCTCCTCCGAGACATGGATGCGTTGGGAACGCGATCCTTTCTCTCCCGTCAATGACCCTGCCGGAGACAACTACCACTACTTCCGTGGCTCTGACTACGACCGCGACGAGGTAGACATCCTCACCCGATACAAACACTACAACGGCACCGAGGGAAACTCCACCGCATCGGAGGATTCTCCCGAGAGTTACGACATATCCGCTAAGACTATCCCAGACGTGGAGGATCTGAACGGCGACAACACGATGAGCGAAAACGAGCGCTATTACGAGTACAAGATCTCTATCCGCCCGAAGGACATGGTCGTGGGAAGCAACCATATCGTCAATGCGCGTAATGTCCGCGTGAGGCTGCCCAATGGCGACACGGCGACCGTCACGTGGTATCAATTCAAGGTGCCCATCAAGGAATACCTGCGTCGCGTCGGATCTATTCAGGGCTACAAAAGCGTTCGCTTCATGCGCCTTTACATGACTGACTTCAGCGAGACGACCATCCTCCGCCTTGGCACCTTCGAGTTAGTACGCGGTGACTGGCGTACCTATCTACAAAGCTTAGCCAACCCCGGTGCACCACCATCGGTCAACGGCACACTCGACGTGACCTCCGTCAACATCGAAGAGAACGGCGACCGCGAACCGGTGAATTACATCCTCCCGCCAGGCGTTACACGAATGACCGACCCCAGCCAGCCGCAGCTCCGCCAGCAGAATGAGCAGGCGCTCTCCTTGAAGGTCACCAACCTTGCCTCGCAGGACGCGCGCGCCATCTACAAGACCACGAACTACGACATGCGTCGCTACAAACGCATGCAGCTTTTCGTTCACGGCGAGCGATTCATCAATGACGTCACCAACCTTAGCGACGGCGAGCTCTCCATCTTCATTCGCCTCGGGTCGGACTATAAGAACAATTACTACGAATACGAAGTGCCCCTGCGCCTCACACCCGCGGGACGCTATAACAACAATAGCGATGCGGATCGCTCGGCCGTGTGGCCCGAGGGCAATATGATCGACTTTCGCACCGAAGTACTTACCAATCTGAAGAACCGCCGAAACCGTGCTAAGCGTGAAGGACGGTCTGGCGTCACCTTCGCTACCGTCTATTCCGAGTTCGATCCCGACAGACAGCTCAATAAGATCAGCGTCGTCGGCAATCCGAGCCTGGCAGAGGTGAAGACGATCATGATCGGCATACGCAATAACTCGAAAGACATCAAGAGCGGCGAGGTGTGGGTGAATGAGCTACGCATGACGGATTTCGATGAAAAGGGCGGATGGGCTGCCAACGGTTCGCTTAGCGTGGCCCTCTCTGACTTAGGCACGATCAACGCTGCCGGACGCATCACCACCGCTGGCTTCGGCAACATCGACCAATCCATTGGCGAACGCAGCTTGGACAATTACACGCAGTATACCATCTCCACCTCCGTGCAACTCGGCAAGTTCTTCCCCGAAAAGGCGCAGGTGAATTTGCCCCTCTACTACACCTATTCCCGAGAGACGATATCTCCGGAATACAATCCACTCGATGGTGACATCCGCCTAAGCGACGCTTTAGACGCCGCCGTGACCAAGGCGCAGAAGGATTCGATTAAGAACCTTACCCAGCAGCAGGTCACGACCAAGAGCATTGCCCTGACGAACGTCCAGGCGAATGTGCAGAGCAAGACGCCCATGCCCTATGACCCCTCCAACTTCTCCTTTAGCTACGCCTATAACGAGAACGAGCGCAAGGATCCCGAGACCGTTTACGAAACGACGAAGAACTATCAAGGCAACCTCAGCTACGCCTACACGCCGTACATCCGTCCCTTCCAGCCCTTCCGTGACTTGGAGAAAAGCAACGGATACACGCGCTACATCAAGCAGTTTGCTATCAACTACCTGCCCTCAAGTATTACCTTCCAGACCTCCATGCTCCGCAATTACTACGAGATACAGCTCCGCGATATGGATCATTTGGACGATGCCACCTCCGCAACCACACTGCCCGTCTCCTTCAGCAGCCGATTCAACTGGGACCGTACCTTCAGCATCCATTGGAGCCCGCTAAACAACCTGAGTGTAGACTTTGCCGCCGGTACCAATGCACGCATCGAAGAGCCACACGTGCAGGTGAACAAAAAGCTCAACCGTGCCGACTACGAAATCTGGAAGGACTCAGTCAAGAAGAGCATTGCTGAATTAGGTACACCTTTAGCTTACGATCAGACGTTTAACGTCACCTACAGCCTGCCCCTGCAATATATTCCCATCATTGACTGGATGGCAGCCAGCATGACGTACACCGCCCAATACAACTGGGATCGCGGCTCCCTCATAGACAAGAACACTGAGACGGGCAACACGATTAAAAACCAGAGGCAGGTGAATCTGCAAGGCAGCCTCAACCTGCAATCCTTCTACAACAAGAGCCAGTTCCTCAAGACCGTCAACCAGAAATACAGCACCGTAGCAGAGAGCAACCGCCGTGCTGACGGATCGCGACGCAAACGCGTGAAATCGAATTTTGAGACCACCATCAAGCTCAGCCCAGACAGCGGTGTGATCGTCTCACACAGACTGATGAGCAAGAAATTCTCACGCATCACCGCCCGACGCACCGACGACAGCTCGCGCTACAACGTCACCTACAAGGTGCTTGACTACGCCCGCATACGCATCACCAACCGTGACTCCGTGGAGATCCGCCTCGTCATCGCCCCCGCACCGTCCAAGGAAGAGACACCCACGTACCGTGCCCTCGAGTATGCCTCCCGCTTCCTGATGATGGTGCGCCGCATTAACCTGCAATATGCGCAGGCTGACGGCATGAAGATCGCCGGCTTCCAACCCATGATCGGCGATTGGATCGGGCAGGCTTCCACCTCCTTCGGCAACGCTCCCGGGTGGGGCTTCGCCTTTGGCGACGTCCGCGAGAGCTTCGTCCGCGAAGCCTACGACCGCAAGTGGCTCTTCACCGAGAGCAAGCAAGACCACCGCGCCATGCTCAACTACAGCCGCACCCTCACCGGTACGGCCACCTTAGAGCCCGCCGTGGGTATGAAGATCGAGCTCAACGTCAACCGAGTCGACTCCCGAGACACCGAAATTCAATACCTCTACCCCAGCATGCCCACCACCTACGGCGGCACCTTCACCATGACCACCGTGGCCTTCGGTAGCGCCTTCGCCAGCCTCGGCAACGCCCTCAACGGCTACGAGTCCGAGACCTTCCGGCGCTTCATCGACAACCGTGCCATCGTCGCCTCGCGTTTAGAAAACATCTACGCCGGCACCACCTATCCCTCCACCGGATTCCTTGCCGGATCCACCTTGGCCGGCACCAACTACAACCCCGAGAAGAGCCGTGTCAGCCAGAACTCTCCCGACGTACTCATCCCCTCCTTCCTCGCCGCCTACACCGGGCGCAGCGCCTCGCGCGTCGGCCTAACCGCCTTCCCCTCCATCCTCAGCCTGCTGCCCAACTGGCGCCTCTCCTACGACGGCCTCGTGCAGCTGCCCCTCATCCGCAAACATTTCAAGACGATGACCATCAGCCACCAGTACCGTTGCGTCTACAGCGTCGGCTCCTACAATTCGCACCTCTCCTGGATAGGCATGGGCCGCGGCGACCACGGCTACATCCAAGATCCGCAGACCAGCGATCCGCGCCCCTCTTCGCCCTACAACATCTCCTCCGTAAACATCACCGAGAGCTTCACTCCCCTGATCGGCATCGACGCCATGTTCCTCAACAACATCACCGCCGGACTGAAGTATCAGAAAACGCGCAACCTGAACCTCAACATCCCTTCCTACCAGATCGTCGAAACCCACTCAGGCGAGTTTACCGTAAGCCTCGGATATAAGTACGCTGAGTTCAACAAGGTGCTCAAGATGCGGAAGAAGGGAGACTTCAGTAACGACCTCATGCTGCGCTTGGATTACTCGCGCCGGAAGACGCAGTCGCTCATCCGCAAGATCGAGAATGCCTACACCCAAATGACTGCCGGCACAATGACGCAAAGCCTGCAATTTTCTGCCGACTACGCCTTCAGCCGCGCTGTCACCCTCCGCGCCTACTACGACCTACAGATCAACACCCCTCTGGTTTCCAGCACCTCCTATCCTACCTCCAACTCCGACTATGGCATCAGCATCCGCCTATCGCTGACGCAGTAGCGGGGCTTCGGGCAATGGAGATGTCACACGTTGGTGATAGAACAGAAAAGGAGAGGAAAGAGGCAAAACGGGGAGAAGTATGGAAGAAGGTAGATTAACGTGAGTTCGACGGGAGCAATTCATTCACCGATATAGGGATGGACTCCCTTGCA
>CAUPYF010000060.1:0-8930 GCA_963515435.1 uncultured Tannerella sp. | reverse complement strand
GCAAGGACAACATGGAGATCATCACCAAGGAGGGCCAGACGATCACCCGCTACAAGCCGTCCGAGAACCAGAACGCCACCGGCAAGAAGGGCCGCAAGGTGGGCGTAGCCTACGAGCTCGAAAACGGCGAAGTGATCTACGTACCCGAATAGCGCGGGGTGGTTATAGTCAAGCAGGAATGGTTTGCGAATGTGTATCCGGCCGCCCTTCAGGCCGCACCGGGTGCCCCCATTTATTCGCAACCCATTTCCGATTGACTATAATAATCCCCCGTTTTCCGGCTTCGTAATTTCACAAAACACGAAACACACCCCGTTTTTCCGACTTTGCCGCTTTACGAAGCATAGCACATGGCTTAATTCTTCCGCTTTAATCATTGGCCGGGGATAAACACCGGGGTGTTCTTTTGTCCTGTTGGAAAGGAAAGGAGGCTTCCCGTGCGCCATTAGTAGCTCTATTTATTTGGACCCTATTGGTTTTTGGCTCCTTTTTTCGGTGGCGGCGATTTGTACGAGACAAACGCTTCCTCTTTTTCTGTGGCAGCCAATAAGCAACCCTCAAGACGCGGCACGCCTTGGGGCACTTTTCACTTTTCGTTTCTCACCCGCAGACGAAGCGCAGGATCTCCTCCGGCCTATCTGCAAGGTGGCGCGCGCGGTTCTCCACGAGCTCCGTGCGCGGGCGGAAACCCCACGTGACGCCGATGGAGACGAGTCCGCCGTTGGCTGCCGTCTGCATGTCCACGCCGGAGTCGCCGACATAGAGCGTCTCGGCCTTGGGCAGACCGGTGATGCGCAGAATGTCGTGCACTACGGACGGGTCGGGTTTGGTGGGCACACCCTCGCGCTGCCCGAAGACGGCTGCGAAACGGATGTCGGGGAAGTAGGTGCGGATCAGTTTCTCCGTGGCGCGCTGGTACTTGTTCGAGGCCACGGCCGGCGTGATGCCCTCGGCTTGCAGTCGGTGGAGCAGCTCGGGTATACCGGGGTAAGGCCGCGTGTAGTCAGTGTTGTGGGTGTCGTAATAGGTCAGGAAGGCCGCGCGGATGCGGCCAATGTTCTCCTCTGAACGCTCGCCCTCGGGCAGCGCACGCTCGAAGAGCTTGTTGATGCCGTTGCCGACGAAGTACTTGTAGGCCTCGACGGGGTGCGTCGGGAAGCCCACCACGGTGAGGGCGTAGTTGGTGCTGTGGGCGAGGTCGGCGATGGTGTTGAGGAGCGTCCCGTCCAAGTCGAAGATGATGGAGTGAATGGTTTGCATTGGGGTAAATGGCTTTTAATTAGTTGCGAGTGAATAGTTACGAGTGTCCTGCCGGGGCGCGTTGCCTCCGGGAGCGGGCGGACACATAGGTCCGCCCCTACGAGCCTTGAATCTTCACGCAGCCTCCGGCTCGATGCGTTCCACCTCAGTGAGGCAACGGACGGCAGCGGTTACGCTCGCGATGTCGCGGATGACGATGCTGCGCCGGCCGTTCTGCTCGCGCAGCTGGCAGGCGCGCGGGTGACGGCCGATGTAACCGAGCAACCGACCGAAGGCGGCGCTTTGGTAGTAAGGACTCTCGGCTTCAGAGGGCAGGTAGAGCACCATTTGGCCGCGCTTCAAGACCACCTTTTCGATGCCCAACCGACGCGCCATGCGTCGCAGTCCGACCACGCGGATCAGCTCCTCGCCCTCGGCCGGGATACGCCCAAAGCGGTCTTGCAGGCCGGTGACGAAGCGCCGGAGGGCATCGTCCGTCTCGATCGAATCGAGCTCGCGGTAGATGCTCACGCGCTCCGAGTCGTTCGGGATGTAAGTCGGCGGGAACATCAGCTCGAGGTCGCTCTCCACGAACGTCTCGCGCACGTAGTTTCCGCCCTCATTCGGCGCACCGTCGTCTGCGGTGTAGAGGTCCGCAAACTCGTCCGTTTTCAGCTCGTCGACCGCCTCCTCAAGGATCTTTTGGTACGTTTCATAACCGAGGTCGGCGATGAAGCCGCTCTGCTCGGCACCGAGCATGTTGCCCGCGCCGCGGATGTCGAGATCCTGCATGGCGATGTGCATGCCGCTGCCGAGCTCGGAGAAGCTCTCGATGGCCTGCAGTCGGCGACGCGCCTCGGCCGTCATCGTGGAAAGCGGCGGAGCCAGCAGGTAGCAGAACGCCTTGCGGTTGCTGCGACCCACGCGTCCGCGCAACTGGTGCAGCTCGGAGAGGCCGAACTGGTGCGCATTGTTGACGATGATGGTGTTCGCGTTCGGCACGTCGATGCCGTTCTCCACGATCGTGGTGGCCACGAGCGCGTCGTATTCATAATTCACAAAGTCCAAGATGATCTGTTCCAATTTCTCCGGCTCCATCTGTCCGTGCCCCACGGCTACGCGCACACCCGGCACTTCGCGGCGGATCAGCGCTTCGATCTCGTAGATGTTTTGGATGCGGTTGTTGATGACGAACACCTGCCCGTTGCGACTCATCTCAAACTCTATCGCTTCGCGGATGATGTCCGCGTTGAAACGTTCGATCTCCGTCTGCACCGGGTAGCGGTTGGGCGGCGGCGTGGTGATGTTGCTCAAGTCGCGGGCGCCCATGAGGGAGAATTGCAGCGTGCGCGGGATGGGCGTGGCTGTGAGCGTGAGCGTGTCCACATTGGTGCGCAGCTGGCGGAGCTTCTCTTTGACGGAGACGCCGAACTTCTGTTCCTCGTCGATGATGAGTAGTCCGAGGTCTTTGAATTTCACGTCGCGACCGACGATGCGGTGCGTGCCGACAAGTATGTTCAGTTCGCCCGAAGCCAACCGCTTGAGGATCGACTTCACGTCAGCGGTCGAACGCGCGCGACTGATGTAATCGATCGTACAAGGGAAGTCCTTGAGGCGCTCTGAGAACGTTTGGTAATGCTGAAAGGCCAGCACGGTGGTGGGCACAAGCACGGCCACCTGCTTGTTGTCGGCCACCGCCTTGAAGGCAGCTCGCATGGCCACCTCCGTCTTTCCGAAGCCCACGTCGCCGCAGACAAGGCGATCCATCGGGCGCTCCCGCTCCATGTCCGCCTTCACCTCCGCCGTGGCGCGCATCTGGTCCGGCGTGTCCTCGTAAATAAAGCTGGCCTCGAGCTCGTCTTGCATGAAGCTGTCGGGGCTGAAGGCGAAGCCCCGCTCCTGCCGACGCGTGGCGTAGAGGCGGATCAGGTCGCGGGCGATGTCCTTCACCTTCTTCTTCGTGCGATCCTTCAGCTTCTCCCACGTGCCGCTGCCGAGCTTGTTCAGCGCCGGTGCCTCTCCGTCCTTGCCCTTGTATTTGGAGAGCTTGTGCAGCGCGTGGATGCTGACGAAGAGGATGTCGTTGTTGCGATAAATCAGCTTCACCGCCTCCTGTAGTTTACCGTTCACCTCGGTGCGCACCAAGCCGCCGAACTGCCCCACGCCGTGGTCGATGTGCACGATGAAGTCGCCGTTCGTGAACTGGTTCAGCTCCTTCAGCGTGAGCGCCATCTTGCCGCTGCGCGCGCGGTCGCTCTTGAGGTTGTACTTGTGGAAGCGGCCGAAGATTTGGTGGTCGGTGAAGAAGCAGCTGCGCAGCGTGTGATCCGTGAAGCCCTCGTGCAGTGTGCGGTTGACGGCCGTGAAGGGGATGTTGTCGCCGCGGTCCTTGAAGATGTCGCGGATGCGCGCGGCCTGCTTCTCGCTGTCGGAGAGCAGGTAGAGGGTGTAGCCGTCGCTGAGGTATTGGCGGAAGGATTGGCTGACGAGGTCGAAGTTCTTTTGATAAAGCGGTTGCGGAGCCGTGTCGAAGCGCACGGTGGCCTGCGTGTCTCCCTCGCGGGCGTGCAAGTGAACGATGGGAAAGCGCTCGATGGATCGCGTGAAATCTTCCGCCCGAATCAGCTTGCGACGCATGGCCTCACGGTCGGCAAAGCCCTCGTTGTCTTTGTTCACCGGCTCCTCCTCCCACAGCGAGGCGATGCGTTCGCTGCACCACGCCGCATCTCGTGCCACGACGACCGCGCCCTCCGGCAGCAGCTCCAAGAGCGAGCTGTCCGCCTCGTCATAACGGCTGATTTCGGGGATGATCCGTATAGACTCGAGTTTCTCGCGCGACAGCTGCGTTTCCACATCGAACGTACGGATCGATTCGATTTCGCTGCCGAAAAAGTCCACGCGATACGGCCGCTCGTGTGAGAAGGAGAAGATGTCCATGATGCTTCCGCGCACGGCGTACTGTCCTGGCTCATAGACGTAATCCGTCTGCTCAAAGCGGTACGTATCCAAAACTTCGGAGACAAACAGCGGATCCACCCGTTCACCCACATGCAGCGCTAAGGTGTTCTCCCGGAGCACGTTTTTCGAGAGCACCCGCTCGGCCATTGCGTCGGGGTAGGTGACGACGATCACGGCGGGCGCCTCAGCTTGCAGCGCGGCAAGCGTCTCTGTGCGCAGCACCTCGTTGGCCGCGTCCGTGTGGCCGTATTTGATGTGTCGGTGGTAGGCCGAGGGAAAGAAGTTGACGCTGCCCTCGCCCGTGAGTTGCACTAAGTCGTTATAGAAATAACCGGCCTCCTCGAGGTCGTTCATTAGGCAGAGCAGGCAGCCGCCGCGCCGGCCGAAGAGTGCCGCCGTGCACAGGGCGCCGGCCGAGCCTTGCAGTCCCGCCAAGCGAATGCTGCGTACCTCGCCCCGGTCGAGCAGTGACGCCACGGCCGCCGTCTGCGGGTGTGCCGCGTAAATTGTTTGTAAGTCTTTGATATCCATGAGTCGCGAAAAATGCGCGCAAAAGTGTGCTGATTTCATGGGATCCGCAACTTACACCTTCCGTTTTGGGAGTGCAGGGAATCGTGGGTTCAAATCCCGCTACCCCGACAGTGTACAAACACCTTGTACAGTAGCGTACAAGCACCTTATACAGTAGCGTACAAGCACCTTATACAGTAGCGTACAAGCACCTTGCGCAGTAGTGCACAAACACCTTGTAAGACACTCTTGCTGCATCTTGCATACGCACCTCCTTACATGGGGTAAGGGGAGGATGCCTATCTCGGTGCAGGAAGAGGGGCTTACGTCGAACTCACGTTTTCAAAAGCAAAACAAAACTCTTTTTAGACTCCCGAACGGACGAGATACATTCACTGAAAAGCACCTTGGCTCCTTATCCCTCGAAGGGGAGTTGCAACTGTGTGTCAGAGGAATATTTCGAGACGAAACGGACGTCCCACATCATGGCATGGATCAAGTCGTGCGAGGAGTTGATCAGTGCAGCCTTATTGCGTTGGATCAATCGGTTGCAGCCGGCCGAATGCTCATCCCCCACCCGTCCAGGGAAGGCAAAGACGTCGCGGCTATAGACAAAGGCGAAGTTGGCTGTTGAGAGGGCTCCCCCTCGCTCGGACGACTCGACCACAACGACGGCGTCGGAAAGGGCGGCGATCAGGCGGTTGCGCTTCAGGAAGTTTTCGGGCACGGGGGGCGTTTCGGAGGGGTAGTCGGTCAGCAGTCCGCCCTGGGCGATCATCCGCACAGCCGTCTCCCGATGGGCCGCGGGGTACAGGTTGTCCATCCCGTGAGCCATCACACCGACGGTCGGCAGATCCTTCTGCAACGCAAAGCGATGGGCGCAGATGTCGATGCCGTAAGCCAGCCCGCTGACCACGAGCAGATCTGGATAGGATGCTGCCAGCCCTTGTATCAGCTCCTCCGTGAGTCGTCGGCCGTAGTCAGTGGCGCGTCGTGTACCGACGATGCCGATGACTTTTTGCGCGTTGAGATCGGCGCAACCTCTATAATAGATCGCGACGGGAGGATCGGGGCATTCGCGCAGACGCCAGGGATAGTCCGGATCGGTGAGGGCATAGAGGCGGATGCGATGCTCGGAGATAAACTGCGCTTCCTGCTCGGCACGACGTAGCGCCTCGTCCATCGAGTGTGCGATATGCGGTGGCAAATAACCACCTATCCCGCGGGCGATCTCCTGTGGCCGATGGCGTACGGCAAAGACGTTCGCGGCCGTCCCGAAATGCGCCAGCAATGCGCGTATCGTGGCGTTGTTCAGGCCTTCCGTCATCGTCAGTGCCATCAGGTATATCCGTTCGTTGTCTGGCATCGGTTAGCTATAAGTTACAAGTGAGACGTTATGGATTATCGGCTGCATGTTCTCATGACTTCAGCCACACACAAAAAATTCCCCCCATGAATCATAAATCCTTCAACAGCACCTCCTCGTTCGGCTCGAGAAAAGCACGACGCGTACGGATGAGAGCCTCCCATTGGCTGCGAAAGGTGTCGGCGATGTCTATGGGGAAGTTTTCCGACCCGTGCTCGTCGATCCGCCGGAGGACAAGCCCGACGCTGATATGGTCAACGGCAAATGCCGGCTGATAACGCACCGTGTGTACCTCTGCACCATCACCTCTCACGGCCGTAAGGATCCCCAGTTTGGTGAGCAATGCCAATGTCTGCGCCGTCAGCCCGGGCGGAATGTGGCACATGTCGGACAGCTCATCAGCCGTGTAGGGCTTTTCGCAATGCTCGAAGCGCTTGACGACAAGCGAGGTGATGAGTAGGGCCAGGAAGTCCCGATAGCGGCGGCTAACGGTGCGCACGTCGCGGTCGAAGTTGAACTGGCGGACGTTTTGCGAGGCATAGACCAGTTCGGCACCAAAAAGGCAGATGAGCCACGAGAGTTGCAGCCAGAGCATAAGCAGAGGCAGGGCTGCGAAGCTGCCGTAGATGGCGTTGTATTTGCTGACCCAGATCTGGCCATTGATGTAGAGGTATTGAAAGGCTTGGAAGACACACCCCACGAGGGTGCCGGCGGCAAGCGCGTTGAGGAAGCGCACGCGCGTGTTGGGTGCCAGCAAATAAAGCAACGTGAAGAAGAGGATGATGATGGTGTACGGGAGGAGGCTGAGTGTAGTGTCAGCAATTGGGGTGAGAAAGATGTAGGGGCTGAGGATGGCACGGCGGAGGGTGGAGAGGAAGAGGGAGAGGCCGCTGGAGATGGTCATTAGGACGGGCAGGATGATGATCATGGCCGAGTAGGCCGTCACTTTGCGATGCCAAGGGCGGTCTTGCTTGATGTGCCAAATGTCATTGAAGGTGTGCTCCACGGTGGAGATGAGGCTGAAGACGGTGTAGAGTAGGAGCACGAGACCGATGCCAAGGAAGAGCCCGCCACGGGTCATGGAGAGATAGTTCTGAGCGAACTCAATAGCGCGGGAGATCTGGTGCGCTTGGGCGGGGAAGTAGTCGTAGAGACTGCTCTGGATCGTATCGCGCACGCCAAAACCGCTGGCGATGCCCACCACAACGGCCAGCATGGGGACGACGGAGAGGAGCGTGCTGTAGGTTAGGGCCGAGGCGCGCGTTTGCAAGTCCTCACGGCGGAAACCTCGCACGGCTAAGATGAGCGTCTTAGCGAGGTAGATGTAGGCGCGGCGGGGGCCGCTCACGTCGCGGTCGGTGATGCGCCAGATGTCGTACGTGACGAAACGGATGGCGTCCGCGACCCACCGGGTGATGCGCTCCACGGGCGAGGGCTTCTTCTCTGCTTTATTTTCAGGCATAGGCATAAATGATACAATCGATAGCGTATGCAATACGCACCCACTTGTAACTAAAAAAGGGCAGTCGGCCTATAAGCCGGGTTCTGTGTCCCCCACGAGCGTGGAGGCGTCTGTCATTTATCTTGGCCTTGCCGTTGCCGACAGGCTCTGTGCAGTCTACCCCCCGGCATTGGGCGGGCAGCCCTTGATGCGCCGGTATACATGACCTTACAACCCATCAGGCGTACTGTCCCCCCGTATTCCGACGGGGGCGGTGAGCTCTTACCTCGCCTTTTCACCCTTACCCCGAGCCCGAAGGCCCTTGGCGGTTATTTTCTGTTACGCTTACTCTGCCGTCGCCGGCAGCTTCCCGTTAGGAAGGATGGCGCCCTGTGTTGCCCGGACTTTCCTCTCGGGGGATGCTACCCATTGCTGAAAGCACCCCGTAGCCGGTGTTTCAACGCGGCTCCACGAGCGACAGACCGGCCGACTGCCCGCGCACAAAGGTAAGCGCACGGCCCACCTTTACGCGGTATGCCTCGCTTATTTCTTCCCCTTGTCCGTAGGCACGAATGAGGTGTAAAGCTGGATCAGAGCCGCAATGAGCAGGAGGGCTACCCACTCCATCCGCCCGCGAAACATGAAGACTGAGGCGGCGATCATAGCCAGCCCCGCGAAGACATTCAGGCGGTTAAGCCGACGGCGGCGCAGGTCGAGGTCGTCGCGGCGCGTCGCCGTCATGTAGCCCACCGTCACGCCGGCCGCCCCGACGGCAAACAGCCACGGCGCATAGGCCCAATGCGTGATGTAAAGCACTGCCCCGACCACGGCAAGCAGGGCGGAGAGCATAAAAATCAAAGTGCGTGTACGTGTTTCCATTACTCCTCAATAATATATACGTCCTCGTTCGGGCGCTTCATGTAGAACTCCTCGCGGGCGTAGCGCTCCAAGCCCTCGCGATTGGTGCGGATGTCCTCTAACTTGTGGCGGTCGGCCTCGATCGCCTTCTTGTAATGCCGGATCTCGCGCTCTAAGCGGCGGATCTTTTCGTTGTAGACGTATCGTTTGTAGAGGTTGCTATCGCCCACCACAAAGGTGATGAAGAGGAACACGGCAATGACCACCACGTAGGTGTTGACGCTGGAAAGGCGGCGGAGGATAAGGGATGTTTTATCAGACATGTATTGTGCGGATTAAATGCGGGGCAAAAGTATGGGGATCGGCCTAAACCCAAACCCCGGGGGAAGCAGGGGCTGTCCATTCTTTATGAGTATGACCAATCGAGCGCTTGATTGGGGTGGCGAAACACGCGCCATTCCCCGTGCGGTGGCCAGCCCTACCCCGGCCGTCTCAAAGTCTCTCCTACTTTTGCCCCGCAATGGAAAAGACGGATGAATACATCGTATCGGCGCGCAA
>CAUPYF010000059.1:0-9060 GCA_963515435.1 uncultured Tannerella sp. | reverse complement strand
ACATCGGCCTTTGGCTCTTCCCGCTGCTCATCGGCAAGGTGCTCAAAGCCTCCAATCCGGAGGTTGAACAAGCCCTGGCCTCGGGTCAGCTCACGCCGGCGGAAGCAGCCGTGTCGTACAACTACACCAATGCCTTGATGATGCTCGCCATGCTCGGCGTAGCTGCTCTCGTGCTCGGCATCCTGCTGAAGGCTGTCGATAAGAAGCATCACCTCGGCCTCGAGGAACCGAACATCAAGCCGCAATAATCGGCCGGCTCGAAAACGTGAAAAGTCCCCCGGACGCCTTGGGTCTGTAGCCCTGCGTTCGGGGGACTTTCTTTATACGCGCAGATCGGCCAGAGGGGGGATACTGATGCGCGCAGCCTCTAAAAGCGCTTTACCTCATCAGCAGAGCTAGATTCCACCTTGCGCGACGCCTTCTTCGACCCGAAATCGTATCTCAGACTGACCTGAAGCAGGAAGCGGGAGTTGTAGTCGTAGACGTTGGATTGGTATTTATAGCTATAGCGGAGCAGCTGATAGTCCGGGAAGAAAGCGTAGTGGATTGCGCCCTGCACCGTCAAATGGTTTTGTAGCATCTTCTTCGAGAGACCCAAGTCGAGGTCGATGTAATCTCTGCGCTTGCGCATGCCTTTCGCCGGTCGGTAGAACTTCGCATTAAAATCGGCATCCCAGCCGCGAGGCAATGAAAATCGGTTGATACAATTGAGGTAGTAGGCGGGGAATTTGAAAGTATACTCCACCACGTCGTCGACGACCGTCACGGGGCTGTAAGAGAACGAAGCAGAGAGCTGCGAATGCCACCACGACCTAACATTGATGTTGCTGCCCGCATGGATCGACGCCGACCAGGTGTTCTTTACATTGTCGGCATACAACGTATAGCGCTCGATCTGCACGGGATCATTGATGTACATCAGGTCGGTGGGGGATTCGATGTACGAGTACGACAGCCCACCGAACAGCCGCTTGCCATGCGAGAAATTGGCCGAGATGGTGTTGAAGATCGTCGGCTTCAGCTGCGGATTGCCGTGGCGCGTGGAGAGCGAGTCGATGTAGATCATGCTGTTGTTCAATTTCGCGTAGCCCGGTCTGCTGATGCGCCGAGAGAATGTGAGTCGGTATTGCAGTTTGCTTGCGGCGGTGTATCCGAGCGCGATGTGGGGAAATAGCTGAAGGTTTCGGTCGTCTTTGCGGCCATTGGATAGCTCGTTTTGGGTGCGTGTGAGCTCTCCGCGTAGGCTCAGCGAGTAATCGAAGCGCCCCGCTCGACCTGTGGCCAAGGCGTATGCAGCCAAGATCTGCTCCCTGAAGTCCACGTCGTTTGTGAAGCGGCGATCCACCTGCCACACCTCTCCGAGGCGACGCTTGAACAGGAGGTGGCTTAACGACGATACATCGGAATACTTGCCGCCCAGCTCCACACTGCCCCCGAGCCACGCGGCCGGAAGGTGGGCATCCATTTTCAGCGAGTAGAGGTCGTAGCAGTTGTCGAAATCGCTTTGCATAAGGTGCGTGTTCGATGTCGTCTGGTTCGTTTCCTCCAGATCGCCGTGCTTACGGGTTGCATAGCGCGTGTAGTTACTCATCAACGCGAGCTTACCGCCCGCATCGCCCCAGCGGTGATGGAAGTTCAGCCCCGCAGCGTATTGGTTCGGGCGTTCGGAGGCATCTTCCGACAGGCTGAAGGAGGGTTGCTCCGCGCCGTTCTTCGTCACGTGGCGCGTGGAAGCCGAGTGGCTGTCGGTGTGTTCGTCATATCCGTCCACATAGGCGTTCAGCTCGTTTTTGTCGTCGAAATCATAGTATGCGGCGAACGTATAGCCTAAGGCGCGGCGCGTATTTCGGGACGCATCGTTCACGAGCGAGCGGTATTCGTAAGCCTCCTTCTTGTAATGGTTGAGCGTTTCGTCCGTGGATCGCTTCCCCCCAATGTCGGCGTTCGCGCCGGCGTAGATGCGGAGCTTCCGGCCGTCAAATGCCAGCTCGGGCACGAGCTGCGTGTTGCCCCGTTTGCCTTGCGCGTGCTTGAGGGTCAAAGCGCCGTTCAAGCCCTGGCCCAAGCCTTTCCTTGTGATGATGTTGACCACGGCGTGCCCTTCGGCCTCGTACTTGGCCGACGGATTTTCGATGATCTCCACCTGGTGAATGCGCGAGGAGTTGAGCAATTGCAGCTCGTTCATGTTGCTGATGGGTTTATTATCGATCAAGATCAACGTCTTGTCGCGCCCGGCAATGGAGAGCGAGCCGTCGATGTCCGTGATGATGTACGGCGTGCGTCGGAGCACATCGGCGGCGTTGCCCACGTTGCTGATCACCGTGTTGTCCACATGATAAACGAAGCGATCGTCCTTGAGCGTCATGTAGGGCTTCCGGCCTGTGACCGTCACCTCGCCCAGCCCGACGGCGCTTTCCTGTAATTCGATCGTGACCGGCTTCGGGTCGGCGCCGATGTCTACCTGTTTACGCAGCGTTTGAAAGCCCATTAAACGCACTTCCAACATGTATTTACCGGCTCTCACGGCGTCGAATCGGAATGCCCCCGAGCGATCCGTCACACTGCCGGCGCGCAGCGTAGAGTCCATATCGTAAAGTGCCGCTGTTGCAAACTCTAACGGTCGCCCTTGGCCGTCCGTCACCTTCCCGACGAACGCGTGTTGCGCTCTGACAGCCATCGATGTCACGAGCATGAAAAGCAGAAGAATGAGTGGTTTCATGGAGGTGTATAATAAAGGAAGAAGAGGATGGTCTCTTTCTCGGCGCCAAAGATACCAGCCCTCGCAGAGGTACTTCTTGTGGGTGCCCCCCTGTGCCCTTTCCACAGGGGAGAGGGCAAGGCTCCAAGGGGCGCCCCTACATGGCATTTCACTATGCAAAGTCAAAGGTAGCAAGCTGCCATACACATCCACTAATCCATGTGGCTGGTAGCCACCTAAGCTATGAGGCTCGACCCACCTAATCCATGTGGCTGGTAGCCACTTGAGCTAATGTGTGCATTAGCGCGCATACAACAAGACCATCTAACAGCAACGTGTTGGGTGGTCTGATGCGGCCCGAAAGGCCGCCGGGAGGAGTGTTGAGTTGTTGGATTGTTGATGGTTATGCCGGATGGATGTCCCGCCCCACGCGGCCTGTAGGGTCACCGGACGATAGCCCAGGGCGAAACTCTGGGTGGGGGGGGAACACCGGGCGGGGCGAAACCTCGGGCCGTAGGGGCGAATAATCATTCGCCCCCCAACCCGGGCCCCGACGGTGGATCGAATGATTATGCCGGGCACATGCCTCCCAGCGTGTGCCCGGTATTGTTTTGTCCCCGATTCCAGCATCCGGATAATCATTAAGAATTGATCATTGGCCACGCGCTCCCCGCCGCTTTACCCTTTTGCCCTTTCTTTGCCGCGCTTTTCCCTATAATCAATGAAGAAAGAAATTCATGTCACCGGAGCCGGTATCGTCTCCGCCCTCGGCCTTGGCAAAGGCGCCAACCTGCGCGCTTTGATCAACCAGCAAACCGGCGTCCAGCCCATCCGCTACCTCGAGACCGCGCACCACGACCTCCCCGCGGGCGAAGTCAAGCAGAGCAACGACGAGCTACGCGAACAGCTCGGCATACCGCCCACCGAGGCCTTCATCCGATCCTCCCTCCTGGCCATCCCCGCCGTCGAGGAAGCCATCGAAGAGGCCCGCCTCCGCGACCTGCCTCCGCATGCCCGCGTCGCCCTCCTCTCCGGCATCACCGTCGGCGGCATGGACAAAGCCGAACAGTATTACGACGACTTCCTACACAACGACTCCCGCAACGCCTACATCGAGCTCAACGACTGCGGCGCTTGCACCGAACAGATAGCCGACTTCTTCTCGCCGCTCTTCTCCCACGTCTCCACCATCGTTACCGCTTGCTCCTCCTCGGCCAATGCACTTATGCAAGGCGCCGAACTCCTCCGCTCGGGGCGCACCGACATCGTCGTGGCCGGCGGCTGCGAATGCCTTTCGCGTTACCACGTCAACGGTTTCAACACGCTCAAGATCCTCGACTCCGACATCTGCCGCCCCTTCGATCGCGATCGCACCGGCATCAACCTCGGCGAAGGCGCCGGATACGTCGTACTCGAAACCGCTGACCACGCTCATGCCCGTGGCATCCGTTCCCTCGGTCGACTCTCCGGCTGCGCCAACGCCTGCGACGCCTATCACCCCACCGCCTCCTCGCCCGACGGCCTCGGCCCCTACCTCGTCATGCAGCAAGCCATCCAAGACGCTGGCCTCACCCCCGCCGACATCGATTACATCAACGCCCACGGCACCGGCACGCCCAACAACGACCTCACCGAAGGCCTTGCCGCCATGCGGCTCTTCAGCGCGGGTGTCCCACCCATCGCCTCCATCAAAGCCTACACCGGCCACACCACGAGCGCCGCCGGAAGCATCGAAGCCATCATCTCGCTCCTGGCCATCGCGCACGACTTCCTCCCCGTCAACCTCCGCTTCCGGACGCCCATCCTCGAGCACAATTTCCGTCCCCTCACAGATCCGCAGCCCACGCGCCCCATACGCCACATCCTCTCCAACTCCTTCGGCTTCGGCGGCAACGACACCGCCCTCATCCTCTCCAAAGTATAATCCCCCGCTTCGTTTTTAGCTTTTCGTTTTTAGTTCCCCCATGCCTATACCTTTATATATATGCGCCGCCCGACAGATCTCCGTCCAGCAGCCCCTCACCGACGACTGGTTCGGCCGGCCCGTCTTTTACCGCGACACCCCCGCCGTCCGTAGCCTCGACCCCGATTTCTCCGAGTACATCCCTCCGCTTGTAGCCCGACGCATGTGCACCCTCCTGCGCCGCGCCGTCGTCCTCTCACGCCTCACCCTCCGCGACGCCCACATCCAACAACCCGACGCCATCATCAGCGGCACCGGGCTCGGCTGCATACAAAACACCGAACGCTTCTTTCACGCCATCCGCGAAGGAGGTGAGCAATGCCTCCAGCCCACCTACTTCATGCAGTCCACACACAACATCCTCAGCGCCACTATCGCCATCGACCTCAAATGCCACGCCTACAACACCACCTACGTCCACCGCAGCGCATCCTTCGAGAACGCCCTCCTCGACGCCCTCCTCCGCCTCCGCGCCGGGTACATACATAATGCACTCCTCGGCGGCTTCGACGAACTCACCGACGACTACCTCCGCTTCTTCCGCCGCACCGGTCGCTGGCAATTCGCACCCGACGGATTCGCTGCCGATACCGCCGTCAGCCTACTTCTTTCCGATCAAAAAGACGCCGACACCCTCTGCCGCCTCGACGATGCCGAGCTCCTCTACCGCCCCACTATCGCCCAGCTCCGCAACACCCTCTACGCCCTCCTCCTCCGCAACCACTGCACCCTCCGAGACATCGACGCCGTCCTCCTCGGCCTCAACACCAACCTCGACAACGACCGCGTCTACCTCGACACCGCCTCGCGTCTTTACCCCGGCATCCCCCTCATCCGCTACAAACACCTCTTCGGTGAATCCTTCTCCGCCTCCGCGCTTGCTCACTACGTCGCTGCCACCTGCCTCCGCCACGGCCACATCCCCGCCCATCTCCAGCTTGAGGGCACCGACACCATCCCCGCCCGCCGCATCCTCCTCTACAACCACGCCATGAACAAAACCCACACCCTCACGCTCCTCACCGCATGCTGAAACTTCTCGCCCTCTCCACCCTCCAATGCCTCTTCCTCGTCGGCGGACAAATCTTCCTCAAGCTCGCCCTCGCCCGCACCGGCCCCTTCGCCTGGACCCTTGCCTTCTTCCGCAGCGTCCTCCCCGTCTGGCAATACCCCGCCTCCGGCCTCTCCATGCTCGCCGCCTCCCTCGTCTGGTTCCACATCCTCCGTCATTACCCTCTCTCCCTCGCCTATCCCCTCATCAGCATCAGCTACGTCTTCGGCCTCCTCGCCTCCATCCTCATTTTTCACGAAGTCGTCCCCTTCACCCGCTGGATCGGCGTCCTGCTCATCATGGCCGGCGTCGCTCTCCTCACCCGCTGATCTTTCTTTTATGGATAAGTCTATGGGAAAGGCCTATGGTGCTCGTCAGCCCATCCACCTTCTATCCGAATGCCAGTAAAGGGTCTGAAATCTTTTGGCTTTATAGGGATGCCCTCGATTCCCGGCGGGTCTTGGGTTACTTTGGCAAAAGCAGCCCGAGCCGCACCCCGTTTCGGCTTCAATCTGGCCAAAGCAACCTGCTCCCCGACAAGGTTCTTCCATAGTTTTTGGCCGTATCAAAAACAGCCCCTTTATTTGTGGACGTCTAAAAAATAAATAAACATGAAAACCGAAGAAATTCTGTCGTCATTAGAGGCCAAGCATCCTGGTGAAAAGGAATACTTGCAGGCCGTGAAAGAAGTTCTCACCTCTATCGAGGGCGTCTACAACGAGCATCCCGAATTTGAAAAAGCCAAAATCATCGAGCGTCTGGTCGAGCCCGACCGCATCTTCACCTTCCGTGTGCCCTGGGTAGACGATCAGGGCGAAGTTCACGTTAACCTGGGCTACCGCGTTCAGTTCAACAACGCCATTGGCCCGTACAAAGGCGGCCTCCGCTTTCACCCGTCCGTAAACCTTTCTATCCTGAAGTTCCTCGGCTTCGAGCAGACCTTCAAAAACGCCCTCACCACCCTTCCCATGGGCGGCGGCAAGGGCGGTGCTGACTTCGTATTCCGCGGCCGCAGCGACGCCGAAGTGATGCGCTTCTGCCAGTCCTTCATGCTCGAACTCTGGCGCAACATCGGCCCCGATACCGACGTCCCCGCAGGCGACATCGGCGTTGGCGCACGCGAAGTGGGCTACCTCTTTGGCATGTACAAGAAACTGGCCCGCGAGCACACCGGCACACTCACCGGCAAGGGCATGGAGTTCGGCGGATCCATCCTCCGTCCGGAAGCCACCGGCTTCGGCGGACTCTATTTCGTCAACCAAATGCTCCGCGAGCACGGACACGACATCAAGGGCAAGACCGTAGCCGTCTCTGGTTTCGGTAACGTGGCTTGGGGTGCCGTCACGAAGGCAGTCGAACTGGGAGCAAAAGTCGTGACCATCTCCGGTCCCGATGGATACATCTACGATCCGGCCGGTATCTCCGGAAAGAAGATCGACTACATGCTTGAACTCCGCGCATCGGGCAACGACATCGTCGCTCCGTACGCCGACAAGTTCAAGGAAGCCACCTTCACCGCCGGCAAGCGCCCGTGGGAGCAGAAGGTGGACATCGCCCTGCCCTGCGCCACCCAGAACGAGCTCAATGCCGACGACGCCCGCACCTTGATCAACAACAAGACGCTCTGCGTAGCCGAGATCTCCAACATGGGTTGCACCGCCGAGGCCGTCGACCTGTTCCTGCACAACCACCAGCTCTTTGCGCCGGGTAAGGCAGTCAACGCTGGCGGCGTAGCCACCTCCGGTCTCGAGATGACCCAGAACGCAATGCACCTCTCATGGACAGCTGCTGAAGTAGACGAACGTCTGCACCAGATCATGAGCAGCATCCACGAACAGTGCGTTGTTCACGGACGCGAAGGCAAATACATCAACTATGTAAAGGGTGCCAACATCGCCGGCTTCATGAAGGTAGCCCGCGCAATGATGGCGCAAGGTATTGTCTAAGCCTGTCAGTCTCCCGCCTATAATCCGCGGACTTTACCCGGATTCTTGGCGATGAAATCTTTCCACCCGGCGTATGCTTTTTCAGGCATGGGCCGGGTGGTTTGCATATAGTGGCAATAGGCGGCGGCGAGGCCATCCGTAGCGTCCAGCTGGGGGAGCATGTCGGCCCCGGGGATGTGTAGGATGCGCTGCAGCATGCCTGCCACTTGCTCCTTGGACGCCTGACCATTGCCGGTGATGGCCATTTTGATCTTCAGCGGGGCATATTCAAAGATGGGGATCTCGCGATTCAGGGCCGCCGCGATGGCCGCACCCTGCGCACGCCCGAGCTTGAGCATACTCTGCACGTTCTTCCCAAAGAAGGGTGCCTCGATCGCCATCTCGTCGGGGTGATACTCGTCCATCAGAGCGAGCACTTTCTGATAGATGCGGTGCAGGCGGAGGTAATGATTCTCGTAGCGGTCGAGCTTTAGCACCCCCATCGTCACTAAGGCCGTCGTGCGTCCCCGGACGATGAGCACGCCATAGCCCATCACGACTGTACCCGGGTCGATGCCAATGATGACGCGCTCCGCGGTCTGTTCCGGAAGTTTCATTGCAGCGCCAACTCCTCCAAAAGGGTGGAGAAATAGGCAACCTCTGTGCCATATCGCTTTGCGACGGCCTGTAGCAATTCGTCGCCGGAGGCCTCTAACCAACGATGCAACGTGGCTTCGTCTGGGACACAAAACTGCATGGACACGGATCGGCCGTTGCTGTCCTCGACCTCGTGCAGAATGCGCTGCAAACGCAGCGTGTGGAACTCTGGGTGCTGCCCGATGGCAGGCAAAAGGGTCGTTCGCAAATAGTTCAGTCCATCCTCATAGGTCTGGTTTGAGAAATGGAACGTGGTGTAGAAAACAAGCATATCTATTCGAATGAATTTTGGATCAAAATTAGGGCGTCTGAAGGAAAGATCTATATTTGCGCCGTCTTAACCGAAGGGGCATTAGCTCATCTGGCTAGAGCGCGACACTGGCAGTGTCGAGGTGAGCGGTTCGAGTCCGCTATGCTCCACTGTAAATGCTAAAAATCGGCGGATTGCTACACACCCGGTCTTACAAAATGTGAGATCGGGTGTTCTTTCTTTTTGAGAGAGGCTGCATTGACATCCGAATTCAAAATAGAATCAGCGGAAAGTAGTCTTCCGGACAGCAGAATCCTCGGAGCAGCTCTGGCAAGGGCTGTTTCGGGGATTCTTTTCTGTAGAAAGGTAAAGCACAAAAAATGCCGGGTACACGTGAGGGGAGCCCTCATCATGTACCCGGCATGATTATGTGCGGGCGGACACAAGGGTCCGCCCCTACATTCACTTCACAATCACCTTGTGGACAGAACCGTCCTTTAGGGTGATCACGTACGC
>CAUPYF010000058.1:0-9203 GCA_963515435.1 uncultured Tannerella sp. | reverse complement strand
TGCCGTCCGCCTTCATCGCGTCCTTCCCGACGTTACGCGTGTCCGGCACCTGCTTTGCCAATACAATAATTTTCATCTGTCAGAATGTTATGATTTGGCGGCAAAAGTAGAAGTAGGGGCGAAAAAGGCGCAGACACATCGGTGCGGCTCGCCATCCATTTCTACGTGACTATATATAATGTAAGCGTCCCGGTGGGTGGAATGGGGCTCCCCATCCTCTCCCGCTGGGACGCTTGGTGATTCGTGCCTTACCCGCGTAGGTTTACTCATGGAATTGCCGCGCCCGCTCTGCCTTACGCTCCATCTCGACGAGGAGTGGGGAGAGAAACGGGTCGGTGGTAATTTCACCGCGCACCTGCAGGAAGTCGGCCTGCCGATCGCAGTTGGGACTGTCGGCGCCGTAGCTGATTTGTGAGACGCCGAAGAACTCCAGCGCGGCCTCCTTCGATAGGCGATGGCGGACGGTTTCGAGCGTGGTGGCATAGCGCTCAAGGCAAACGCGGCGCTTGTCAGCATCCGTCAGGTCGTAACGATCCGTGACAAAGCGAGCCAAACATTCATTGTAGCGCGCATGCACCCGACGGAAAGCCTCGTTAGCCTCGAGCAGGTCGCCCTCGACGATCGTGTCGAGCACCTCGCGTGGCATAACCAATCCCGCCAGATCGATCCACGCACCGCGCCCCGGCCCGTCGGACGGATCGATGGCGCCGCCGCTGATCAGGTAGTCGCCCACGAAGACGTCGAGCGCCTCGCGATAGTAGGCGATGCCCTTTTGCATCGAATGGCGATGGATGGAGCAGTTGCCGAAGGCGTAATACTTGGCGTCAGGCTTCGACTCGCGCAGCTGCGTGAGGAGGTCGATGGCGCCGAGGATGCGGTCGATGAGGTAGGGGTTGAGGAAGTCGTAACAGATCAGATCACGCGGCCGATCGGCGCTGCGGAGGTCACGGACGGGCCACTTACGGACGTCGCGCAATGTGCCTGTACGGAAGAGGTTGACGGCCGGGATGAGCATCGACTGCCCGTCCTCCTCCATGAGGTAAGAAAACGGCAACGCGTATGTGTCCGGGTGATTGCGGTGTTCGCCGGTGACCATCGAGTATGCCCCGAAATGCGCCGGAGCCTGCACGTAGGAGTTGCTGCCGAACTTGCATCCGCGCTCGGCCACGGACTGGTGGACGGCGCCGAGCTTGTAGGCGTGGTTGCTCATGTTCGACCCGCTGCCGATGTTGGCGAACGAGAGACTACAGGCGATCGAGAGGCTCGACTTATGGTGCGAAACGGTATGCGGGGCGGCGAAGACGGAGACGGCCTCGCCCTTGGCAAACATGCCGTTGGCAAAGAGCAGGCAGTCGATAGCCGTGAAGCCCTGCTCCACCACACACCCCTCGCCCACGAAGCAACGCTCAATGAACGATCTGTCCACCACGTGTGCGCCGGGAGCCAGGATGAAGTCGCGGGCCATGACGCCCACGCCTATCTCTGTCGGTGCATCGAGGCGACTCAGGACGGTGCCGTTCTGCAACAGCGTAGCCCCGACGATCGTGGCGCCATCGCCGATGCGCACATCCGCGATGCGCCCGCAACCCTCCACCGTGGCCCCACGCCCGACGCAGCCGCGAGGTTCGGAGGCAACGGTTTCGGCATAGGCACCGATACGGTCGAACATACGTCGGAGCGCCTCCGTGCGATGGCGATGGAAGACCATCACGTGCGCCGTCTGTGCCGTCAGGCCATCGAAGAGAGGGATGGCACGGCCGCCATTTTCATTGGCCGCCGCCACACGCACACCGTTGCCGGCTGTGGTGCCCGCACGATAAGTCATCGAGCCGATGTCGACAAGGCGGGCACCGGGGCCGATCTTATAGCCAGAGAGAGCGATGCGTATGCCAGCGATGCGCACCCCATCACCCACGACACAGTCATGGATCGTCGCGTCATAGATGCCGGCCGGCAGAGTCAATCCGCCGTCGTCCGCGGAAAAGTCGCCGTCAGTACGTCCGATCCGGACCTCACCCGAGAAGCGCACACGGCGCACCCGCCGAGGGTCAAATCCTTCCGCGGCCACCTCCACGCACTGCCAATCCTCGGCCTCGCAACCGCCCTCCCTGAGCACGTCAATCTCACGCTGCGTCAATTTCCTGTACGACATGGTCGTCTGCGTCACTTCTTCTTTCCACCCAACATCCCCGCAAGGTCGTCCAGGATGTTTCCGTCCTTGTTCTTATCGATCATGCCCGTGATTTGGCTGACGATGCCCCCCTCGCCTTTACCGCCGCTGAGGTTGCCCACGACGCCGCTGAGCAAGCCGCTCAGGCCTTCCCCGCTGCCAGCCTTTTTGGCCACCACGTCGAGGATCATCGGCAGTGCAGCCTGCAGCGCACCCGAGGCTTGTCCCTCGTTCAGGCCTGTTTTTTCCACAATCGTCTTAACAATCGACTGCAAGGTCGATCCGCTGAATAATTCATTTACGTTCATCGAGTAAAGTGTTTATAGGTGAATAAAAATATCGGCCAAAAGTATGCAGCTGACGGAAATTCAGCGAGGGAAAGAGACTCTCGGAAAGAAAAAACGCCTCGTTGCGCGAGTGTAGTCAAGTAAAAATGGATTGCGGAAATCGGCAATGTCCCAAGGGCAGCCCCTCAGGGCACCTAATGACTCACAAACCCTTTCTGATCGACCATAAAACCTCGTGCGACCGCTTCGCACACTCCGAAAATCGCTGCGTTTTCGTTTACTCCGCCCCGTCGCAGCCCCGGATTCGCCTCGTTTATCCATTCGCCGCACGGTCTCCCCCCGTGCCTCGCCGCGCTTTGCACTCAACCTGCCGGCGCGGCCATAAATTAGCGGTAAATCAAAATCTTTTATATTAAAACCATGTCAGTTTACGCTGTTTATTGAATAGTATCATATTAAAATAGCATAACTTGCATCGTAAATTGATGTATGTTATATTAAAAGTACTCGATTTGCGATGTTTATTTGACTGTTTTGGATTAAAAGGCTATTATTTTTGATATAAATTGAATGTTGTCATATTAAAAGCACTCAATTTACGATGTTAATAAGATGATTTTGTATTAAGATAATATGATTTACGGTGTAAGTGGAGTGCTTTTGAATTGAAGTAATAGAATTTACATTGTAGATATCACTCTTTTACAATAAAAGATTCTAATTTATATCGTTTGTTGAATAGATTCATATTAAAATAGTTTGATTTACCACGTAAGTTGAATGCTTACACCTTAAAAGCATTTGATTTACAAGGTAATTTATATCCTTTTGCAGTAAAAGATTCCGATTTACACCACCACTAAGGACCGCGCAGGGAGGGGAAGGCCCAAACGAGGCAAAGCAGGGGCTGCGCAAGACGGCGAAGGGGTAAAAAGCGGTGCGAAATGGGCTGCGACGGGGCGGAGTAAACGAAAACGCAGCGATTTTCGGAGTGCGCAAGGCGGCCGCATGATGTGTTTATAGTCGATCAGAAATGGGCCTGGATAAACCCGAAATAGAAATGTGCAGACCAGCTCAACGCCGCTCCGCAAAGTAATCAGCCAATAAATTCAAAAACAGCTTCTGAATAATTGCGTAAAGTTGCAGGGTAATGAAAATTTTTACTTTCGCCCCGTTCATTTTTGTGAGGAACCGATGTGCGCCTCGCATAAAATGGGCGTCATTCTCAAAATAAAACATCTACAACATGTATAACACATATACCTTTTTTACCTTATGACCTACAAAAACAATAGAAGAGAATGTAGCGGACGGAGGCTCGGATTAGCGCTTCTGTCACTTCACCTCGCGGCTGCGGGGGCGCTTCTGCCGGCAGAAGCGGCTGAGTGCGGCGTCATGACACGTGAAACGGCAGCACAACAGAAAGGTTTCATCACGGGATTGGTGGTGGACGAAACGGGCGAACCGGTGGTGGGTGCGAACATCGTCGTGAAAGGGACGACGACAGGTACCACAACGGGCCTGGACGGACGTTTTTCACTGGCCGTGGACGGGGCGCACGTCACGCTCGTGATCTCTTACGTGGGTTACGAGCGGATGGAGCTACAGGCAGCAGCGGGCAACACGCTGGATATACACTTAGTGCCTGACAGCAAGATGCTGGACGACCTGGTGGTGATCGGCTACGGAAGCAAGGATAAGAAGAGCTTGACGAGCTCCATTTCGTCGCTAAAAAACAATGATATCGAGCGGCTGGCGCAGTCAGCATCGACGGTGGATGGCATGCTGGGCGGCGCCGTGAAGGGTGTCTTGAGCGTGCAATCGAGCGGCGCACCGGGGGCTGGCCCATTAATTAATGTGCGCGGCATCACGTCTCCCCTCCCGCGTGACAAGATGCTAAAGCAGTCCAATGCGCCGCTCTACGTGATCGACGGCATGCCTTACTTCATTGAGGATAACAGCCTGAATCCGCTGCTGGCCATTTCGCCGTACGACATAGAGAGTGTCGACATCCTGAAGGACGCCTCGGCAACGGCTATCTATGGATCGCGTGGGGCTAATGGCGTGGTGATCGTCAAGACGCGCAACGGGAGGAAGAACGAAAAAATGACGATTGATGCGGGTTACACGCTTTCCATCGGCAACCCAATTAAGGAATACAGCCCGCTCACCCCGGAGGAGTTCCGGCAGTTACAGCGGGAGATCATGGACGAGACGGTGCGCCACATCCGCGAGAATGAGGGCGGAATGATGGATGAGACTAAGTACAGGGTGCTCCAATCCTTTGGGAAGGTGGAGGCGACGCTGGACGAGACGTCGTACCTCTATAAGCTGACCGCTTACAACGGAATTCGTGATGATGCCTTCGGCCGGACGAACACGAACTGGAACGATGAGATCACGCATCGTAATGCGGCGACACATCAATATTATGTCTCTCTGCGAGGAGGATCGGCCGTGACGAACTACTCGGTGTCGCTGAACGCGATGGATCAGGAGGGGCTGATGAAGAATGATCGCCTGAAGCACTACGGCGGACGAATGGCTATCGACACGGAGATCTCCAAGCGGGTGAAGGCCGGTGCGACACTGAGCTACTCTGGCTCTGCGCGCAATTCGGGAAATCTGCGGGAAGGCTTCCAGGAGGGATTGACTACATGGCGCATGCGCCCCGATCTGCCTGTGCGCGATGAGCAGGGCAACTACCTCCGTTTCGATGCGACGCCGTTCTATGGCGTGCCCATCATGAGCCCGAACCCCGTGGCAGTGAGGGACAGGAAGAACCGCTCCGTGTCGAATCAATTCATGGGCAATGGTTATGCGGACGTGACGATCATAGAGGGGCTCAAGGCGCATGCTGAGGTCAACGTCTCAATCTTCGGGCAGCGCGATCGCACCTTCATCCCCTCTCACGCACAGTCGCTCATCCCGGGAGCGGAGCTGAAGGCTGAGCTGAATGAAGAATATAACACGACGACGCAGACATCAGCCAATCTCCGAATCGATTACAATCGCTCTTTTGGGCAGCATAACCTGGCGGCCTTATTGGGCATGGGTGCTGACCGCACGTATCACCAACTCCGTTCGCTGAGCGCAAACGACTTCTTCAACGAATCGATCCTGGATAACATAGGCTCGGCTAACACCTACCTGCCCATCACGGACGCTTATGCCCGCGGCGGACTGAACTCTACCTATGCCCGCGTCAGCTATGACTATGAACAACGCTATCTGGCCGAACTGAGCGTCCGCAGCGATGCCTCATCGAAGTTTGGACCGAACAATCGCACGGCAACTTTCCCGGCCGTCTCCTTAGGTTGGCGTTTGTGCAATGAGAAGTGCTTGGCAGGGCAACGCAGTTGGTTAGACGATCTTAAGTTGCGCCTGAGCTGGGGTAAGACGGGGTCGACGAACGTGGACGACTTTTCCTACCTCCGTTATTACTCCAAGGGCGGGCGTTACGGCGAGAAGCCGGGCGTGTGGTTAGAGCGCAACCTGCCGAACCGCGACATCCGTTGGGAGATCACGACAGAGTATAACGGTGGCCTCGACTTCTCTTTCTTCGACCATCGCCTTTATGGCTCGATCGACGTCTACAACCGTACGACCAAGGGCGCACTCGTTAATTCACCCTACCTGGCAGAGTCAGGCATGAACTCCTACACCTCGAACTTGATCGACATGAGTAACCGCGGTTTTGAGCTGGAGCTGGGTGGCGACATCGTGCGCACGGCGGACTTCACTTGGAGCACGTCCTTCAACATCGCCTCGAACCGCAACAAGGTCTTGAGACTGAATGGGGCCAACCTGAACAGCCAGATGCAGGATCTCATCGTCGAGGGAGAGCCCGTAGGTGTGATCAAGGGATACCGCGTGAAGGGCATCGCTAAGGATCGCGCCACGATCGACCGCCTCAATGCGCAGGCGGCAGCCAAAGGTCACGGGACTTATCAGAATTCCCTTGGCGTGGGAGACTACATCCTCGAGGACGTGAATGGCGACGGACACATCACTTCCGACGACCGCACCGTGATCGGTTCGCCACAGCCCAAATTCTTCGGCGGCTGGAACCACACGCTCACGTATCGCAACGTAGACCTTTCCTTCTTCATGCAGTTCTCACAGGGCGGCAAGGCTCTCTATTCCGACATCGGGCTCGACTTAGAGGGCACGCTGGGACAGAGCATCACCCGCGAGACATTCAATCGCACCTGGACACCCGAGCGTCGCGACGCACTTTTCCCACGGCTCGTCTACGGCCAGTACAGCAGCTATAACTCGAAGTTCAATGACCGCATGCTTTACTCCACCTCTTACCTGCGAATGAAGAACATCACCCTGACATATCGCCTCCCGAAGGCCGCCCTGCGCGTCGTTGGTGTGCAGAGCGCATCCATCTTCGGTATGGTCACGAACCTCTTCACCATTACCTCATGGCCGGGCCTCGATCCTGAGTTGGTCGGCTCCGGGATACACCGTGGCCAAGGCAACGACACTGATCCGTATCCGCTGAGCCGTACCGTAGCTTTCGGCGTACACCTGCAATTCTAATTCCTACATACCCTCAACTATCCAGAAATGAAAACGACACATTATATTATAGGTATCTTCCTTACCCTGGCCCTTACGGCCTGCGAGCTGATAGGCAGCCTCGACAAGATCGAGCCGGAGCACAAGCTGACGGACAAAAACGTGATCACTGACGCCAAATCGGCCGAAGCCGCCCTCAATGGCGTCTACCTTTCTTGGCGCACATACCGCATCGGATGGATGCGTCACATGCTTGGTGCCCTCACGGGCACGGAGAACGAAGTGAATGTCGCTGGCATCGATGGCTTTGCAGACAACGAGGTGATGGACGATAACACGGGCGTGGAGCTCAATTACATCGATCTCTACTTCGTCGTACAGAACGCCACGGCGCTCCTTGAGCATCTTGAGCCCGCCATTGCCATCCAGTCCCTGAGCAATACGCGCCGCACGGAGATCGTGGGCGAAGTGAAATGTTCACGCGCGCTGGCCCGCCTCATGCTGCTGCGTCAGTACGGCGAGTTCTACGACCGCACGTCTGCCTACGGCATCGTGCTTTACCCCGATAATCGTTCCATTAAGGGAAACATCGCCCTGCCCCGCGCTTCTGTGGAGGATAGTTACCGTGCCATCCTCTCCGACCTTGACGAGGCCATTGCTAAGGCGCCCGCTACGAACGATCATTACCGCATGAGCCGACTTACGGCCAAGGCCCTCAAGGCCCGCGTGATGCTTTACATGAAAGAGTTCTCCGCCGCTGCTACCCTGGCGCGCGAAGTGATCGCCGAGGCTCCCACCGCCGGATATGCTTTAGAGGACAACTTCAAGCAACTCTTCACAAACAGCTTCCTCTCGAAGGAGATGCTCTTTGCCGTCTACTCGATGGCTCCCGACGAGCTCTACAACGACGGCATGTGGAACCGTTCGACGGCTGGCCCTGTCACGAGCAAACTGGCTGCTGCCGTATCCCCTTCAGACAGCGTGCAAGACAAGCGATTCGTCGCTATATACAGAGAACTCGACCCCAAGCTGCCTGATGTGGTAAACAACAAGTACCCCATCATCGAAGGACAGACGGGCACCAAACAAGATTCACATTATTACATCCGTCTGGCTGAGATGTACTACCTCATCGCTGAGGCCGAAACGCGCCTGGGGCACCCTGCCGCCGCACGCACAGCCCTAAAGGACATCCTCTGCATCCCGCGCGCCGGCTACACGACGGCCTATGTGGACGCCATCCCGGACGGCAGCCTCTTAGAGATGATCCTCCGCCACAAGTGGATGGAATTCTTCACCGAAAACAGTGAGGAGTGGTTCGACTTGGTCCGCTACCACGCATGGGATAAGTACCCCATTGCCCCCTACTACGTCAAGTCTGACCGCCACCTCATCCTCCCCATCCCCCGCAAAGCCCTCGGTGGCAACCGCGAGCTGAAGCAGAACCCGGGATATTGATACTCCCATTAGTTGACATTTAATTTCTACATAAACAAGAGATGAAAAAGTACTTATTCCTCGCAGCCATTGCCTTGAGCGCGATGGCCTGCAAACAGCAAGCCACGGATGGCTTCGTGATTGACGGCACACTGAGCGGCAGCAAGGCTGAAAACGCCATCGTCAAACTCTACGATGCGTCGGACATGAACATGACTGTTGTCGACAGCGCCGTAGTCAGCAAGGACGGCAAGTTCCAGCTCAAGGGCAAAGTGGAAGAGCCTGCTATGTATCAGATGCAGATCGAGCTGGCCGACCCCTCCCTCTCCGAGCAGGATCGCATGTTGGCTTACGCTTTCTACATTGAGAATGCCCCCATGACCTTCACCGCCGACGTGGAAACCATGCCCACCGTCTTCTACATCCCTGGGCGTAAGACGGTCAACCCGGTTATCACCGGATCGCCCACGCAGGTGCTCAACGAGCAGTTCAACGAGCAGATGGCTGACAAGGAGAACCGCTTAAGCGAGCTCGGCGAAAAGCAAGCCAAGCTTTATTATGACTCCGAGGAGCGCACTGACTCCATCATCGCCGAGGCTATCCGCTTGCAGCGTGAGATCGACGCCCTCCATAAGGCATGCGATGCCGCTCGGGTGGATTTTATCCACAAAAACGCTGCGTCCATCATTGCCCTCGACCAGGCGGGAATCCTCGCATACTCCGACGAACTCACCGCCGCGGAGCTTGACGAAGTGCTCAAGGTCTTAGAACCGTCGTGG
>CAUPYF010000057.1:0-9330 GCA_963515435.1 uncultured Tannerella sp. | reverse complement strand
GCGAACTGACCGACGGCCTCTGCAAACTGATCCAAAAGCGCCGCATGATCCCCCCCCTATGAAGGAGGGCCGATACGGCGAAGGACTCTTAGCCGGAGTCGAGGAGGTGCGCAAGGTGCTCGTCGGCGAATCCACCCTTGAGGCCGAAGAGGAAGCCGATACCAACGCCTTCGTCATCACCGTCCGCTCCATCTGGTGGTTCTTCAGCGGGCTCATCTGCGCTTTCTTTTTGCATTCACAGCAGAAGGAATCCCAAAAGGCCACGTCGTTCTACCCGGTTAAGCAAAGCGTCGGGAACTTAGACTTTTTTATGGGTACCATCGGGTTGCTCACCTGCCAGTTCCCCATGGTGCTGTTCTACTTTCTCTTCAGGCTCTTCTTCCGGAAGTGGCTGCACCCCCCGATCAAGTGCGAGCAGTGCGGCGCTGTGGGGCGCTTCACGCAAGAGAAGGGCTACCCGACCAAAAAGAAAGAGGAAGAGAGGGGTGGCAAATGGTTGACTTACCACTACGTCTGCCGCGACTGCGGCCACGTGAGGGAGGAGAAGTTCTTCAAAGAGGGTTGGTTCAGCGGCAGCTCACGCAGAGACTCTTCCGACGGCAGCAGCTCTTCATGGAGCAGCGGCGGCAGCTCGAGTGGCGGCTCCTGGGGCGGCGGCTCGAGCGGTGGCGGCGGCACCAGCTCGCGCTTCTGACGCAATGCCGTGTAGGGGCGGGCCTTGTGTCCGCCCCTCTTTGCGTAACGGTGCACGTACTGCGCATTCGTTCCCGGGGGTTTCGCCCCGGGCTATGATCCGGCGGCCACATCGGGTACATGCCCGGGTTGTAGACCCGGTGGATGATAGCCCAGGATGAAGCCCTGGGCGCACTTTTCCAATTGGAGGGAATATCTACTTTTGCGTTCTCATCAATAATTTATTAAGCTAAAAATGAAGTATAACACTGCTGAAAAACGTTTGGTCTTGCCCGAATACGGACGCAGCGTCCAAAAGCTGGTCGACTACTGCGTGACAATCGAAGACCGAGAGGAACGCAACCGTTGTGCAAACGCCATTATCTCCATCATGGGCAACCTTTTTCCGCAACTGCGCGATGTGAACGACTTCAAACATATTCTCTGGGATCACTTAGCCATTATGTCCGATTTCAAGTTGGACGTGGATTACCCCTATGAGATCGTTAACGAAGCCGACATGCAGACCCGGCCGCCACGCATCCCCTACACAAGCACCCGCTTTCGTTATCGCCAATACGGCAAAATCATGGAGCAAATGGTCGGGAAGGCCACAGAGATGGAAAACAGCCCGGCTAAGGACTACTTAGTCCGGTCGCTGGCCAACCAGATGAAGCGCTCCTACGTGACGTGGAACAACAAAAACACGGTGAGCGACGAGAAAATCTTCAAAGACCTCGCCCAACTGTCCGACGGGCTGATCGATCTGAAGGAGGGAGACCTCAAGCTGATCGAAGGACGCGAGCTACAGCAGGTGGCCGCCGCCGCGCGCCCGAGCCGCAACCAGAGTAAAAAGGTTTACCGCAAAAAACGATGAGCTCGTTCATCATCGAGGGGGGGCATCGGATGCGCGGCGAGATCGTCCCGCAGGGCGCCAAGAATGAAGCGCTTGAAGTGATCTGCGCCACGCTCCTGACCGACGAAAAGGTGGAGATCCGCAACATCCCTGACATCCTCGACGTGGCCAACCTGATCCGCCTGCTCAGCGACATGGGCGTGAAGGTGGAGCATCCCTCGGAGGGGGTTTACACGTTTCAAGCTGACGCCGTCGACCTGAAATATTTGGAGACGGACGACTTCCTGCGCCGTGCCGGTTCGTTGCGCGGGTCGGTGATGATGACCGGGCCGCTGCTGGCGCGCTTCGGGCGCGCCATTTTGCCGAACGTGGGCGGCGACAAGATCGGGCGACGGCGCCTCGATACTCACATCCTCGGCTTCCGCAAACTTGGCGCCGAAATGATCTACCACACCGCACGCCGCACAGGCGAGCTGCGGGCTGAGAAGCTCCGTGGCGTCTACATGCTCCTCGACGAGGCTTCACTCACGGGGACGGCCAACATCCTCATGGCCGCCGTGCTGGCCGAGGGCGTGACGACGATCTACAACGCTGCCTGCGAACCCTACATCCAGCAGCTCTGCGCCATGCTGATCCGCATGGGGGCGAAGATCTCAGGCGTAGGATCCAACCTGCTGACCGTCGAGGGCGTCCGCTCACTGCGGGGCACGTCGCACACCGTGCTTCCGGACATGATCGAAGTAGGCAGCTTCATTGGCATGGCCGTCATGACAGGCTCCGACCTGCGCATCAAGAACGTCAGCTACGGCCACCTCGGCATCATCCCCGACGCCTTCCGCCGCCTCGGCATCCACCTCACGCAAGAGGGCGACGACATCCACATCCCCACGCATGAATCCTACGAGATCGAGACCTTCATGGACGGCTCCATTATGACCATCGCCGACGCGCCTTGGCCGGGCCTGACGCCAGACTTGCTGAGCGTGATGCTCGTTGTGGCTACGCAGGCGCATGGCAGCGTCTTGATCCATCAAAAGATGTTCGAGAGCCGGCTCTTCTTCGTCGATAAGTTGATCGACATGGGCGCACAGATCATCCTCTGCGACCCACACCGGGCCACCGTCATCGGGTTAGGGCATCGCTTCCGGCTGCGTGGAGCCAAGCTGACATCGCCCGACATCCGTGCCGGCATCGCCTTGCTCATCGCTGCCATGAGCGCCGACGGCACGAGCCGCATGGACAACATCGAGCAAATCGATCGCGGATATCAACACATCGATCGGCGCCTGAACGCCCTTGGCGCCTGCATCAAGCGGGTGGAGTAAGGCCGATGATCAGGCGAGAGGAAGTGGCAGCCGTCGGGGAGCTCATCAAGACGCATGGCATCGCCGGCGAGTTGGTGATGAAGACCCTGTACGACGAGCTGTTTGAGGGCACGGACACACCTTATATTATATGCGACATGGACGGCATCCTCGTGCCGTTCTTCATTGAGAGTTATCGCCCGCGAGGGGCGGCCTCGCTACTGGTCAAGTTGGAATATGTGGATGACGAGCACGCCGCGCGCCGGTTCGTGCATCGCACCGCGTATTACCCCATCGATCGCTTGCCAGAGAATGATTCCGAGGGCGCCGACGACCCGGCATGGGAATGCTTCGTCGGCTATCAGCTGACGGACGAGGCCGGACGCGAGGTCGGTACGGTAGCGGCCGTCGATGCGTCGACGGCGAATGTGCTGTTCCGCGTTGACCGCGAGGGGCACGAGCTGCTGATCCCCGTGGCGAGTGAGGTGGTGCATGGCGTAGATCATGCGGCGCGACGTATCGCCGTGGCAATGCCCGAGGGACTGTTGGATTTGAATTAATCGGAAATGAAAAAGAAAGAAAAGAAGCAGCCGACACCGACACCGCGCGGCAAGAAGAAATCGTTCTGGAAACGCATCCGCTTCAAGTATAAACTGTCGTTCATCAACGAGTCGACGCTCGACGAGGTGTGGAGCTTTCGCGTCTCGCAGCTGTGGTTCTTCTCCGCCGTCTGCCTGTTTGCGTTGAGCCTGATCATCGTCACCTCACTCATCATCATCACTACCCCGATACGCAACTACCTGCCGGGCTACTTAGACGCCGAGGTGCGCCGCACCATCGTGCAGAGCGCTGTTAAAGCCGACTCGCTCGACGCCGCGCTGAAACAGCAACAGCGCTATCTGAGCAACGTCACTGCCATCATCACCGGCACCATGAAGCCCGACTCCGTCCATGCTGTCGACTCGTCGGCTTACATCAACGCCGATTACAACATCCCCCGCTCGAAGGATGAGGTGGCCTTCGTCAAGAAGTATGAAGAGGAAGAGAAGTACAACCTGAGCACCGGCGGCGGCGCCCGCTTGACGGAGAACGCCTTCTTCTACAAGCCCGTCAACGGCGTCATCTCCTCGCACTACAACATAGAGAAGCACCACTACGGCGTCGACCTCGTGGCTGGACCCAAGGAGAGCGTCGTGGCTACGCTCGAGGGCACGGTCATCTACACCGGCGACGATCCGGCCTTTGGCAATGTGATTGCCGTGCAACACAAGAACGGCTTCCTGTCCGTATACAAGCACAACGAAATGCTCCTGAAAGACGTGGGCGACCACGTGGCGGCCGGCGAGGCCATCGCGCTCGTTGGCAACACCGGCAAGCTCTCCACCGGGCCCCACCTGCACTTCGAGCTCTGGTATCGCGGCATATCGGTTAACCCCGAAGAATACATTGCATTCTGACAAACATGAATAAGAGACAAATCGCCCTCTTGGGCTCCACCGGATCGATCGGCACCCAGGCGCTTGATGTAGTCCGAGATAACCCGGATCGCTTCGAGGTTTACGCCCTTGTGGCGCGGCGCAATGTGGAGCTGCTCGCCCGACAGGCGCGGGAGTTCCGGCCTGAGGTGGTCGTGATCGCTGACGAACAACAATACGCGCCGCTCAAGGAGGCGCTCGCTGATTTGCCCATGAAGGTGTGGGCTGGCGCAGACGCCATTGCCGATGTGGTGCAGATGGAGCCTGTCGACATGGTGCTCACGGCTGTGGTGGGGTATGCCGGGCTGCGCCCCACGCTTGCAGCGCTCGAGGCGGGCAAGGCCGTGGCGTTGGCCAATAAGGAAACGCTCGTCGTGGCCGGCGAGCTTGTCACGGCGACAGCTCGACGCGCAGGCGCGCCCATTCTGCCTGTCGACTCGGAGCACTCGGCCATCTTCCAATGCCTCAGCGGGCAAGACGCGCAGGCGGTGGAGAAGGTGATCCTCACAGCCTCTGGCGGACCCTTCCGCACGACACCGCGCAAGGCGCTGGCCACCGTCACCCCGGCCGAAGCGCTGCATCACCCGAACTGGTCGATGGGCACCAAAGTGACGATCGACTCGGCATCGATGATGAACAAAGGCTTTGAGATGATCGAGGCGCGATGGCTCTTCGGCCTGCCGCCGGAGCGGATCGAGGTCGTTGTGCACCCGCAATCCGTCATCCACTCGATGGTGCAGTTTGCTGACGGCGCTGTGATGGCCCAGCTCGGTGAGCCCGACATGCACCTGCCCATCGCCTACGCCTTGGCTTATCCGCACCGACTCCGCCGCGACGCGCCGCGCCTCAACTTCGCCCGCCTCTCGACGCTCACCTTCGAGGCGCCCAACAAGGAGCGCTTCCCCAACCTCACCTACGCCTTCGACGCCATACGCCGCGGCGGCAACATGCCCTGCATCCTCAACGCTGCCGACGAGGTGGCCGTCGATGCCTTCCTCTGCGGCCGCATCGGGTTCCTCGCCATGAGTGACCTGATCGCCGAGACGATGGCGCGCACCGCATTCATCGCCACACCCACGTATGACGATTATGTACAAACCGATGCCGAAGCCCGGCGGATAGCAATGGAAATAAGTAGTTAGAAGTAGAATGGCTTCAAACTACTCCCCCCCCCTACCACTCCTCCATCCTTCTAACTACCCTATAACTACCCCTAACTACTCAGAGATAAATGGAAACCTTTTTGATCAAAGCCCTACAACTCATTCTCAGCCTGTCGATCCTTGTGTTGGTGCATGAGTGTGGGCATTTCTTCTTCGCTCGCCTCTTCAAGGTGCGTGTGGAGAAGTTCTACCTCTTCTTCGACCCTTGGTTTGCCCTCTTCCGGTTCAAGCCCAAAAAGAGCGAGACCGAGTATGGCATCGGCTGGTTGCCCCTTGGCGGCTATTGCAAGATCGCCGGCATGATTGACGAATCGATGGACAAGGAGCAGATGGCGCAGCCGCCACAGCCGTGGGAGTTTCGCTCCAAGCCCGCCGGGCAGCGCCTGTTGATTATGGTCGGCGGTGTGCTGTTCAACTTCCTGTTGGCCATCTTCATCTATTCGATGGTGCTCTTCACTTGGGGCGACACCTACCTGCCGCTGCGGAACGTCACGGCCGGCATGGAGTTCAGCCAGACCTTCCGCGAGATGGGCTTTCGCGATGGCGACATTCTGCTGCACGCCGACGAGGAACCGCTTGAACGCTTGGACGAGCACTGCCTGCGTCAGGTGGTCGGTGCGCGCGCCGTCACCGTGCTGCGCGACGGCCAGGAGGTGGCCATCCCCATCCCCGCCGACGCCATGCAGCGCCTGCTGCGCAACAGGGACGGCTTCGCCAACTACCGCTACCCGGCCGTCATCGATAAGATCATTGCCGAGACGGCGCGCCAGGCTGGCCTGCGCGAGGGCGACCGCGTGACGGCCGTCGACTCCGTCTCCAGCCCCGTCTTCTCCGACCTCCGCGAGCCACTCTACGCCGACCGCGGGCGGGAGGCCACGCTGCGCATCGTGCGTGCCGACGGTTCGGAGGCCCAGCTCACGGTGCCCATCGACTCAGCCGGCCACATCGGCGTGCAGATGCTTTCGCCGTTGGTGCTTTACAAGACGACGACGCGCACCTACAACCTCTTCACGGCCCTGCCCGCCGGTGTCGCCTTAGGCTGGAACACGCTCACGGGCTACGTGGGCGACATGAAGTACGTCTTCACCCGCGAGGGCGCCTCGTCGATCGGCGGCTTCGGCACGATCGGCAACATCTTCCCCTCCGTCTGGGACTGGCGCACGTTCTGGATGCTCACGGCCTTCCTCAGCGTCATCCTGGCCTTCATGAACATCCTGCCCATCCCCGCGCTCGACGGCGGCCACATCATGTTCCTGCTCTACGAGGTCGTCACCCGCCGCAAGCCCGCCGACAAGTTCCTCGAGTACGCCCAGATCGCCGGCATGGTGCTGCTCTTCGCCCTCTTGATCTATGCCAATGGCAACGATGTGTTCAGGTTCTTCTTTAGGAAGTAGGGGAGGGTGAATGATTAATTCTTAATGATTATGCCGGGTACATGAAAGTGTATCCGGTATTTTTGTTACCGCCCTGCGCATACCCGGAGCGCCCTGTAGGGCCGCCGGATGATAGCCTGGGGCAACGGTTGGGCGATCAATCGTTCGCGCACGCCCCAGGGTTTCGCCCTACCCAGGGTTTTGCCCTGGGCTATCGTCCCCCGGCCCTACAGGCCGGATCGGGCACCTAATCATCCATGTTCATCACCCCTTACGCTGTCAGCCGGCCGCACCGCAGGCTGTACGTCCGTGCTTCAGCCTCTATGCAAAGTCAAGGATAGCAAGCTACCATACACACCCACTAAGCCATGTGGCTAACACCCACCTGCACTATGAGGCTTGACCCTCTTAAGCTATGAGGATCGAACTTCCTAATCCATGTGGCTGATACCCACCTGAGCTAATGGGTGTATTAGCGCGTATACAACAAGACCACCGAACAGCAACGTGCTCGGTGGTCTGATCCGCCCAGGGCAAAACCTGGGGGAGGGCGACGATTGCAGGGGCGAAACCCTGGGCGGGGCGAAACCCCGGGGGAGTTTGGTCAATGATTAATTATCAATTATCAATGATTACCCCCCTCCTCGGAATGCCCCGCCCCGATAACCATTGATCATTAATAATTAATCATTGCCCCCGGAACACCTCGCCCCTGCCCATAACCATTAATCATTAGTAATTAACCATTGACCATTAATCATCGCCCTTTGGCATGCGGCCTGCGGCGGAAGAGGCGGCTGAGGTAGCGCAGCCCGAGCACGAAGCCGCTGACGGAGACGGCCGTACCGCCGAGCAGGAGCACCCACATGACGACCGACCACAGCGCGGGGCGCTCGGTGAGGAAGCGGAACCGCAGGCTGTGTAGGCCATTGTACATCCAGTAACCCGCGCGGCGGTGGTCGCTGTACTCGCGCAGGCGGCCGTTGGTGGGGCTGATGTAATACGTGGTGTGGTCGGCATCGGCCACGCGGACGCGCCAGACGGGCAGCTCGAGGCGGCGCCGGCGGTCGAGGTAATACGTGTCGTAGTCGGTCATCAGCTCAGTGCCGAGGTGGGCGCGGGGGCCGTGGATGCGGCGTATGGCGCTGGTCACTTGCGCGCAGGTCAGGGTGAGCGGGCGGAGCGTGGCGGCGTCGATCGTCTGCGGGTCGTCGAAGGCTTGCAGGCGCAATTCGTAGGTGGGGAGGCCGAAGAAGTGCGTCCAGCGGATCTGCGTGACGGTGTGTCCGGAGTGGGCGATGAGCTGGCGGTAATCCGTGGGGTACGCCTCAGGGCGCGGCGCGAGGGCGTCCATCGTGTCGCGGGTGGCGGAGGGCGTGTGCTGCGGGATGAACCACTCGGGCGGATCGGCGAGCGACATCATGCCGCTGAAGGCCCACGTGAGGGTGAAAAGGCCGAAGACGAGCCCGGTGAGGTGATGCCAGTAATACCACCGCTTTTTGTAGGGGATGAACCGTTTCTGCCGGCGTCGGCGCGCTTGAACGGTGGTATAGATGCCGACGTAGAGCCCGGCGATGACCATGATGCAACCGATGCCGGAAAGCCAAATGACGGTGCGGCTCCACAGCTCGACGTCTTGGCGCAGGCGAGTGAAGTAGACCCAGTGCGGGATGGGCCCGAGCCAAGCCCAAAGGCGCTCTTTGCGGGTGGTGCGCTGAAGGACTTTGCCGGTGCGTGGGGCGACATAGAGCTGCGTGCCTCGGGCATCGACGTAGCGGAGGATGGGGAGCTCCTCGCGCAGCGAGCCGAAGGGGATCCACTGATCGAGGTCGCGGAGGGTGTCGATGCGGACAAGGGGGGCATCGCACCACAGGGCGGCCACGCGGCGGAGGTAGGCAGCGTCGAGGGTGGGGAGCGACTGGGTGCTGTCGGCCGGGAGGCGGAGCGTCTCGTCGCCGGCGCGCACCTCGAAGACGGTCTGCCCGAGCATGCGGCTAACGGAGAGCTCGTCGATGTGGCGGATGGAGTCAGGCAGGCGGCGGCGAAACTCAGCGATGGAGGGTAGGCCGGCCGTGTCAAGCGGTTCGAGTCGGGCGGCGCGATCGTCGGCCGTGACGCGTGGGAAGCCGTGATATATCATCACCATCCCGGAGACGAACCAACAGACGAAGAGCAGGCTGAGCAACGTGCCCGTGACACGGTGCAGGGTGAACATGAAACGGGTGAACATAGACTTCGGAACTAAAATCTAAAAGTGGCCGGATACATGTAGGGGCGAACCATTGCTGATTCGCCCCCCCATGCCTTTGAAAAGAATAGATTACAGGCTGTACGCAGCAGAGATGAGGAAGTTGCGGGGCATGCCGGGCACGTACTGGCTGCCGAGGGCCTGATTGTAGTAGTCTGTGTTGAAGACGTTGTTGACGTTCAAGCGCAGCCGGACGCGGTTGGGCAGGCGGTAAGAGATGCTGGCGTCAGTCATCCAAT
>CAUPYF010000056.1:0-9360 GCA_963515435.1 uncultured Tannerella sp. | reverse complement strand
GTGTGAAGGGTCAGCAGAACATCGGTTCGGACTACTCCTACTTTGCCTCCTACACCGCCAACCGCGGCTTTGCCTACTACCCCATTGGCTATGGCAAAGGCGAATCGTATCGCCCCGACGCTTACAACAAGAACCTGAAGTGGGAGCGCACAACGACGTATAACGCTGGCCTCGACTATGGTTTCCTCAACGGTCGCCTGACCGGTTCCGTGGATTACTACTTCCGCCGCACGGATGACCTGATCAACTACGTCTACGTATCGGCTGGAACGAACTTCAAGAATCAGGTGAACGCTAACATCGGTTCGTTGGAGAATAAGGGTGTTGAGTTTACCATCAACGCCAAGCCGATTGTACAAAATGACTTCACGTGGGATCTGGGCTTCAACCTGACTTATAACGATGGCAAGATCACCAAGCTGACAGGCGGCGACCGGACGGACTACTACGTGGCCACGGGCGGCGTGACAGTCGGAACGGGCGGCACCGTGCAGGCACATGCCGTAGGTCACCCGCCGTATGCTTTCTACGTCTACCAGCAGGTATACGACGAGAAGGGTAAGCCGATCGAGAACACGTTTGTGGATCGCAATGGCGACGGCGTGATCAACGATGCCGACAAGTACTTCTACAAGAAGCCAACGGCTGACGTGCTGATGGGCCTCTCCTCGAAGTTCGTTTACAAGGCATGGGATCTCAGCTTTACACTCCGCGCCAGCCTCAACAACTACGTGTATAATAATGTAGAAGCAAGTGCCAGCAACATGAGCCAGCTCTACGCCCCCTCGGGCTTCCTGATCAATCGCCCCAAGATGGTGCTTGAGAACAACTGGCAGGGCGATGGAAACTACTATATGTCTGACTACTTCGTGCAGAACGCCTCCTTCCTGAAGTGCGACAACATCACGTTAGGCTACTCCTTCAACCTGAAGAAGGTGGGCACAGGGCGTGTCTTCGCCGCTGTGCAGAATGTCTTCACTGTCACGAAATACAAAGGGCTCGATCCTGAGCTGATCACCGGGTCAGGCACTGGCACGAACTATGGCATCGACCGCGACTTCTACCCGCGCCCGCTCACCTCGCTGATCGGACTTACACTGAACTTTTAATCCGCAATCATTGAAATGAAGAATATTGATATGAAACGAAATAAGGTCACATCATGGATCGCCGCAGCTGCGATCCTCCTTTCCGCCTCAGGCATCGTGTCGTGCGTGGGCGATTTAGACGTGGAGCCAATCGACCCAAGCGTCACTACGACGTTTGATCAGAATAAAGTCTTCACGAAGCTCTATGCCACACTCGGTCTGACTGGTATCAAAGGGCCGAGTGGTGAAGGCGACTTGGATGGACTGGACGAAGGTTTGTCAGACTTCTACCGCCTGATTTGGAACATGAATGAGCTGCCCGCTGACGAGGCGCATTGCTGCTGGGTAGACGGCGGTGTGCCCGAGTTAGTGCACGGCTCGTGGGACGCCTCGCACAAGTTCGTCACCGGGCTTTACTACCGCCTCTACTTCGACATCACGCTGTGCAACTTCTTCCTCGAGCAGATCGATGGCAAGACGGACGCCGAGAGCGTGACGCAGCGTGCTGAGGCCCGCTTCATCCGCGCCTTGAACTATTACTACCTGATCGACATGTATGGCAAGGTGCCCTTCGTGACGAAGGTATCTACCGAGCCACCCTCGCAGGTGGAGCGCGCAGAGCTGTTCAAGTTCATTGAGAAAGAGCTGCTCGAGGCCTCCCAAACGATGAAGGAGCCGCGCACGAACACGTACGGACGTGCTGACAAAGCCGCCGCTTGGTTGCTGCTGGCGCGCCTTTACCTCAACGCCGAGGTCTACACCGGCACACCGCAATGGGCCAAGGCGTCAGAGTATGCGCAGAAGGTGATCAAGTCGTCTTACACGCTATGCCCTGTCTACAAGCACCTATTCATGGCCGACAACAACGGCAGCAGCGTGAACAAGGCGAACACGGAGATCATCCTGCCGATCATCCAAGACGGCGCCACCACGCGCAACTACGGCGGATCGCTCTTCCTCATCGCTTCCACGCATACGACCAAGGACATGCCGGCCTTTGGCACCACCGAAGGATGGGGTGGCAACCGCTGCCGCCCGCAGTTAGTGAGCAAGTTCTTCCCCAATGGCAATGCACCGACCACAGGCGATGTCGACGCCATGACGAAGGCTGCTGGCGACGACCGCGCGCTCTTCTTCAGCAAAGACCGCACGCTTTCCGTCGATGTAGAATCAGATTTCACCAACGGCTACTCGTTCGTCAAGTTTTCCAACCTGCGGGCCGATGGCGCTACAACGCACGACTCGAAGTTTACCGACACGGATGTGCCCTTCATGCGTTTGGCGGAGGCTTACCTGACCTATGCCGAAGCAGAGGTGCGTCAAAACGGCGGTTCCACCACGGCGGCCACTGATGCCCTCAACACGCTCCGCAAGCGGGCGCACGCTAAGACGGAGACCTCCTACACGCTGAACGGCATCCTCGACGAGTGGGCGCGCGAGTTCGCCTTCGAGGGGCGCCGACGCTCGGATCTGATCCGCTTCAAACGCTTCGCTGGCAATACGGACTATACTTGGCAGTGGAAAGGCGGTGCCAAGGATGGTACGAGCTTGGCGCGCCACCTCAGCATCTACCCCATCCCCGCCAACGACTTCACCGTGAATTCCAACTTGGTGCAGAACCCTGGGTATTAATCGAACTAATAACTACAGAGAATGAAAGCAATCAATCAAATAGGGATCGCGCTACTGGCTGCCCTGGCGCTGGCCGCGTGTGAAGACGATCACGACTCGAACCCCACCCTGAAGACGCCCTCCAGCTTCACGCTGAACACCCCGGCCTATGCCGCAGGCGCCGTGTATGACCTCGAACAATCGAAGACGGTGGAGCTGACCTGCTCGCAACCCGACTACGGCTTCACCGCCGCCACGGTCTACACCGTGCAAGTCTCGCTCGACAACGACTTCAAGAACAAAGACAAGTTCATGGCCCTGCCCACCACCTACACCAAAGCCAAGATGGCAGTCGAAGCCAATGAAATAGCCGTGGCACAGACCTCACTGGCACTCGATAAGGGTAAGGCGGAGGCGGACTTCCCCCTCACCTCCAAGCTCTACATCCGCCTGAAGGCCACTCTGCCCAATGGCAAAGCCGAGGTGTACTCCAACGTCATCTCCCTGAAGGCACGCACCAAGTTTGCGCTGAACCCCGTCGCGCCTCCCAAGACGATGCATGTGATCGGCAGCGCGAAGGCCATTGGCGAATGGAAATGGGGCGGCAGTCTGCCCATGGTGCAGACCTGGGCGCAAGACGGCACCTTCTGGCGCATCTTCTACTTCGATGCCGGAACCACGATGAAATTCAACGTAGAGAAGAAGTTCGACGGGGGCGAGTTCGGCGGTTCCGCCACGCTCGTAGACAACGCCTCGGCTGGCCTCTCTGACGATGGCGGCAACCTGAAGGTGGCCAAAGCTGGATGGTACCTCGTCGTGATCAAGACGGCCGTCAAAGGGCGCGACCTGAAATACACCATCAGCTTCGAGAAGCCGAACGTTTACCTCATCGGCGATGTCAGCATCGGCGGCAAGTGGGACACCACGCCGGATAACCTCTTCACCATCCCCACCACGGCTGATGGCAAGTTCGTCTCGCCTGCCTTCGCCAAGACCGGCAAGGTGCGCATGTGCGTCAAGATCGAGGGTGAAGACTGGTGGCACTCCGAGTTCATCGTCCTGGCCGAGGGCGACATCCTCTACCGCGGCGCGGGCGGCGACCAGGATCGCTACACCCAGAACGCGGGCAAGAAGGTTTACCTCAACTTCATGACCGGAAAGGGTGAATACAAGTAATTGAAGAAGATGGCCGAGGGGGCGGACGGAGCCCCGATGTCTGCCCCCCCGCCTTCTGATTAAGACTTAACACAAAGAACAAACATGAAAAAGTGGATCACATCTATCATGCTGCTGACGGCTGCGGCCTTCACGGCATGCACCGAAGATTTCAACACCGACGTGGCCAAGCCTCAGCAATGGGGGCCGGAAACGGCCAAGACCATTGGCTTCAAGGCCCAGAGCGTTGGCGCCATCAACTTGAATAAGGTGACAACCGACCGCGTGAAGGTCTGCACCATCACGGCACCGACCCTCGACTCGGGGGCCGTCCTGAGCGCCTATCAGCTTTACCTCAACGACAAAGTCGCCATCGCCATCGATAAGCTCGGGCAGGTCAAGACCTCCGAGCTGCAAGACAGCCTCGTCGCCCTCTATGGCCGCCGCCCCGTGGCCCGCAGCGTGCGTGCGCGCCTCTACGCCCTCGTCACCGTCGGCAGCCAGACGCTCCGCTCGGACAGCCTCATCGTGCCTCTCTCGCTCACCCCGAAGGCGCGCTTTGTATCCGAGTACTACTCACTCCTCTTGTGGAAGAAAGGCGCTACCACTCCAGCCTTCATCCGCTTCAATCACACGGGAGACGTCTATGAGAACCCCGTCTTCACGCTTGTAACCAAGGTGGAGGCCGGTGCGGAGTGGGCCGTCGGCTCCAAGAAACATACCTCCCCCATCGAGCTGGAGGATGCTGAGGAGGGTACTGGACTTTTGGGTAACGCAACCGAAGGCAACAGTGCCGCTACCGGCACACTCGTTCCCGAAGGGAAACGAATGAAATTCAAGGCCGCTGGCTGGACGAAGATCGAACTCAACATGAGCGACTACACGTATAAAGTCACCGCCTTAGGCAACGCCTCGCCCTACCTCTACGTGCCCGGAAACCACCAGAGTTGGGCGCCCGCCACGGCCCCCGCACTCTACTCCTCCGACTTTATGAACTACGCCGGCTTCGTCTCCCTCGATGGCGAGTTTAAGTTCACCTCAGCCCAAAGCTGGGACGGCACCAACTACGGCGCTGGCGCTAAAGACGGCTCTCTCTCGACCGACAGCAAGGCTGGCAACCTGAAGGCCGATAAGGGCTTCTATCTGTTGCGCGTCAACACCTCGTCGCTCATCTGGTCAGCCATGCCGATTAAGACCCTTGGCCTGATTGGTGACGCCACACCGGGCGGTTGGGACAAGTCTACGCCGATGACCTTTGACGCCGCAAAGAGCACCTACACCATCACCGTGACCCTGAAGGCTGGCGAAATAAAGTTCCGCGCCAACGACGCTTGGGACATCAGCCTCGGCGGCAGCTTGGACAACCTCACGCTCGACGGCCCCAACATCAATGTCGCCGCCGGCAAATACAAACTCACCCTCAACCTCTCCAACCCGAGCAAGTACACCTGCAAGATGGAGGAAGCATTGAACGAGTAATTTTAAGTACGGATACATTGCAGAGCATTCGTTTCCATTCCTAACTCTGCGCGTGATCATACTGGTTTTTCATGGGCGGACAATGGCCGAGAAGGTCGCTGTCCGCTGCTTTTTTCACCTCCGAGTGAAAAAAGACCTGACGTTAATGTGAGCTCGATGTAAGGACTAAGGACGGGCTCGCTTTTTCAGCAAGCAGCCTGAAAAGACCGTTGTAAACCTCAAAACGATCCATTCTTGCGTTGAACTCACATGACATCTTTAATCACAGCATCTACTTATAATCTTCTCCTCCCGATTTAATGCACTCAAGGTAAGGCTTTACCTTTGGGCACTTTTAAGCGATACAAACGACACATAAACGATAGAAAATGAACGTAGAAATCATAACGATCGGCGACGAATTGCTGATCGGGCAAGTGATTGACACCAACTCCGCATGGATGGCCGCACGGCTCGGCGACGAAGGCTTCCGCGTGGTGCATAAACAGACGGTCGGCGACGAGGAGGCGGATATCCTCCGGGCGCTCCGTGAAGCCGAAGAACACGCCGCGGTGGTGCTCATCACTGGTGGCCTCGGACCCACCAAGGACGATATTACCCTGCGTACCCTCTGCCAACACTTCAACAGTGCACTCCACTTTTCTGACGAGGTCTATACACACATTGCACAGTTATTCACTCGCCGTGGGATCGAGATGAACGAGCTGACACGACAGCAGGCGATGGTGCCGGAAGCTGCCACAGTGATCCCCAATGAGGCCGGTACGGCGCCCTGTACCTGGTTCGAACGTGCGGGGCGTGTCTTCGTCTCCCTGCCCGGTGTGCCGGCGGAGATGAAATGGCTCATGGCGCACGAGGTCATTCCCCGGCTGCGGCGCCACTTTGGTCACGACACAGGCATCGCACACCGCACGTGTTGGGTGTCGGGTTACGCCGAGTCGGCGCTCGCCATCCGTCTGGAGGCTTTCGAGCGTGACCTGCCCGCTGAGGTTCGGCTGGCCTACCTGCCGCAGCCCGGCGTCATCCGCCTGCGCCTCTCCGTTTACTGTCAGCAACAGGAGGTGGCGGATCGGGTGGCGGACACCCTGCGTGACCGCCTGCGCAAGATCCTCGGGCGTCACATCCTCGCCGAAGAGGACCGCCCGCTCGAGGCCATCGTTGGCGACCGCCTGCGGACTGCAGGGCTGACCGTTGGCACGGCCGAGAGCTGCACGGGCGGTGCCATCGCAACGGCACTCACGTCCGTGGCCGGCAGCTCGGATTATTTTCTGGGCAGCGTCGTCTCCTACGCCAACGCCGTGAAGAGTAGTGTGCTGGGTGTTTCCGCTGCCGACCTCGAACGGGAGGGTGCCGTCAGTCAACCCGTTGTCGAGCAGATGGCCTGCGGTGCACGCAGTGCCTTGGGTTGCGACATTGCCATCGCCACCTCAGGCGTTGCCGGGCCGGGAGGAGGCACCCCAGAAACGCCCGTCGGAACGGTCTGGATAGCTGTGGCCACGCCGTCGCAGGTCGTATCCAAGGAGTACCGCTTCGCCTCTACCCGCGACCAAAACATCAGTCGAGCCGTCACGATGTCTCTCCTGATGCTCATTGATGCGGTAGAATCAATTGTTAAATAGCTATACGTTTATATTTGCGGACGAAAAGCCCCCCGATCTTCGAGTGGGAGCGTTGCGGCTCGAACTGAGTGTGATAACTGATGATGAATATTATCTCAAGCGCGCTCAAATCGATCAGGCACTTGGCGGATCAGAAACGAAAAGAAGATGAGACCTACATGACGGATGGAGAGTTTCAGGCTAAGATCAATGGATCGTTAGAGAAGGTCCGGCGAGGAGAAGTTATAGAGCTGTTGCTTGGTGAGTCGCTCGATGATATGCTGCGAAGAGCGGGTTATGACATATAGGATTCTTATCATTTCTGCCTATGGGCATTATGATGACAAATAAATGAAAGCCCTTAGTCGGGGGCTTTTATATAGCACAAGCGCGCGGACGGGACAGGAGCAAAGAGCTTCAGCAAAGCACGGAGGTGCAGTCGCCTCCCCTCGACCGGGACAGACGGTTTCATAGATATGGTGCGGCATGATGCTCATGCTCACCATAAGTGAAGACTTAAAGCTCCCCCGCCGCGCGTTCTTTTTTTATTACCCCCATGCTTTATATCTCATGACTACTATCTTCCTGACCACATTGGCCGCCCTCTTCGGCCTGCTGATGCTTGTGCTCACTCTCCGCGAGAAGCAGCGCGAACGACGCAAACTCTCCGGCTCCGCACCAGACATACGGCGGGAACCAGCCTCCAACCAAGTCTCCACCGATCGCGACCCGCTGAACGACATCTATGGCGCCGACACCATCGCGCGCTGTGCAGCCCGATTGGGAACTACGGACGATGAACTGCGCGGCGTCTTGCGTGACATCCGATGGTCAGGCTACACCACCTTTTGGATGGCCAAACGGCGCGGCGGATATCGTAACATCGAGGCGCCCAACACCCGTCTGAAAGCCGTCCAACGCGCCATCCTCGATCGACTGCTCACCCCGCTGCCCGTCCACGCGGCCGCCACCGGCTTCCGTCCCGGCCTGTCCATTGCCGACAACGCCCGCCCGCACCTCGGCCGGCGCCGTACACTGAAGACGGACCTCCACGACTTCTTCGGCTCCATCCGACGACCTGCTGTCCGGCGCGTATTTCGGGAGATGGGATTCGATGCCGGCCTGACCAAAGTGCTCGTCGATCTCTGCACCCACCGCAACCGACTGCCGCAAGGTGCGCCCACCAGCCCGGCGCTGAGCAACCTCGTGGCCGCCGTGATGGACGAGCGCCTGACCGAACTGTCACTCCGCCGCGGACTGACCTACACGCGCTATGCGGACGACCTGACCTTCTCCGGCGACAGCTTCAACCGCAACGAGTTGATCGACGACATTGGCCGCATCGTGGCACAAGACGGTTTCACCCTGAACGCGAAAAAGACACGCCTCATGGCCAGCTCACGGCGCATCGTCACAGGACTTTCCATCGGATCGGGCGAGAAACTGACCCTCCCCCGCGAACGCAAACGCGAGATCCGTAAGAACGTCCACTTCGTGCTCAAATACGGCGTCACGGAGCACCGCGAGCGCATCAATTCAAGCGATCCGGCGTATGTCAAGCGGCTCATTGGCGAACTCTGCTTCTGGCGCTCCATCGAACCCAAACACCCCTTCGTCCGTCGCGCCCTGCTCGAGCTGCGGGCATTGCGCTGAAAGGCGCGCCCAAAGCCCAAACACCGCATATTCCTACTTTTGCCCGCAGATAAACCATTACCCAACTACCTATTATTAAAGAATGAACGTATTAGATCTCAGCGAACAGGAACTCATCCGGCGAGGCAGTCTCGACCGGTTGCGCGAAATGCACATCGACCCCTACCCTGCGGCGGAGTTCCCCGTGGATGGTTATGCGGAGGAAATCAAGGCCTGCTTTCATGACGAAGACACGAAAAAACGACGCGTCACGATAGCGGGCCGCATCATGAGCCGACGCATCATGGGCAAGGCCTCCTTCATGGAGCTGCAAGACGCCACCGGACGCATCCAAGTCTACATCACCCGCGACGACATCTGCCCTGATCCGGCCGACACCGAACTCTACAATACGGTATTCAAAAAGCTGCTCGACATCGGCGACTTTGTCGGCATCCGCGGCTTCGTCTTCCGCACGCAGATGGGCGAGATCTCCGTCCATGCCGAAAGCTTGACCGTGCTCTCCAAATCGCTCCGGCCGTTGCCCGTGGTCAAGGAGAAAGACGGCGTGGTCTACGACGGCTTCACCGACCCCGAGCAGCGCTATCGCCAGCGCTACGTCGACCTCGTAGTCAACACGGACGTGAAGCGGATCTTCATCAAGCGCAGCAAAGTCTACGCCTCCATGCGCGAGTTCTTCAACGCCCGCGGCTACCTTGAGGTGGAGACGCCCATCCTGCAATCCATCCCCGGTGGCGCCGCCGCCCGCCCCTTCGTGACGCACCACAACGCGCTCG
>CAUPYF010000055.1:0-9367 GCA_963515435.1 uncultured Tannerella sp. | reverse complement strand
TGTTCCAGCGCAACGATGGTTGCGGCTTCTTCTACGATTCCTGAAAACATAAATAATAAGTAGTTAGGGGTAGTAGGGGCGACCTTTGTGGTCGCCCGATCGTTATGCGGCCTTGCGGCCGCGGTAGTAGGGGCTAAGGCCTCGATAGTCGGAGGTAGTTGAATAGAAGGCCTACTTCTGACTACATCTAACTACCGGGCGGCCTGAATGGTCGCCCCTACTACCTTGATTATTTCCCTTGCTCCAGTTGCAACGTTTTGGTGGGTGCGTCGCAGACCTCGGTGGAGCCGAAGTACTGGATGGGGCCGGGGTAGACGTAATCGGTGGTCAGCGCCCACTCGTCGCGCATGGCGGCGTAAGCACGGAAGGGGGCGCCGTCGAGCTGGACGAGCGCCTTACGGATGACGGGCTTCATCACGCCGTCGCGCTGCTCCATGTTCATCATCATGCTGATGGGGATGCCGCCGGCGATCCATTTGTCGGCTGGCGCGGTGGTGTTGCACACGGAAGCCATGTAGCCCGTCCGTCCGGCGCGGATGAGGCACGAGGCGGCGTAACCGAGCGAGTAGCAATAGTCGGCATCGTAGTTCGATGGCGCGGCGCAACGTCCCTCATAGCCGAAGAAGTGCATCTGGGTGGCAAACGTGCCCATGTAGCGCCCCTCCTCGCGCCACTCCGAGAGGCGGTGATCCACCATCTCAGCCAGCAACTTCTCCGTTTCGATGAGTGACACTTGCACATTGCCGTGCGGATCGCGGTCGAGGGCCAGCTGACGGGCCACACCCTCGGGCAGGCTGGCGTAGAGCGCCGCGTTCTCTTTCGAGAGTTTGGAGATGAGGTAGCTGTGGCGCACGCTCTTCTTGATCATCTTGAACTCTGCCTTATTGCGGGCCAGGAAGTCGTTCAGCTCGGCGATGAGGCGCTTCATGGCGGGGATGAACTCGATGAGCCCTTCGGGGATGAGCACGGTGCCGAAGTTGTTGCCCTCGGCGGCTCGGCGGGCTACGACGCGCGCTATACGGTTCACGATCTCGTCGAGCGAGAGGTCATTGGCCTCCACCTCTTCGGAGATGATGCAGACGTTCGGGTGGGTTTGCAGGGCGCACTCCAGGGCGATGTGCGACGCCGATCGGCCCATGAGCTTGATGAAGTGCCAATACTTACGCGCCGAGTTGCAGTCGCGCTGGATGTTTCCGATCACCTCGGAGTAGACCTTGCAGGCGGTGTCAAAGCCGAAAGAGGCCTCGATCTGTTCGTTCTTCAGGTCGCCATCGATCGTCTTGGGGCAACCGATGACGCGCACGCCCGCGCCGATCGATTCGTAATACTCGGCCAGCACGGCTGCGTTCGTGTTCGAGTCGTCGCCGCCAATGATGACCAGCGCCGAGATGTCCAGCTCCTTGAGGATCTCCAAGCCCTTGTCGAACTGTTCGCGGCGCTCGAGTTTCGTACGCCCGGAGCCGATCATGTCGAAGCCACCCGTGTTGCGATACTCGTCGATGATGTCGGCCGTCAGCTCCATGTATTTATGCTCCACTAATCCGCCGGGACCGAGGATGAAGCCATAGAGTCGCGAGGCAGGGTTGGCTGCCTTCAGACCGTCGAAGAGTCCGGCGATCACATTGTGCCCGCCCGGCGCCTGTCCACCAGAGAGGATCACGCCGGCGTTGATGGGCGGCATGGGGTCGCCCGGATCTCCCGGCTCAAAGGTCACGATGGGCATGCCATACGTGCGTGGGAAGAGCTGCTTGATTTCGTCTTTGTCACCCGCGGCTTCCGTCGCTGCGCCCTCTACGGCACGCACCGATCCGCGCAGCGCCACAGGCATCTTGGGCACATAGGCCGCCCGTGCGATTTGTAATGCACTTTTTGTCATAGTTCTGTTCTTAAGTTTAATGGTGATGGGTAGTTCGTAGTTACGAGTGCGGAAAACTTGTCACTCGTAACTTGTCTCTTGTAACTTGTAACTCACTTGATATGATGGCCGCAAAGATACAGGCCTGTGGGGGAGGAAAGCAGAAAACGAAACTCTAAAAAGGGAAAATGGGGGATGTACCGAACTGAGGATAGGTGCCCATCTGCACCGCAAAAGGCTCCCAAAAACCCAGTTTTGGAATTTTGCAGACCTTGCAACGCGCCTAAAACCACGTGAGTTCGACGTAAGAATAAAGTAGGCGGCATATCTACGGAAGCCTCATAACGGTTAAAACGCTCTTGGAAATGCTTACACGAGTGTTGCAAACACCAACCTGTTTTCCGTGAGACTTGCAACACTGTTGCAAACACCAACCCGTTTTCCGTGGGACTTTTTTTGCAGGGGTGTTGCAAAGGCCACGAGAATTTTTTTGGCGCATGTAACGGTGTTGCAAGCATTTCCAAAAACACTTGGGCCCCTTGCGAGAGTACGGACAGAAGGGACTCAGGGCATGCGGGGCACACAGCATGCTTTTTTTGAAGGCAAATGCCGCACTCAAGGGATGAACCGTCAACGGTACCGCGCCGACGGCTTCTTTTCTTCTTGCTGGTGCACGTGTTCATATGCACCGATGGTCGGGGCTGTGGCGCCGGCGAGGCGATTGATCCCGTAGCGATCGGTGGGGAACTCGGCGGCAACGGTGCGGTCAGCGGCGAAGAGGCCTATGGATTTGTTGGCCAAACGGAAGTCGTAGGCGTAGGCTTGTTTGCGGGTGCCTGTCTTGAGGTATGCGGGTCGCTGACGGAAGCCGAAGATGCAGCGGACGAAGCGGGGGTTGCCTTTGAGTGCCTTTGTGAGAATGTAGCAGGCGTTGAAATGATAATTAAACGTGCTGCTCCCGGTGGCCGGGCGGCCGTCGCGCGAGACGAGGGCGAGCTCACCGCCATACGTCTTGGTGGTGTCGCCGGTGATGCTGCCATCGATGAGGCAGTTGTCGAAGCGGGCCTCGGAGAGGGGGAAGTAGCGCGGCTGGCCGTCGACACGAGCGGTGTCGGCCAAGACGAGGATCGACGTACCGCTGCGGGTGGCCAGGACGATGTGGTTCGAGAGGGTACAATGGGCGAAGCGATAGCGGCCGCCGATGAGGCAGACGGTGCTGCCAACGGCGTTCGAGAACTCGCTGCCCGAGGCCTCGATATGGCAGTTGACAGCCGCCAGCAGATCGCCGCTGCTGTTGGTGATCTGCGAGTTATGGATGCGGATCTTGCGTCGGTCGGGGGTGGAGGGCAGGAAGTCGAGGCCGAAGGTGGTGTTGCGCACACTGACCTGCTCAAGCTCGTTGTCGAAGCTGGTGGATTCGAAGCGGATGCCGCCCCACTGGCCAGGCACACGGTCGTAGGGCAGGGTGACGTTGGCGTAGATGCTGTCGAGGCGATCGCCGCGCAGGGTGATGGGGCGGTCGCGCGTGCCCTTGGCTTTGAGGGTGCCGGCCACGATGAGCAGGGCTTGGTGGTGGAAGTAGAGCGTGGCCCCAGGCTCAAGGGTGAGGGTGACGCCCTTAGCCACTGTCAAGCTGTCATAGATCAGGTAGGGGCGAGCGGCGGTCAGGGTGGTATTTTCGGTGTACGTCTGGCCACCGCGAATGATCCGGACATCTTGCCCGAAGGCTTGCAGGCGGACGATCTGCCGTCTGCCGTTAGTAAGGAAAACGATGGAGTCTTCAATGAGGAAGGGGCGATCTTTATCACCCGGGTTGACCGTCACTTCCACAAGCACACGTAGGCTATCGCGCTTCCAGAGGTCGATGTCTTGAAAGCTGCTGCCCTTATGCCCGTCCACATTGATGCGGAAGCCACTGCGCCCAGCTCCTGCCAACGTGACAGACGAGATGCGGAGGTTCTCGCCGTGGGGGTTGTAGACCATGAACCCGCGCGTGGCCGATCCGACGGTGGTGAAGACGGTGTCGAACGTGAGGGTGTCGGTAGAAAAACGAAGCCGGAGCGAAGGGTCTGTCGCGTAATGATCGACCCTTTCGCATCCGGCTGTGAGGTAGAGGAGCGTGGTGATAAGCAGGCCAAGGCCAGCCAATTGTTTCTTCATTGTCATCATGTGCATGTGGATTTACGGATAAAGAAACGGCGCTCCGTCAGTGATATTTTGTTTTAAGCGGGGATATTCTTCAAGATCTCCAACAGGTGACGCCACCAAAGATCTACGGTGGCAATCTCGAGCCGTTCGTTGGGCGAGTGCACGTCACGCATCGTTGGTCCGAAGGAGATCATGTCGAGGTAGGGATACTTCTCAAGGAAGAGGCCACACTCCAATCCTGCGTGGATAGCCAACACCTGGGCATCCTTACCGAAGAGTTTACGATAAGTCTCCTCGGCTACTTTCAGGATCTTGGAATCTGGATTGGGCGCCCATCCGGGATAGCCATCGCCATGCTCCACCTCAGCTCCAGCCAGACGGAAGACAGCGCCTACTTGATCAGCCACGGCTTCTTTCGCAGACTCAAGCGAGCTGCGTTGGCTTGTTCCGATAACCACTTTACCGGCCTCAGGCATCTTCACGGATGCTAAGTTGGTCGATGTCTCCACCAGCCCTTCCACGTCGTGGCTCATGCCGAACACACCATGTGGGCAGGCCGTCAGTGCCTCGATCAGTCTCGAGGCAATGTCCTTTGGAAGGATAGTCTTCGGCGCATCGACAGTCTCCATCGTCAGGTGAACATTCGGGTCAATGCGTTTCAGTTCCTTTTCTACGTCAGCCTGGAAGTGGTTCAGCAGAGCACGCACCTTCTCTCGATCCTCATTCTTGAGTCCGATGATGGCCGAGGCCTCGCGCGGAATGGCGTTGTGGAGATTGCCGCCGTCAATAGCCGCTAATGCGAAGTCATGCTCCTTGCGCAGCGTGTAGAGGAAGCGGACCAGCAACTTGTTGGCGTTGCCGAGGCCTTTGTGGATGTCGCCGCCGGAATGTCCGCCATTCAGACCTGTGACAATAATCTTAAAGTATGACATGGCAGGTGCCACTTCGGGTGTGAAGCGGAACGTGGCGATCGTACCCTTCCCGCCGGCGCATCCGATAAAGATCTGCCCTTCGTCTTCGCTGTCCAAGTTGATGAGGATCTTCCCGCTGAGGAAACCTTCTTTCACCTCAAAAGCGCCTGTCATTCCTGTCTCTTCGTCTACAGTAACAAAGCATTCGATGGGCCCGTGCTGGATGTCGTCGGAGGCCAGAATGGCCAGCGATGCCGCCACACCGATGCCATTGTCAGCTCCCAATGTGGTACCCTTGGCACGCAGCCATTCGCCGTCGACAACGGTCTCAATCGGGTCGTTGTCGAAGTCGTGGGTCACGTCGTTGTTTTTCTCGCAGACCATGTCCATGTGCGATTGCAGAACGACGGTCGGCAGCTTCTCGTAGCCGGGCGTTGCAGGCTTTGAGATCAGGATGTTGCCGGCCTCATCTTTCTTGATCGGAAGGTGATGTTCAGCGGCGAAATGTTCTAAGTAACGAATGATTTTTCCCTCTTTTTTAGAGGGGCGGGGGACTTGTGTGATTTCGTAGAAATGCTTCCACACGATACCAGGTTGGAGATCCAAAATTGTTTTCATGTTTTATTATACTAATGACTTAAATCGCTGAATAAAAAAAGATAGACTCTATGAATGACAAAAAAACGGAAATGAGGGGAGGGCCGGATTTGCTATTTATCGAAACGTCTATCTTTGCGTCCACAAAGGTAAAGTAAAATGTTTATTGTCTCTCTGGCAACTATTATTATCCTGATTTTTTGCATGGTTCTGCTCTGCGTGAAGGTGATATTGACGAAAAATGGACACTTCCCGAATACACACGTAGATAGCAGCCCTGCCTTGCATAAGAGGGGCATAGCGTGTGCGCGCACACAGGATTGGCAGGATTCGCACCGGAAGGATTTGGCCGATCGAATGGAAGAAATAGCGAATAATTAAATTCTGTTTATATGAAAAACAATGTACACTATGTGATTGAAGGAATTCTAACGGCTGCAATCATCTGCCTATTCGTCATGCAACTGTCCGGAAACAAAGGAGGCGGTGCGAAGACGATCAAGGCAGATGTCGATTCCTCCGGAGTCTCCCTTAAGGCTTTTCCCGTTGCTTACATTAACGTGGACTCCTTATTGCAGAAATACAACTTCTCCATCGACCTGAACGAGCAGATCTTGAAAAAACAAGAGAATGCACGCGCCAACTATACGCAGAAGGCGCGCAGCTTGCAGGCTGAGGTCAAAGACTTTCAATACAAGATGCAAAACGGAGCTTTCGCCACGCGTGAGCGGGCTGAACAGGAACAACAACGGCTGATGAAAAAAGAGCAGGAACTGCAAGAATTAGACAATCGACTGACGCAGGAATTAATGGAGCAAACGCAGGCTATGAACGAGCAGTTGCGTGACACTGTAGTGCATTGCTTGAAGCAATACAATCAGGACAAGGGCTACCAAATCATTTTCAGCAATACGGCGGGCAGCCCGATCTTTTTAGCTGATGACGTGTACAACATCACGGGTGAGATCATCGAGTATCTGAATAAGCGATACGCCGGAACTAAGTAGCAGCCGGTTTACTCCATCTCATATCTCCCACCCTCTCTTCATTGAAGGGGGTGGGATTTTTTTCCATGAGCCACTCCGGAGGGAGTGTCACAACGAAGTGGTGACCTTGAGGCAGATTTCCGCAATCCCAAACAGAGGTCTGTGGGCTCCAGTGGCTCTGCACGGCCCTAACGAATGCTTGTTTGCAGGAAACAAAAACGGGATGCATCGCCGATCGATGCACCCCGTTTGAGCCTTATGAAAATCGGCCGCCGATCAGAGTTTATAGGACTTGTCAGCGGCACGGCGGTAGCCGCGGATAAGGTCGTCCATGATTTCGGAGACGGGACGGATGTCGGACAGCAAGGCGGAGGCCTGGCCGATCTCTAACTCGCCCTCTTCGAGGTCGCCCTCGAAGATGCCCTTCTTGGCACGTCCCTTTCCGAGGAGCCGGCTCATCATTTCGGCATCGGCCCCGGCAGCTTCGGCCTCCTCGACCGCCGTGCGGAAGGCGCCCGCAGCCAGTCGCGTAGGGGCAAGCTTTTTCAAGAGCAGCTTCGTGTCGCCTTCGTCCAAGGCTAAGCAGTGGAGCTTGAAGGCCTCGTGCGCGGAACTCTCTGCAGAGAGGGCGAAGAGTGTCCCGATCTGCACACCGTCGGCACCGAGGGCCATAGCGGCCAGCATGGCCTCGCCCGTGGCGATACCGCCAGCGGCGATGATGGGCAGTGTGGTGACACGTCGCACAGCGGGGATGAGGCAGAGTGTCGTGGTTTCTTCGCGACCGTTGTGTCCGCCCGCCTCGAAGCCCTCGGCCACGATGGCGTCGACACCGGCGGCCTCACATTTGGCAGCAAAGCGTGATGACGAGACGACATGCACCACGGTCATGCCGCATTCCTTGAGCCGGCCAGTCCACGTCTTGGGATTGCCGGCGGAGGTGAAGATGATTTTCACGCCTTCGTCCATGATGATCCGCATGATCTCTTCGATCTGCGGGTACATCAGCGGGACGTTGACGCCGAAGGGGCGGTCGGTGGCGGCGTGACATTTGCGAATGTGTTCGCGGAGGGTTTCGGGGTGCATCGATCCGGCGCCGAGCAATCCGAGGCCGCCGGCGTTGCTTACGGCCGAGGCAAGTCGCCAGCCGCTGCACCAAATCATCCCGCCCTGAATGACGGGGTATTCAATCTCAAACAAAGAAGCTATTCTGTTCATTATGTAATGTTGTTAAAGGATAATCGATAGAGGCAAACTTGTGTATCCGCCCGGCAGAGGATCACCGCGTGTTATTGACGGTCATCTCACGGAGTAGGGCGAGGGCTTCGTTTTCGTGGCGTTCCATGATGGCGCGGGCGCCGGGCGCTTTGTCGTCGATGCCGCAGAGGTGGAGGATGCCGTGGATGATGACGCGGCGGAGCTCATCAGGGTAGGCCGTGCCAAACTGTGCGGCGTTGGTGCGGATGGTTTCAGGAGAGATGATGATATCGCCTGCGATGGTGTCGCCTTCGGAGTAATCGAAAGTAATGATGTCGGTGTAATAATCGTGTTGCAGGTAAGTACGGTTGGTTTCGAGCATTCGGTCTTCGGTACAGAAGAGGTAGGCGATGTTGCCAACCTGTTTTCCGTGCAGCTCGGCTACGCGGCGGATCCAAGCCGAGGTCAGACGGCAGGAGAAGTCGGGGCGCTTCACGCCTTCGACGTTGTAAGAGATCATTAGCTGAAGAATAAATAGGTCATAAGAATGGCGGTGATGGCGCCGACGAGGTCGGCCAAGAGGGCGCAGGGGATGGTGTAGCGGGTGCGGCGAATGGCGATGCTTCCGTAGTAGACTGCGACGATGTAAAAGGCCGTATCCGTGGAGCCTTGAGCCACGCAGGCGAGCCGGCCAACGAAGGAGTCGGCACCGTAGGTGCCCATTGCATCGAGCATCATGCCGCGCGATCCACTCCCGCTCAGCGGCTTCATGAGCAACGTGGGCAAGCCCTCGACGAAGGACGTGTCCCATCCGACGGCGTCAACAATCCAACGTAACCCATCGATGAGCAGCCCCATAGCACCTGAGGCGCGAAAGACACCGACGGCCACGAGGATGGCCACGAGGTAGGGGACGATACGGATGGCTGTGCCGAAGCCCTCCTTGGCGCCTTCGATGAAGGTCTCGTAGACGTTCAACTTCTTGCGCACGCCGGCCACGATGAAGCCGCAGATGATGGTAAACAGCATCACGTTAGCCGCGACGGTGGAGTAAAGCGAAACCTGCTCCGGGGGGAGCGTGCGGAAGAGCCAGACGAGCCCACCGATGAAGGCCACCGATCCGACGAAGAAGAGCAGCAGGCTGCGGTGTAGCAGGTTGATGCGCTGCATGACGGCCACGGCGATGATGGCCGTCAGCGTGGCCACAGAGGTGGTGAGCAGGATGGGCAGGAAGACGTCGGCGGGGTTCGAGGCGCTGCACTGGGCGCGGTACATCATGATCGTGATCGGCACGACGGTAAGGCCCGAGGCGTTGAGGTTGAGGAACATGATCATGGCGTCGCTAGCCGTTTCCTTGTGCGGGTTCAGCTCCTGGAGTTGCTGCATGGCGCGTAGGCCGATGGGGGTGGCGGCGTTGTCGAGGCCGAGCATGTTGGCCGAGATGTTCATGAAGATGGATCCCGCGGCCGGATGACCGGCGGGCACGCCTGGGAAGAGTCGGCCGAAGACGGGCGCAGCCAGTCGGGCAAAGGCACCGACCAGCCCCGCGCGTTCACCGATCTTCATCAGTCCCAGCCACAGCGAGAGGATGCCCGTCAGGCCGATCGAGACATCGAATCCCGCGCGGGCGGCGCTAAAGGTGGACGTGACGATCTCGGTGAAGACGTCCGTATCGT
>CAUPYF010000054.1:0-9501 GCA_963515435.1 uncultured Tannerella sp. | reverse complement strand
ACATCAAGCTCTCCAAGCACGCCAAACTGCGACCCGTCGGCACCTAAGAGGCGACCGTGGGGCGTGGCGACAAGACGCGCTACTATCTCGCGGGGGCGGGCATGCTGTTCAACCCCAACTTCCAGCTGCTGGCGACGATGAAGTTGGGTAATACCAAAGAGTTTGCCGGGCAGGAAAACGTGGATCATTTTGCAGACGATGCCTACACGCCCTATGCGTTAGCGGTGTTAGGCGAACTCACAGCCGCCCATCCTCCGATCAAAAGGGAGCGGTATATCTCCCCGCAAGACCATGCGTTAAGCCTGAACCTGATCCAAAAGCTGAAGCCGCAGGTCACCTTGAAAACGAACGTGGGCTATGCCCACACACGGACCGGGCACAGCTACGCCTCCGAGCAAGTCTTCCCGAACGGCGCAGGAGACATCACCATCACCCAGCAATATGCGCCCGATGCGAACAAGCATCTGCCCTTCCTCTCGATGGAGTATAAGGACAATGGAGCGAAGCGATATATCATAAACAACCTCACGGCCGGCGCCTCGATCCTCGACGCCTCGCTGCCCATGTCGGACGGCACGTGGGGCGCGCTCCTTCAGCGTGAGAAATACCGAGGAGGCAACGTGGAGAACCGTTTCTCCGTGCGCTGGAAAAGTGAAAAGTTACGCTGGGGCATTTCCTCATTCATCCGTTACAACCGCACGCCCGAGGGCCGCATAGAGATCTCGACAAAGGACGGCGAGCGCCTGATGCAAAAGGCCACCAGCAGCCATGCCCTCGTCCGAACCACCCTATCGGCTACGTACGAGACACGGGTGTCACGCCTTTACCTGCCGCTTACGGTAGGCTACGGCATGGATCAAGTGACCACGGCATTGCAGTACGACACAATCACGGCTGAAAACCTCTTGGATGGCATGACGCTGCATTGGCATCTCTCGCCTCAGTATGAATACACCCACCCGCTGAGGCGATTCATCTTTCGCGGAGGCGCCTCTTTGGGCGGCGTGTTTTCGGATTACACCAACCGGGGGAGCCGCCCAAGCGCCTACAGGAGGAATCGGTGGACGGCCTCCCCGTCGCTTTATTTCTACTACGCGCTTTCGCCACAGTCGATCGTCCGGCTGCAAGGAGCATACACGGAGAAGGACGGCGACTTGTCCGACCTCCTCACAGCGCCCGTCCGCAACCGCCTGACGACTGAGCGGCGCGGCATCGGCCGCCTCGCCCATAGCCGTACGCTCTCCGTCCAAGCCAATTATGATTTCAAACTGCCCCTCGAAATGCTGTTTCTCTACGTCGGCGCTTCCTACGTGCAGCAGCGCAACACCCTGCTTCCCTCAATGGAGATCAGTCCGAGGCTGATCGAAGCGACCTCCCGCCGGATGCCTCATCTGACCCACAATGCGAGCGCATACTTCGGCATCACCAAGCAATTTCAGCCCATCGAAACGAAAGCCTCTTTCAACGCAGGCTTCACGCACGGCCGGCATTCGATGATCCAGAATGATCGCTTATACAATTACCGACTGAATACCATCTGGCTCAACCCGACCATCGTCGCTAAGCCATTCGACGGGCGCCTCGAGTTGGCTTATAGCTACCGATTCGTCAAGACTTACAATCGCATCGACAACGGGCGGGATCAGTCGCATCTATCGCAGACGCACGACATCCGACTGCATGTGCAGCCCGCCCCAAAATGGCTCCTTACTGCCACGTCCGACATCACTACTGAAGATCAAATGGCCGGCCGCCCCGTCACCGCAACCCTCTTCGACCTCGGCGCAACATATCGTCACCGGGCCTTGCGCCTCAGCTTAGACCTGCGGAACCTCTTCAACCTCCAGCATTACAGCTATTCCCTTTTCAATGCCGTAAACACCTACAGCTACAGCTATCGCCTCCGCGGCCGGGAGTTGTGGCTCACCGTTTCGATCACGAAATGAAGCACGGAGAGGCCAAAACACTGATGGTTTTGGCCTCCGCCCCCCTCCCCTACGGCGAGTTCCCCCCCCCATGCTCCTGGCGCCACGAACGGTTGCGGGGGTGGTGCTCGATGATCTCTTGGCGGAGCGATTCGCGGTCAAGGTGGGTATAGATCTCCGTTGCGGTGATCGTCTCATGCCCGAGCATCATTTGGATGCCGCGCAGGTTGGCGCCGCCTTCGAGCAGGTGCGTAGCGAAGGAATGGCGGAAGGTGTGCGGGCTGATGTTCTTCGTGATGCCCGCCAGCGCGGCGTGCTCCTTAACGATATAGAAGACCATGATGCGGGAGAGCGAGCGGCCGCGGGGGTTGACGAAGAGGATGTCCTCAAAGCCCCGCGGCGAAGCGATGGCGCAGCGGTCAGGTAGGTAGCGACGGATTTCGTCGAGGGCTGTCCGCGAAATAGGCACCAAGCGCTGCTTATTGCCCTTGCCGGTGACGCGGATAAAGCCTTCGTCGAAGTGGACATCCGAATATCTCAGCCCGGTAAGCTCCGAAACGCGCAGGCCGCAACTGTAAAGCACCTCAATCATGGCGCGGTTCCTCCTTCCGGCCGGCGTGGAGAGGTCGATGGTGGCCAGGATGCGGTCGATCTCCTCGACGGTCAGCACCTCGGGCAGCCGCCGCCCGATCTTGGGCGATTCGAGCAGCTGCGTCGGGTCATGCTTGAGGTAGCCCTCGAGGACGAGGTAGTGATAGAACGACCGGATGCCAGAGATGATGCGCGCCTGCGAGCGGGGCGAAATGCCGGCGTCATAGAGCTGAGCCACGAACTGCTGAAGGTCTTGGTAGGTAATCTCCGTGACGGGCCGCCCCTCGGTGGTCACGAAATGGAAGAGCTTATTCAGGTCGTCCACGTAAGCCTCCACAGTGTTTGCTGACAGCCCCCGCTCGAGGCGCAGGTAGGTCTCGTATTGTTTCACCGGATCATCCGTCGGTATCTCTTTTCTGTTCATATCAATGGGTATTAAAAAGGGAGTGAAGCAAAAGGGAGCCGCCCCGAGCGAAGCCTTCCCGAAGGTTGAACTCATTTCCAGAGTCTCGAAATGACCCCTCCCGAAGGTTAGACCCATTTCCTGAATCTCGAAATGAGCCTTCCCAAAGGTTGAACCCATTTCCAGAGTCTCGAAATGCCCCTTCCCGAAGGTTGAACCCATTTCCAGAGTCTCGAAATGCCCCTTCCCGAAGGTTGAACCCATTTCCAGAGTCTCGGAGTGCGATGACATCTAAGCACACCCACTTTGGGCGTCCGGCCTCCGATTTCTATCCTCTATCTTACTTTTGCGCGTCTCCAATGGGCGACAAATATTACATGCAAACGAAAAATATACTCATCATCAACGGGCCAAACCTGAACCTGCTGGGGCGACGCGAACCGGAGGTCTATGGCCACGCGTCGTTCGATTCCTTTTTAGCGCAACTCCGGGCGGCCTATCCGGAGTGCCGGATCACTTATTACCAAAGCAACATCGAGGGCAAACTGATCGACAAGATCCACGAGGCGGGCTTCACCGCAGACGGCATCGTGCTCAACGCCGGCGCATACGCCCACACCTCCATCGCCCTGCACGACGCCATCCGCGCCGTCACCGCGCCCGTTGTCGAGGTGCATATATCTAATGTATACGCCCGCGAAGCCTTCCGCCATCACTCCAGCCTCGCCGCCGCCTGCTGGGGCGTCATCGCCGGATTCGGTTTGGACTCCTATCGGTTGGCCATCGAGGCATTGAAGTGAGCACTACTTCTTACTACCTCTTACTACCCCTAACTACTTTTCCAATGAAGCACACCAAAATCGTAGCCACGATCTCCGACCAACGTTGCGAGGTCGATTTTATCCGCTCGCTCTATGAAGCGGGCATGAACGTCGTGCGCCTCAACACGGCGCACATGAGCGAAGAAGGATTGCAGCGCGTGGTGTCAAACACACGCATGGTCTCCGGCCGCATCGGCATCTTAATTGACACGAAAGGCCCCGAGATACGCACCACCACACTGGCCGCCCCGATCGAGTTTCAGGCCGGCGACCGCGTCGTGATGCAAGGCCGCCCCGGTGGCGAGACGACACACGAGTGCATCTGCGTCTCCTACCCCGACTTCGTCAAAGACCTTTCGCCCGATAGCGACATCCTGATCGACGATGGCGACCTCGAGCTGAAGGTCATCGAGAAGCAAGCCGATCGGCTCATCTGCGAGGTGCAGAACAACGCCACGCTGGGCAGCCGCAAGAGCGTCAACGTGCCCGGCGTGCGCATCAACCTGCCCTCGCTGACGGAGAAGGACCGCCGCAACATCGAGTGGGCCATTGCCAATCGGCTTGACTTCATCGCCCACTCTTTCGTCCGTAGCAAAGCCGACGTCCTCGACGTGCAGCGCATCCTCGATGCCCACAAGAGCCCGATCAAGATCATCGCCAAGATTGAGAACCAAGAGGGCGTGGACAACATCGACGAGATACTTCAAGCAGCCTACGGCGTGATGGTGGCTCGCGGCGACCTCGGCATTGAGGTGCCGGCTGAGAAGATCCCCGGCATACAGCGCACGCTGATCCGCAAATGCGTGGAGGCCAAGCGGCCCGTCATCGTGGCCACGCAGATGCTCCACTCGATGATCAACAACCCGCGCCCGACACGCGCCGAGGTGACGGACATCGCCAACGCCATCTATTACCGCACCGACGCGCTGATGCTGAGCGGCGAGACCGCCTATGGCAAATACCCCTTGGAGGCGGTGCAGATGATGGCCAAAGTGGCCTATGAGGCGGAGCAAACGAAGCTCGCAGCGAACGACATCCGCGTGCCCATCAAGGGCGACGACTTGGACGTGACTTCCTTCCTCGCCAAGCAAGCCGTCAAGTCGTCATCCAAGCTCGGTGTGCGCGCCATCATCTCCGACAGCTACACGGGTCGCACGGCGCGCTACCTGGCAGCCTTCCGCGGCCGCGCCACCGTCTTCGCCATCTGTTATCGCCCCGAAGTGATGCGCATGTTGTCGCTCTCTTACGGCGTCTGGGCCGTCTTCCAAGCGTGGAAAGTCAGCCGCCGCGAGTATTACTACGACGCGCTGAAGCAGCTCATCGACCGCGGACTGATCACGGAGGAAGACAAAGTGGCCTACCTCAGCGGCAGCTTTGGCGAGGGCGGCGGCACGACCTTCCTCGAGATCAACGACGTGAAGCGCGTGCTCCGCGACCGCGACGAGTACCAGTTGCCGACGTTCTAGCCCATCTTCCCCCCCTCGCTCTACCCCGTGGACATCGAATCGTACATCCTCGATCACACCGACCCGGAGCCGCCGCTACTGGCGCGCCTCAACCGCGAGGCGCACGTGAAGCTGCTCCGCCCGCGCATGATCGCCGGCCATTTGCAGGGGCGCGTGCTGAAGATGTTCTGCCGCATGATGCGCCCCAAGCGGCTGCTTGAGATCGGCACCTACACGGGCTACGCCACCTTCTGCATGGCCGAGGGCACGGACGCCGACGCCGTGATCCACACCGTGGAGATCAACGACGAGATGGAGCCTTTCTTCCGCACTTATTGGGAGCAATACCCCGACCGCACGAAGATCCGCCCGCATTGGAGCGATGTGCGCCGGGTGCTCCCCACGCTCGGGCCCGAGCCGTTCGACCTCGTCTACATCGACGCTGACAAGCGCGACTATTGCACGTATTACGACCTCGTCTTCCCCCTTGTGCGGCCGGGCGGATTGATCCTTGCGGACAATACGCTCTGGTCGGGCAAGGTGGCGGACGAGGGTGCCACCCACACCGACTCCCAGACACGCGGCATCGTCGCCTTCAACGAACGGATCAAGGCTGACGACCGCGTGGAGAAGGTGCTCCTGCCCCTGCGCGACGGCCTGACCGTGATTTGGAAGAAGTAAGCCGTCCTCCCCATTTTTAGCTTTTCACTCTTTAGATTTTAGATCCTATGGAAGGAACCAGATTGAACAAAATAGGCCGACTGCTGCAAAAGGAATTGGGCGACCTCTTCCTGCGGCAAACCAAGGCCATGCCCGGCACGCTCGTCTCGGTCAGTGCCGTGCGCGTCAGCCCCGACTTGAGCGTGGCCAAGGTCTACCTCAGCATCTTCCCCACCGAAAAGGCAGAGCAGCTGATGGAGGCCATCGAGTCGAACAAGAAGACGATCCGCTACGACCTCGGCCAACGCGTACGTATGCAACTCCGCCGCATCCCCGAGCTGATCTTCTACCTCGACGACTCGCTCGATTATGTGGAAAACATCGATCAGCTGCTGAGTAAGTAGAGGGTAGAATTAAATATTCCCCGCTACCATCTGACTACCAGGCGCCTACAAGGGGCGCCCCTACTACCGCGGCCGCAAGGCCGCATAACTACCCGCTATTTTGAACCTCCCGCTATTCATCGCCCGGCGCTATCTGCTGGCTAAGAAGTCGCACAACGCCATCAACATCATCTCCATGATCTCCGTGTGCAGCGTCGCCGTAGCCACGGTGGCGCTCGTCTGCGTGCTGTCCGTCTTCAACGGCTTCCGCGATCTCGTCATCTCCTCCTTCGGCAACTTCGACCCCGAGCTGAAGATCACCGCCGTGGAGGGCAAGGTGTTCGACCCCGCGACGGCGGCCATGCGGCAGGTCAGGGCCATGCCCGAGGTGGCACTCAGCACCGAAGTGTTGCAGGACAACGTCCTCGTGCGTTACGGCGACCGCCAGCAGATCGCCGTGGCCAAGGGCGTGGATAGCACCTTCGAGCGCGCCGTGCCGATCGATTCCAGCCTCATCGATGGGCGCTTCGTGCTGCATGAGGGCGAGATCAACTATGGCGTGCCCGGCATCGGGCTGGCTTCTGCGCTCGGCATCAACGCCGCCTTCACCGAGCCAATGGAGATCTACGCCCCCAAGCGCGATGTGCGTGTCAATACAGCCAATCCTGCTACCTCGTTCCAACTCGATTACGCCTTCATCGGGGGCGTCTTCTGCATCAACCAAGCCGAATACGACGAGCGCTACTTGATCCTCCCCATCCGTCTCGTGCGCGACATGCTGCGCTACGACAACGGCGAGGTCTCGGCCTTGGAGCTGAAGCTGGCTCCCGGCGCCGATGTGGATGCGGTGAAGCGCCGCATCAGTCGCACGCTTGGCAAAGGCTTCCGTGTGCAGGATCGCTTCGAGCAACAGGAGGCGTCGTTTCGCATGATGCAGATCGAGAAATGGATGACATTTCTCATCCTCGTTTTCATCCTCACCATCGCGTTGTTCAACGTCGTCAGCTCGCTCTCCATGCTCATTATCGAAAAGGAAGACGACGTGCATATGCTGCGCAGCATGGGCGCCGACGATGGGCTGATCCGCCGCATCTTCCTCTTCGAGGGCTGCATGATCCCGCTCCTTGGCGCGGCCGTGGGCATCGTCGTCGGTGTCGTGCTCTGCCTTGTGCAGCAACACTTCGGCATCATCCGGCTCGGCGAGGTGGGCGCCTTCGTCAACGACCAATACCCCGTGCACGTGTCGCCTTGGGACCTGCTGGCCATCTTCGCCACCGTCTTTGCCATCGGTGCGCTGACGTCGTGGTATCCTGTGCGCAGGCTCCGCAGCGGGCGGTGGCCGAACGCCGTATCGAAGGCTGCGGCTGCGGGGCTGCTTGTGTTGGGGATAACGAGCTGTGCAGGCAGTGGGCCGAAGGCCGGGGACGAGTCAGTAGTAACCGTAACGATGGAGGCGCAGCGCTACTTTGCTGAAGGCATCGGGGGTAGATATTTCACGATACACACCGTCGTGCCGCCCGGACAGAGCCCCGAGACGTATGACCCGACGCCACAGGAGATGATGGCCGTGGCGCGCGGCCGGGCTTACCTGCGCGTCGGACGCATCGGCTTTGAGCAGGTGTGGATGAAGACGATCACGGAGCAGAACCCACACCTGCGCGTCTTCGACCTTTCCGAGGGTATCCGTTGGATCGATGATGATCACCACCACGCGCACGGCGATCACCACCACGCGCACGACCACGGCGACCCGCACATCTGGAGCACGCCCGCCACAGCACGCCTCATCGCCCGCAACACGCTGCGCGCCTTCTGCGTCCTCGACACCGTCCACACCGCCGACTATGAATCGGCTTACGCCCGGCTCCTCGTTGAGATCGACTCCACCGACGCGGCCTTGCACGCGATGCTCGACACGCTGACCCGCCGCACCTTCATCATCTATCACCCCGCCCTGACCTACTTCGCCCACGAGTACGGCCTCCGCCAGCTGTCCATCGAGACGGACGGCAAGGAGCCCTCGGCGGCATCGATGAAGGCGCTGATCGACGCGGCGCGGGCCGAGGGCGTGCGCGTCGTCTTCGTGCAGCGCGAGTTCGACCGCAAGCATGCCGCATCCGTTGCCGACGAGCTCGGAGCCCGCGTTGTTGTCATCGACCCCCTCTCCGCCCGGTGGAAAGACGAGATGCTCCGCATCAGCCACGCGCTGATCGATGGTCAATGATTAACCCATGCCCGGCCAACATCCCCGCCCCTCTACTTTCTACTACTCCTAACTACCGCGCCGCAGGCGCATAACTACTTCTCACTACCCCTAACTACCTCTATACATGCCCCTCGTCTCCATCGATCACATCACCGCCGGCTACGACGCCACGAAAGACGTCCTCATCGACGTCTGCCTCCGCATCTCCGAGCGCGACTTCCTCTGCATCGTCGGCCCCAACGGCGGCGGCAAGACCACCCTCCTGCGCGTCATGCTCGGCCTGCTCCGCCCCCGCTCCGGCACGATCACCTTCTACCAGGGCGGGCGCCCCACCTCCACCCTCCCCATCGGCTACCTGCCCCAAGTCAACGCCATCGATCGCCGCTTCCCCATCTCCGTCTCCGAGGTCGTCGCCTCTGGACTCATGGCCGAGACACGCTGCCGCCGCTGCTCGCCAGAGCAACGTGAACGCGTCGGCGCCACCCTCGCTCGCATGGGACTCGAGGCGCTTGCCCATCGCCCCATCGGCGAACTCTCCGGTGGCGAGTTGCAACGTGCCATGCTCGGCCGCGCCATCGTATCCCGCCCCCGCATGCTCGTCTTAGACGAACCCAACACGTACATGGATCGCCGCTTCGGCTCCACCCTCGGCGACCTCTTAGCAGAGATCAACCGCGACGCCGCCATCGTGCTCGTCTCACACGACCCCGGCGCACTCCGCCCACTGATCAAGAACATGGCCTTCGTCCGCCGCACCCTCCGCTATTGCCCCGGCAATGATTTAGCCGCCGCAGACCTGACCGACGACGAGGCTGAGGCGTAAATCCACAATGACACCCCCGTCCCCCGCCTATCTTTGCCACCAAACAATACATGACATTTACCATTCTACTTACTAATGAACTCGATAAATAACATCGCCGACTACATCATCCTCAAGGCCAAATCCGAGGATGGGGCGGCTTCGCTGATCAACCTGAAGCTGCAAAAACTGCTGTATTACGTGCAGGCCTGGTCGTATGGAATCAACAAGACGAAGATGTTCGACGGAGATTTTGAGGCTTGGA
>CAUPYF010000053.1:0-9576 GCA_963515435.1 uncultured Tannerella sp. | reverse complement strand
GCTACAACCTCGTGCTCAACACCGATCACCCGCTCATCCTCTCCGTCCTCAGCGATGAGGAGAAGGCCTGCACCGACAAGTTGCAGCCCATCCTCTCTGACATCAAGGGCTGGGAGGCGCGCCAACATGACCTTCGCGAGGCGCAGAGCAAGAAGAAGGAAGACGAACTGACGGAAGCAGAGAAGGAGGACATGACGAACACGAACCGCACGCTCGACGAGCTGCGTGGCCGCCGCGACGCCATCCTCACGGAGTACGCCGCCGGCAACAAAGTCGTCGGTCAACTCATCGACCTCGCCCTTCTCGCTAATGGCCTACTGAAGGGTGAGCCGCTGAGCCGCTTCATCCGCCGCAGCGTGGAGCTGATCGGATAACAGATCTATCCCCGGATAGATAGGTATAGGGGCGGGCCTTGTGTCCGCCCTTTTTTGTTTTACTCCGAGTAGGAATGAACCTTTACAGAACGTCAGTTCGATGTAAGAAATACATTTACCGATATAGAGATGGGACTCTCTTGCACGGTGACTGCAAGCATGCTTTGCGTCACCCACAACGCATGCTTTGCGTCACCCACAACGCATGCTTTGTCTATGAGCCATTGGGGAAGGTGTCTCCCTCGGTGCGGGGAGGGTGCTTCCCCCGATGCGGGTAAAGGGTTTCCCCCGATGCGGGGAGAGGGTCTATCCTTTATACCCCAAACAGAAATGGCCCTACGAAAATTAGAGGTGTCCCGGAACGAACTGAAGGGCCGGGACACCTCCAATTTTCATGGGGCCATATAGAAACTATTTTGATGGAATCCTGTGCTTGCCTTGGATCAAAACGGCATCTCAGCTATCCCACGCAGGGTCGTAGACGAGGAGCGTGGAGGAGGTTTGCGAAAGACCGATGTAGATGAGATCGTTGATGACATACATGCAATGGATGCCGCGGAAGCCGGAGGGGAGTTGTGCGCGGCGGGTCCATGCACGGGGGGCGGGGTCGTACTCGAGGAGGGTGAAGGCCTCATCGATGACATAAATCTTGTTGTGGCAGACGACTCCGGCCAAGATACCGCCGTTAGCCATGGAGCAGAGCGTCTCGAGGTGCCAGGTGGCCATGTCGACGGTGCGCCAGAGGTTGCGGTTGAAGGATCCGTCCGGGCGGCGACCGAGTCCGGCGTAGACGGAGGTGCCGACGGTGAGAGCCACACCGCCGTAGTGCCGCTCGGGGAAGTCGGGCTGGCGGACCCAAGTGGAAGCGGAGATATGGTAGCCCCAGACGTGGTTTGTGACAGTGTCGTTACGGCCTCCGACGAGGAAGATCCGGTCGTTGAGAGTTACGCCAAGGGCGAGGCAGAGGGAGTCTGGGGCGAGGGTGGAGGTGAGGGTGTACCAAGTGTTGCTGGCGATGTCGTAGCGATAGAAGCTGTTGTTGGTTTTGCGGTTGACATCGATGCCGCCGAAGACGTAAGCTGATCCGCCATACACGACAGCCGTCTGCCACTTTAGGGGGCCGGCGGGGCAAGCCAGCATCTGGCGCCACTCGTTGGAGGTGGTGCTGTAGAAATAGAGGTCGGAGGTGAAATAGGGGCCGATGTCGCCGCCGAGCAGGTAACCACGATCGCCGGCGGTGAACCAAGCCGGGGAGCCCTGCACACGCGCCGATCCGGGGAAATCCTTGGCCGTAGTGGTGAAGATGGGAGGCATCTTTTGAGCGATCGTTTCGCCGTATGAGGTGCCTTCGGCGTTTGTGGCGAAAGCGCGGATGTAATAAGTGCGGCCGCCTTTGAGCCCGACTATGCGACCGGTGAAGTTGCCCATCGCACCGAGGGTGAACTGCATGACGTTAGCATTCGCGAGGGTGGGTTCTTCGACGGAGAGCGACCAGCAGATGCCGCAGGCGGTGACGGCGCTCTGACCTTGCGCGAGGACCCGGCCACCCATCACGGCGGTTCCCTTCGTGAGATCGGAAGGGGTGAGGGTCGTGACGGTGGGGACGCTGCTAAGGGTAACGAACGAATCTTGCGGGCTGTAGGTATAGCCGTAGGGATTGTTGGCGGCGTAGGCGCGGACGTAGTATTTGCGGTTTGGCTCTAAGCCGGTGCATTCGCCGCTGAAGCTGCCTGTCCCGTGGCCGATCTCCACGTAAGGGGAGTTGAGGATCGATGGATTGGGCTGTGTGCTCCAGCAGAAGCCGCGCTCTCGGACGGGGGCATCTCCGGCGTCGATGACGGTGGTCGAGAGGGAGGCGGAGGTGTAGCCCACACCGACGATTGTCAGGGGCGAGAGCACGGGGCGGCCGTCGGAGGTGGTGAAGGAGCGGCGGGTGTCGGCGCCGGTATAGACGCCGAAGCGGTTGCGGACGAATGCTTCCACATAGTAAGTAGTGGCAGGTTCTAAGCCTTTGAGGTGACACACGAAGGAGTCAGCGTTCATTGTACTGATGACGGAGTCCTTCGGATTCATGTCCGGCGAGCGGGAGAAGTAGACACCACGTGCCAGGATGTCGCCCTCGCCCGTGGCCTCGATGCGCCCGCCGCAGAGGGCGCGTTCGGCATGCGTACTGTCGGCGATAAGAAAAGTGTGAACCAAGCCCAGTCCTGTGCGGGTCTCCACCTTACGTTCCTCTCCGTAAGACACGCCCTTGGCATTGCGGGCATAGGGGCGGAAGTAGTATGCGCGCCCGTTAACAAGTTTGTCTACGGTGCCTTGGTATTCACCGATGCCGTTTCCGAAAGCCTTGGCGTTGTTGTCTACGGTCGGGTTCTTCTGCTCCGACCAACAGAAACCACGCTCAGTAACGGTTGCACCGTTGGCCTGCACCACGGTGGCAGTCAGTGTGACGGATGAGGCTGTGAGAGCATTTATCGTCAACGTTTCACCCATGAGAGGCGTGCGTGCGTTCTGTATGCCGGGATCCACCTCTGGGTCATCGATGCAGGCTGGGGGGAGGGTGAGGAAGAAGGCGAAGAGGATCAAGTAAGCATAAAGGGAGGGCGAGGAGTATTTATGGTTCATAGGTAAGCCGGTGTTTCTTGTTCATTAAAAGATCATGCCTACACCCAAGCCGGGATAGAGGTATTGGAAATTGAGCACGGTGCATTCGCCTGTCACGTAAAAGCGTCGACCGGGGAAGATGTAGGTGGCACCTAAGTCCACCTTCAGCCCCTTTTCGGAAGCGTCGAGATCCTTGGCCCAAGCTGTCTCACGGATCATACCAGCGTCATCAGCCGTGCCATATTGGCGAATTAGGTCGCGCTGCCAATATCCGGCACCGACGGAGGTATAGACGCTGGGCAGCGTGCGGACCATGAGCCCGACGGAGGTCATTACCACGTTGGCTCGTTTCTCGCCCGTGTAGCCGTAATAACCCGTGAGGCCTTCGATCGTAAAGCGTCCGCCGGCTGTGCGGCAGGTTTCCGTATAGCTGCGAAAGGAGAAGTTGGATTGCGCCTGTACGTACCATCCCAGCCGCCCGGCGATGCCCCCCACACGTATGCCAAAGGGCGCGAGCAGTGAGGCTTGATAGCCGAAGAAGAAGCGCATGGGTGTGCGTGGTGTGGAAGGCACTTCGTCCTCGCCACGGGCCATGCGCCGAATCGACTCCAACTGGTGCCGCCAATAGTCGGCCGTTACGCGGTTCTCTGCCGTACCGATGCCGTGGCTGTAGTAGAGGACGAGCTTCTCGATGGCAAACGTGTCGCGCTCCGTAGCCCACTCGTTGAGGCAATTCAGGCACTTGTTCATCACCGTGCGCATAGAGACGTGCATAGACTCATCCTCGAGCCAAATAGTCGTCAGTCTGTCGATGCTATAGCGGTCGCACTCGGCGAACACACCCTCCTCAAACCACATTTTGGCGTCGCGATAATCCTTGCGACGGAGGGCGTCGTCGCCCTTACGATTGTATTCGGTCTGTCGCTGTGCCAGTGTGCACCAAGGCAAGCAACACATCAACAGCAACAGAATTCCTGTCCACTTCTTCATGTACAAATTCTTCTTATGTCAATAGGTCGTAAGCCCTCGGGCCACCATCGCTCCGTTGGCATTATAGATGTCGTAAAGGTGATCCTCGCGTTCAAAGGCGCGTCCGTTCTCTGACCGTCCCACACTGAGATAGACACACTGGATGCGTTCGTAGCCACGAGTGTCGATGGCACCGTAGCGTCCGTTCTGCTTCTTGCGTACAATCGTGAAGTTGCCGAAGGACATACCGATCTCGTAGAGGGCTTTTCGGGAGCGCACATTGTCTTCTTCGATGCGGTCGTCGCAGGCGAGGGAAAGACGGATCACTTCCTCGGTAACTTTGATCTCTTTCGCCCGCATGAAGTCGCTCTTTGCCTCAGCATAGGCTCCCCGCTCCATCTTCACCTTGCCCGAGGCGACGAGCGCAGCGTAGCGTGTGTTGGCCGCTTCGGTGCTGGTGCCCTCTTCGCCTCTCATCTGCTCCGGCCGATCAGGTTTCGGCTCCTCGGGTTTCTTATCCGCCATCTTCTTCTCCTCCGTCTCACGTGTGCAGTCTTTGTTCTCGACGCTTTCGGCCGACGGGGCATCCGCCTCGACCGACAGTTGCGCAAAAGCCGGACGATCTGCGCCCGCCTCCTGTGTGGGCTGGTCATCCGTCGGCACGGGTGCGGCGATCGGCACTGACTTACGGTTGCTGCCAATCAGGTAAGACGCCGCCCAGCCCAGCAGCACGGAGACACAGATAAGGAGCGGAACCAGTATGCGTCGCTTGCTCCTCCGCCGACGCAGTGTCGATGGTGCTTTTTCGGTCGGTGAGGGCGTGATGAGGGCGGTCTCTTCGGCATCGTCGTTCAGCAGCTGCGTACGCTCGTCGTCATTCGTGACGGATGGCGCTGCTTCGGCTGCCTCGTTGGCGGCTACAGGGCGATCCTCCTTTTCGGGATATGGGGGGATATCTAATTCATCCAGCATAGCGCGGACGGAAGGATAACGGTCGGCGGGGTTCACCTGCAAGGCTTTTAGGATGACGCGTTCAGCCTTCGGCGTGATGTCAGCGTTCAACTTTGATGGCTCCACGAGCGGCTTCGTCACGCGCAAGATTGACTCCGGCGGGACGCACCCCGTGAGCAGGTTGTAGAGCGTAGCGCCGAGGGAGTAGATGTCCGGGCGGGGCGAAAATCCTGTCAGGCCGTCGCTGTCGTATTGCTCGATGGAAGCAAAGCCTTTGGAGAGAGTCAGGGTGGTGGTGCTCGTCTCCTGCGTTTCGATGTCGTAACGTTTGCTGACACCGAAGTCGATTAGTCGGGCGTCGTCGTGGGCATCGATGAGGATGTTTCCGGGCTTGATATCGAGGTGGAGGATGGTTTTGGCATGTACGAACTCGAGTGCGCGGCCGACCTGGTCGATGTATTTCATTGCGCGCGGCTCGGGCAGCGTCTTCTGGCTTTCGAGGACGGACTTGAGTGAGCGGCCTGCGATGCGCTCCATCGCGATGTAGGCCGTATTGTTTTCCTCAAACACTTCAAGGACATTGACAATATAGGGGTGATGTACCTCCGAAAGGATGCGCGCTTCCTCTATCTGTTTCTCTCGAAACTTATCGAAGAGCAGGCGTCCCGTTTCGGAATGCACGCGAACCTGCATCGTAACAGGGTCTCTGAAGCAGTAATCTTTGAAGAAATATTCCTTGATGCAAACCGGTACGGCTGTTTTCACGGCTCCCAGTTCACCTTTGACCTCGGTGTTCCATACACCCGAGTAAGTGATTCCGAATCCGCCCTGTCCGATGACCCCTGTCAGACCATATTTCCCGTTTTGCAAGTAATATCCTTTCGGTAAATACATACTTTTCTGAAAAAAATCAGATTTACAAGGGCAAAGGTAAACCTTTTCAGGGGACGCCTGAGCGTCCTGGGGTGCGGCGCCCAGCCGCCGGGCGGCTACCTTACCCCGTATGGCAAATGACGGGAGAGGAACTTGTGTTCCTGAGTAAGCAAGTTTTGCAGTCCGATGGAAAGAAGGAGGTGTCGCTTGTGATTGTTGAAAAAGAAAGAAGAGTGGGGAAATAGATCAGGCCATCACGCAAGTCGGGTGCAAAATCATTGTCGATGCATACTTCTTGTTGGGGATCATCGACACTTATCCCTTTTTGAGCTACACAATCCGCCGAGACGTGGGTACACCACGATACATCACCGAGGGATATAGCGCGCATCCTCCCGACAATTGCCCACTATCAGCTATAGTCGAATAAAAATGGATTGCGAATAATCGGGGGTACCCGGTGCGGCCCTTCAGGCCGCACCGGGTACACATTCGTGGGACCATTTCTGCTTGACTACAATATGAATCTTCCACCCCAAACAATAAGGCTTCTAACCGAAACGATGCGCTCCTGAACCGAAACGATTTGCATTCGACCCATGAAAAATACCTTCTCGATCCTCTTCTACATTCAAAGGCTGGATTTTCGTTGTCCGCCGGATCGGTCTGCGAGGCGCCAGCATCTCGGGCTATGTCGAGCGCGTGCTTCGGGAGCATCTCGACGGGTCCAAGGACTGCATCGAAGTGTGGCGAAAGCCCTGAATACATGCATGCTTAGTATTCAAGGACTTCCAAGTTTATCAATTGGCACCCATCCATTGGACGACTTCGCTTTCGACGCCGTTCGTGCCCGTACAGGTGACGGTGTAGAGGTAAATCACCTTGTCTTCCTTGACCGAATCAAAGTACGACGTCTCGTTCTTCTTCATCTTGGCAAGCAGGCGAGGCGGCTGATTCTCCTGCACCCGATAGACCTTATAACAGTCGATGTTCTCCTGCTCCGTCTCTTCCCATGCCAGGCGGTAGCCGCCCTTCGTCTTCTGCACCTGCAGCGAGGAGATGGAAAGCGGCTTGACGACCGGCACTTGACAACTCGACACGACTGACGGGGAGCTCTCGAGGCCGTGAGCTCCGATAGAGAACAGCCGGTACTCGTACGTTACGCCTTCTTTCACGTCGGCATCTTCGTAGTAGTTCATCAACATCTTATCGGTGCGGACCGGCTTGAAGTGTTGTGTCGTATCCGCCTTGTTGGCGGGGGCGATGCGTCGTTCCAGCCGATAGCCCTTGACGTTCTTATCGAACTCCTCGGCCATGTCCCACGACACCCACACCCGCTTGTCGGCAAAGTGGGTCGTCAGGTTGAGGGGTGCGGGCAGGCGGACGTTGCGCATCGGGGTTACATAGATGCGTCCGGAGAGCGGACTGAGGTTGCGACTGGCGTTTTCGGAGCGTACGGCGTAGGTGAGCATCGTACAGTTGACGTCGTTCACCGAGTCGGTGTAGGTCACGAATAAGCTATCGGAAAGAATGGCTGCGCCGACCTGTTGCAGGGTTGTGTCGCCCTCTACGGAACGCATGATGTAGTAAGCCTTCGTGTCGGCGTCTGGGCGTGACCACATCAGTTTCACGGCTCCCATGCTCACTTCGGCACGTAGGTCGACGGGCGCTGTGGCTGGCTTGTCGCCGTAGTACCAGCCCATCGCACTCATGCTGAGCGGACTTTCGCCGTAGGCATTATTGATCACGACTTTGTAGGAATAGATCTCGGACGGGATTACGTCTTTATCCAAGTAAGAGGTGTCGCTTGGCGAGACGCTGAGCAGGTAGCGATAGTCGAGGCTGTCGCGGAAGCCGGTGGCCTTGTAGATGTCGATGCTGCGGAGGAACTCTGGCTTGGGGAAGTGCCACGTCAGGCGAATGCCCTCTTTATCTGGATGCGCATTCAGACCTGCGTAGTTCGTTTCGTCGAGGTCAGTCAGGTTGGTGATGCGTATCGTGTCAGACGGGCGCCCCGGATTGCCGTAGATGTCATACGGCTGCAGGCAGTAGAGGACGAGGCCGCGGCGCACGGCGGCTGTATCGGTAACGATGGCTTTGCTCACATCGTTTTCGCTACGGAAACCTACGCGGATGGACAGCGGGACGAGATCCGACTGCAGGTAGTAGCCGCGCATCAGTTTGGCGGCATACATATCCTGCTTGTTGCCGATCGTGAAGCTGAGGTCGATCCTGCCTCCCTTCACTTCGTGTTTGCTCACCTTGATACCGTAATCGCTTCGCGGGGTCAGCGGATAGGAGACGGCGGCCGTGACTTTCTCTTCGGGCTGGCGGCTGGCCTGCAGGGTGACTACTTTGTACTCGTACTTCTGGCCTTTCTCGGCTGTGCCGTCGTACCAGGTGACGCCCAGGGCCTCGCGATACATCGGCAGGGTGCCGAAGAGCGGGATGGAGTCGGCGAATGACGCCTGCTGCACGAGTTGCCAAATCATGCCCTTCTTCTCGTCGGTGGGGAGCTGGTAGACGGGGTTGTGCACGTTGGCCAGCACCACCTTGTTGAAGAAGGCGTCGAAATGGTTTTCGCATGCTATCGTGGCCATCTCTTCCCACGTCTTACCGCCTTTAGTGCGACGAAAGATCTGATAGGCGAAGTCGCGCGGGATGCGATTGCCGCAATTCACATAGATCCCCTCCGGGCCGGCTACGGCGTTGGGGTATCGTACTTGTCCTGCCGCGGAGAAGACGCCCCACAGCATGACCATCCATATAATCAGTTGTTTTCTCATGATCCTCTTCTTGTTTTTATGTCTTCTATTTATGCCAATCGGTCGTCGATGGTTGATCTCGGCAGGGCGTGATTGCCCAAACGACCTTTTCACCGCGACCCTCGTACAATAACAAATCACAATCGCCGCCTTATTCCTCCGGGATGTGGATGTCATCGCCGTCGTCGTCTCCCGGTTTGGGTTTCGGCTTCGGGTCAGGCTGAGGCTTGGGGTCGGGTTGCGGTTTGGGATCCGGCGTGGGTTTAGGCTCCTTGGGCTGCTTCGGTTCTTTCGGCGCCTTGGGTTCCTTGGGCTTTTTGTCGCCCGGCTTTTTGGGTTCCTTGGGCTTGCGGCTGGCCAGGATTTGGCGCTGGGTGCCCTTGATGTCGATCACGACCTTGTTCATGCGGTCGACGAGTTGCTCGATCAGGGCCTTGTCCTCGTCAGAGGTGGCGTTGAGGTAGGCTGACTGGATGTACTGGCAGACGACGTCATAGGCGGCGTCGGCCAGCGGGCGCACTTGCTGAGCTACGGGGATTTTCGAGTCAGCGCTCTCGCTGCGCCGCTCCATACGGAGCTTCTCGTATGCCTCATTGACGGTGTGCAGCTTGGCAAAGACGTCGGTAAGGCCGACGGCCGCGATGTCGGCAGCCTTCGTGCTCATGTCGTCTTCCAAACCGCGGATGCCCGCACTTTCCATTTCATACGGACGATTGCGGAGGTCGGCATACGGTTTCAGTTTGGCCTCGAGGCGCAGTGCGGCTTCGCGGGTGGCTTCCGTGGGCGAGTGCTTCAGACCGCGGACGACGTGGAAGATGCCGTCCAGCAGGTTGTCGCGCTCGTTGTCGAGAGCCAGCATTTTGGCGGTGCGCTCGGAGGTGGACGACTGTTCGACGAGCTTTGTTTGCGCGTTGACCGTCGTGTCCCAAGCGTTCATCACCGATACGGGGATCTTGAGTTTGGTCTGATCCACGGCTTTCACCAATCCGTATTGCAGGTAGTGAAACTGGGTGTGGAGCGAGATGTTCAACATCTGTCTG
>CAUPYF010000052.1:0-9588 GCA_963515435.1 uncultured Tannerella sp. | reverse complement strand
GGTGCGTCTCGGACTACTTTTTCCAAAGTGACCCAAGCTGGGGTGCGTCTCGGGCTACTTTTATGAAAGTGACCCAAGCAGGGGTGCGTCTCGGGCGAATAATCATTCGCCCCTACCACACATCCCCGGTCAGGGAGGCTGGGCGCCAAAAGTAGCGGGGGATTGATATAGTCGAACGGGAATGGTTCCACAAATAAATAAGGGGTCCCCCCCCCCCGCCCAGGGTTTCGCCCCTGGCTATCGTCCCCCGGGCCTACAGCCCGGATTAAATCGGGTACCCGGGCGCCCTGTAGGGCCGCCGGATGATAGCCCAGGGCGAAACCCTGGGCGGGGCGAAACCTCGGGCGTGGGGGCAACCCTTGTGGTCGCCCTCTCCCTTGTGCCTGCCCTTTCCACAGAGGGAAAGGCCACAAGGGGCGCCCCCACAATACCCCATTTATTCGCCATCCATTGACAATTGACAACTCATCATTGCCCCTTATCAGCTTCCCCCCTTACCTTCTTTTCCACACCTTTGCCGGCCGAATGCGGAACACTTGTCTCATGAACAATAACTATCGACGAAGCGACTTTGAGGTGATGGCACCGGCCGGATCGTACGAGGCACTGACGGCGGCGATGCAAGGCGGGGCGGACTCGGTCTACTTCGGTGTAGAGGGGCTGAATATGCGTGCGCGGTCGTCGAACAATTTCACCACGGACGACCTCCGGCGCATCGCTGAGACCTGTGCCGAGCAAGGCGTGAAGAGCTATCTCACCGTCAACACCGTGCTTTATGACGCAGACCTTGACGCGATGTGCCGCATCATCGACGCCTCACTCGAGTCAGGCGTGTCGGCCATCATCGCTGCTGATGTGGCCGCTATGAGCTACGCCGCCAGCATCGGGCAGGAGGTGCACCTCTCCACGCAGCTGAACATCGCCAACGTCGAGGCACTGGCCTTCTACGCCCGCTTTGCCGATGTAGCCGTGCTGGCGCGCGAGCTGAACTTAGAGCAGGTGCGCGCCATCGCCGAGGCCATCCGCCAGCGCGACATCCGTGGCCCGAAGGGCGAGCGAGTGCGGTTAGAAATGTTTTGCCACGGCGCCCTCTGCATGGCTGTCTCCGGCAAGTGTTACCTCAGCCTCCACGAGATGAACGCCTCGGCCAATCGCGGTGCTTGCACACAGATCTGTCGCCGCAGCTACACCGTGCGCGACCGCGAGACGGACCGTGAGCTGGCCGTGGACAACGCCTACATCATGTCGCCCAAGGACCTGAAGACGATCCATTTTCTGAACAAGCTGATGGACGCCGGCGTGCGCGTATTCAAAATCGAGGGCCGGGCGCGGGGGCCGGAATATGTGCGCACCGTCACGGCCTGCTACGCGGAGGCGGTACAGGCCTGCTGCGAGGGCACGTTCAGCGAGGCGCGCATTGCGCACTGGGACGAGCGCTTAGCCACAGTCTTCAATCGCGGCTTTTGGGACGGCTATTACTTGGGGCAGCGACTGGGCGAATGGACGCATCGTTACGGATCGAGCGCCACGCGACGCAAGGAGTACGTAGCGCGGGGCGTGAAATACTTCGGAGGTATCGGCGTGGCCGAGTTCGAGATGGAGAGCGGCTCGCTGAGCGTGGGCGACGAGGTGGTGATCACGGGGCCGACGACCGGTGCGGTGTTCGTAACCATCGAAGAGATCCGCGTCAATCTCCGCCCCGTGGAGACGACCGTCAAGGGCGAACGCTTCTCTATCCGTACCGGGGAGAAGGTGCGTGCCTCTGACCGCATGTATAAGATGGTGCGGGTTACTATGGATTCATAATTCATCAAATAACATCTATGAAAGAGTATCGATTTGCAATTGAAATGAAGGTCCGCGATTATGAATGCGACCTGCAAGGTGTGGTCAACAACGCCAATTATCAACACTACATGGAGCATACGCGCCATGAGTTTTTAGAGTCGCTGGGTGAAAACTTCGGCCGGCTGCACGAACAAGGCGTGGACGTCTTCGTCTCGCGGGTGGACATCAAGTATCGCCAATCGCTCCGCAGCGGCGACCGCTTCCGGTCGTGCATGAATCTCGTGCGCGAGGGAGTGAAGCTCGTTTTCCTGCAAGACCTCTACCGATTGTCAGACGGCGCGTCCGTCATCTCTGCACGCGTGGAAGCCGTGGCCGTGGAAGGCGGGAGACTGACGCGCGGAGAGTATTTCGATAATCTGCTTACGAAGTAATTCACTGAGGGAAGGGGCGTATGGATGACGAACGCATGGCCTTGGTGGCGCTGAAGATGGTGCGCGGCGTGGGCGACGGTGTGGCCCGCGCGCTCTTACAGCACTTCGGGTCGGCGGCGGGCGCACTTCGGGCGACGACTGACCGCTTAGCGGAGGTTGACGGCATAGGGCATGAGACGGCCCAGCGCATCGCCGCAGATCGTGACGAAGCCTTCCGCCGTGCCGAACGTGAGCTGAGCTTCGCTGCCAAGCATGGCGTCCGCATCTATACGCCGGAGGACGATGCGTATCCCACCCGTTTGCGCACCTGCCCTGACGCGCCGTTAGTAGTCTATTATCGCGGGACGGACTGCCTCAATGCCGCGCGTATCGTCAGCATCGTGGGCACACGCCGCTGCACAGACTACGGCCATGATCAGACAGCCCGCCTGGTCGAGGGGTTGGCCGCGGCAGATGCTTCCATCGTCGTCGTCAGCGGATTGGCCTATGGCATCGACATCAGCGCACACCGCAGCGCGCTCCGAGTGGGCCTGCCTACCGTTGGCGTGCTGGCGCACGGCCTTGATCGTCTTTACCCCGCCGCCCACCGACAGACAGCGTTTGAGATGCTAGCCCACGGCGGTCTGCTGACCGACTTCCCCTCGGAGACGAATCCTGGGCGCGAACTCTTTCTCCGCCGCAACCGTCTTATCGCGGCGTTAGCTGATGCAACGGTCGTCGTCGAGTCCGCCGAACGAGGCGGAGCCCTCTCCACGGCTACCTATGCCCACGGCTACGGCCGCCAGGTCTTTGCCTGGCCCGGCCGCACGACGGACGAACACTCCACGGGCTGCCTGCATCTCATCGCCCGCGGCCGAGCGCGTCTCGTGGCGTCAGCCGCCGACCTTTGCCAGGCAATGGAGTGGACACACGTGGAAATGACGGCAACGAGCAGTTCGCTGCGCCCGTCTCCCCCTGTGCCTCTGCCGGACAACGCCGTGACGCGTGTGCTCCTTGCCGAAGGAGCTATGCAGATCAACGATCTGGCGCGCCTTTCCAACTTGCCCGTCCGGGAGGTGGTGGCCGTGCTTTTCGATTTGGAGATGGACGGCCTCGTCACTACCCTGCCTGGTGGAATGTATAAACTCGTCTAACCTCGGGCGAACACCTGAGGTCCGCCCCTACATGCAATTTATGAAGACCCTCTTGCGAATACTTAAAGAAAGGAAGTTGCAGATCTTCTTCCTCCTCTATGTCCTGATGCCCGTCCCCGTGCTGAGTGTTCTGGCGCAGAACATACCCCTCAGCGCCGTAGCCACGGGCATTGCCCTCAGCCTCTGCCTGCTCTGCGTCGTCTTCCTGATCTCCTCATTCATGACCACGCGGGGGCTAAAGATCTTCTACTCCCTCCTGCTGGTCGTTACGATCATTCCCGGCACCATCCTTATCGGCTACCTCTTCATCGGCCGTGTACTCCTATCAGGCGGCACGATTACGTCGCTCTTTGAGACCAATAGAGACGAAGCCTCGGAGTTTCTTGCCTACGTCAGCCCCTGGCTTGTGGCCGCCATCACACTCTTCGTCCTCACGCCCGTGGTCATGATCTGTCGGATGAAGCAGCCGGAAGGCGCCTTCCGTATCCGCCGCCACAAGTATGCCTTCTTCTCCCTCATGCTCGTGGCCCTGCTCTTCGTCACGGTCAGGCCCGTGGCGCAGCGCATCTATTTCGTCGACTTCTATCGTGTCTTTGCTCATTATAAGATCGACCGCTTCCGCGAGGAGCGCGCTCTGGCTCGCCGTCATTCGCAGCCCTTCGACGTGCGCACGCAGCCGGACAAAATGCCTCGCCTCGTAGTGCTCGTCATCGGCGAATCGCACGCCCGCCGCCACATGTCGCTCTACGGTTATCCCCGCGACACGAATCCGCTCCTATCCGCCCGCCGCGACGAGCTCTGTGTCTACACCGACGTCGTTTCACCGCAGGTACACACCATCCCCGTGCTGCGCGCGGCCCTCACCTTCGCCGACCGTGAACACCCCGAGCGCCTCACCACCTACCCTTCCCTCATCGAGCTTTTCAACCGCGCCGGATTCGAGACATATGTCATCAGCAACCAACCCCTCCTCGAGGCCTCCTCCAGCTACGACGCATTCCTCAAGTTAGCCGATCACACCGCAGACCTTTCCGGCCGCAAGGCCCCCGACGGCATCCTCCTCCCACCCTTCGAGCAGGCCTTGACCGCTCCCGGAGATCGCCCCAAGTTGATCGTGCTTCACCTCATGGGAAGCCACATCGGATACAAGTATCGCTACCCCGCCGACTTCGACTTCTTCACCCGCCTCAACGATACGCTCCCCGTCACTTCACTCACCCCCGAAGCTCGCACCACCATCGATGAGTATGACAACTCCGTCCGTTACAACGACTATCTCCTCTCCACCCTCATCGCCCGCATCGAGCGCGAACACACGCCCGCTGCACTCCTCTACTTCTCCGACCACGGCGAGGAGGTGCACGAGTTTCGCCCCTTCAGCGGGCACGCCTATGAGAAGGTCACGTCCTACATGTGCGAAGTGCCCTTCCTACTCTGGCTTTCGCCCGACTTCCGCAACCGTCGTCCGGACCTCCGCCTCGATGCACACCGCCCCTTCTCCACTGTCGATCTGCCCTACACGCTGGCTGACCTCGCCGCCCTCCGTTTCCGTGGTTACGATGAGACACGCAGCCTCCTCTCCCCCCGCTTCCGCCCGCGCCCACGCATGGTCGGCGAGCTTCCCTACGAAACCGTGATCGACAGAACCCACTTAGCCGAGGAACGACAACGCACGCCTTCTTACGCCTCTTCTTTCTTCAACTCCCTCACACGGCGGCTGGCGCAGTGAGTGGGGGTGCGGGAAGATCAGGGAACATCGTATCCCCAGGGTGCCGCTCCGCTCTACCCTGGGCTATCGTCCAGCGGCCCTTCAGGCCGCATCGGGTACCCCCAATTATTCGCAATCCCTTTTTATTCGACTATAGAGGCGTTTTGGTGCGGCCTGAAGGGCTGCTCCGGAGATGAAAAAGATCGCAATCCCTCTCTGATCTACTATAACTCTTTTGACTACGCTTGATTACTTCGACCATTGCGGCCTCACAACACATGCTTTGCGTCACCCACAATAGCGCAAGCACCTTGTACAGTAGCGTACAAGCACCTTGTGAGGGACTATACAGCCACAAACCATTATAATCCAGAACCTCCGGTATGAGACATGCTGAGAAATGAACGACAGGGAATGCTTGTGTCGAACTCACGTCCTTTACCAGCCCCTTCTCCCTAACACTCACGAAGTAGAAGCGTGTGATGCGGGATAGGTGCGGAGAAATGGATCTGCCTATACAATTCACGAGGCGTTGAAAACTTTTTTCTGTCGAGAAAAATCAAGATGCTGTATATGTGTAGTTTTGCGCTCTCTTTTAACATTTTGAGCTGCGACTGTTGAAAAAAAACGCCGCGAGCATGATGGATATAGGAAAAATCGATTATCACGTCCCCGCCCTCCTCGATGAGAGTATGGAGGCCCTGCGCATATCACCCGCTGGCGTCTATGTCGACGCTACGTTTGGGGGCGGTGGGCATAGCCGTGCCATCCTCAGCCGGATAGGTGCCGAGGGCCGACTCTTCGCTTTCGATCAAGACGCCGACGCCGAGGCCAATGCCCCGACGGGCGATCCGCGGTTCGTCTTTGTTCGCAGCAACTTCCGCTACCTCGCTTCCTTCTTGCGTTATCACAGTGTGCGCCGTGTGGATGGCCTGCTGGCTGACCTCGGCGTTTCGTCGCACCACTTTGATACGCCCCATCGTGGCTTCTCCTTCCGCTTCGATGGCGAGGCGGATATGCGCATGAACAACCGGGCTGGGCGCACGGCGGCTGATGTGGTAAACACCTACACCGAGGAGCAACTGGCCGACTTGCTGCAGGCTTACGGCGAACTGACCGATGCGCGGCGTGTGGCGCAGGCCATTGTCCGAGTACGCGACGAGCAACCTATCCACACAACGGCTGCGTTGACTGCCATCCTGCAACCGATGGCCGGCCGGCGGGACGCATCGGGCTTCTACGCGCAGGTGTTTCAGGCACTCCGAATCGAGGTGAACGATGAGATGAGCGCCTTGGACGACATGCTCCGACAGGCGCTGCGCGTCATCCGCCCCGGCGGACGATTAGCGGTCATTACCTATCACTCCTTAGAGGATCGGCCCGTGAAGCGCTTCATGCGCACCGGCCGCACGGACGGACGCTGTGAGGAGGATGTCTACGGCAATCGCCTCTCGCCTATCCGACCCGTGGGCCGTAAGCCCATCGTGCCGACAGCGGAGGAAATAGCCCGCAACCCACGCGTGCGCAGTGCCAAGTTGCGCGTGGGGGAAATCATAAACGAAGAGAAACAATGACGAACGAAACGAATACATCAAGCAAGCCGAAACGACAGCTCACATTGCTCTATATCCTGGGCGGGGGTGTGCTGAAGGAAGATTTCATCATCCGGCACACACGCCTCATCGTGTTGGTGGTGGTAATGCTGTTCATCTTCATCAGCAACCGCTACACCTGCCTGCTGAAACTGCGCGAGATAGACCGGCTACAGCACGAGCTGAAGGATGTGAAGAACGAATCGCTGGCTGTCTCCGGGGAACTGACAGGCAGCAACCGGCTTTCGCAGATTGAGCTATTGGTCAAGGAGAAGGGTTTGGATATAGAGACGGCGCAGACGCCGCCTTACATTATTCATAGGTAAAACCACGAGGGAAAGTCAGCAGACATGTCGGAGCAAGACGAGAAGCAGGAAGAGAAACGTCCGGTGAACAACGGGCAGATCCTGACGCGCTACTTCATCATCGTGGTGCTGCTCGCCCCACTGGCGGCGGGCATTTTGTTTTTGACCTTCAAGACGGCGTTCGTCGAGAAGGCGAAGTGGAACAAGGTGGCCGAGAGTCGCAAAAAGCCAAACCGGCTCGTGAACCCCACCCGCGGCAATATCTATTCAGCTGATGGCAAGCTGATGGCCACGAGCGTGCCGCGCTATTATCTCTACGTAGACTTCAAGGCGGCGGGTTTCCACACGCCCTCACCACGGGGAAAGAAGGAGGTGAACATCGACACCTTCATGCACTCGCGTGAGAACGGCATCGACTCGCTGGCCTTCTACCTCTCCCGCAAGCTGAAGAACCGCACCGCCGCGGGCTATCGCGCCTACCTGCTGCGCGGGCTGCGGCAGGGAAGCCGGCAATATCCGCTCTACGAAAACCGCCTCTCCTACGCTGATATGAAGGAGATCCGCGCTTTCCCCTTCTTCCGCTTCGGCCGCAACGTCGGTGGTCTCTACGAGCGCGAGATGGTGCAGCGGCAAAAGATGTTTGGCTCGTTGGCCTCGCGTACGATCGGTGATATATATAATGAGATAGAGACGGGCGGCCTGTCGAAGGGGAAGAACGGATTAGAGCTGCGCTACGACACGCTGCTGAGGGGCAAGCCGGGACTGAACTCCATCGTGCGCGTGGGAGGGCGGTGGACAAACGTCGTCGAGGAGGAGCCGACGGCGGGGTTGGATGTCCGTACGACGATCGATTTGCAGATACAAGACCTCACGGAGAAGGCGCTGGTGGATAAACTCCGGGAGGCTGACGCGGCGTCGGGCGTGGCGGTGGTGATGGAGGTGAAGACGGGCGAAGTGAAGGCCATATCGAACATGGAGCGTATCCGTCCGGGTGTCTATGCCGAGCTGCGCAATCATGCTTTGGCCGATGAGTTAGAGCCAGGGTCTACGTTCAAGATCGCCGCCATGATGGTCGCCCTTGAAGACGGCGTCTGCACCCCCGAATCAACCATCGATGTGGGTAATGGCGTCTTCCATTTCAACGGCCGCACCATCCGCGACCATAACGCCTCGAGCGGTGGTTATGGCACCATCACCGTGGCGCAAAGCATCTGGTACTCCTCCAACGTGAGCATTGCCAAGATCGTTCTCAGAGGTTACGCCGATAATCCCCGAAAGTTCGTCGACGGGCTGCACCGCATAGGCATCGATGCCGATCTGCGCCTCGACATCGCCGGCACCGGACACGCCAAGCTCCGCCGGCCCGGCGACCCCCAATGGTCGCGTATGACGCTGCCGTGGATGTCGTTTGGATATGAAGTACAGATCCCGCCGATCAATACGCTGGCCTTCTTCAACGCCATCGCTAACAACGGCCGACTCATGCGCCCCATGTTCGTCAAGAGCATCCTCAGGAATGGCAAGGAGCTGCGCGTCTACGAGCCGGAGGTGATCATCCCCGAGATCTGCTCGAAGCGCACCCTGAAGGCGGTGCAGGAGATGATGTATAACGTGGTGAACTATAAAGACCCTGTGGGCCGACGCGATGGCACGGGCAAGCCGGCCCGGTCGAGCGTTGTAACGATTGCCGGCAAGACGGGCACGGCGCAGATCGCGGCCTCGAAGGCGGCACACAACCTGTCCTTCTGCGGATACTTCCCTTATGAGAACCCCCAATACTCCTGCATCGTCGTCATCTCCCGCCCGCGGCGCGGCGTGGTCTCGGGCGGCATGATGGCCGGCACGGTGTTTAAGGAGATTGCTGAGAAAGTCTACTCCAACCAGATTCGTTATGACCTCCGCGCGATGAAGCCCGAAGCGGGCCGCACGCTGATGCCGCCCGTCAAGAACGGCGAGGCGCGCTCGGCACAGGCTTTAGTCAAGCAATTCGACCTGCGCACCACACCGAAGCGTGTGGACGCCGACTTCACGATATTCTGGCGTAACACCGCACGCGACACGCTCAACATGCGCAAGCTGACTGTCCGTGAGGGTATGATGCCTTACGTGATCGGTATGGGAGCGAAGGATGCCGTCTACGCACTCGAGCGATGCGGACTACGTGTGAAGCTCGTGGGGCGCGGGCGCGTCATCTCGCAGTCGGTGCCGTCGGGGCAGGCTGTGACACGGGGGCAGACAATCGATATCGTATTGAATTAGGGTAGTTAGAAGTAGGGGCGATCGAAACAATAAAGAGATACATAACAATGAAATTGACAGAACTGATACAGGATCTATATAATAGGAAGCAGGAGGGCGCACTGCCCGACATCGACATCACGGGCATCGCGGCCGACTCGCGACGCGTCAACGAGGGCATGCTCTTCGTCGCAGTCAAGGGCACGACTGTCGATGGGCACGACTATATCGCTTCGGCCATCGAACGCGGCGCGGTGGCCATCGTTTGCGAACGCATACCGGATGCGATCGATGAGGCCATGAAGGCTCGTGTGCCGTTCATCATCGTAACGGACGCAGCCGCGGCGCTCGGCCAACTGCTCGACGCATGGCACGGCCACCCCTCCCGTCGCC
>CAUPYF010000051.1:0-9706 GCA_963515435.1 uncultured Tannerella sp. | reverse complement strand
GAATGTGGAAGTAACGATCTGACGTTATGGTCCATTACCCTTTTGATGGACCATACCCACTGATAGAGTTCCTTAAACTATCCTGTAGAGGCATCGTCTATCCTCGCGCTTAAATCGACATAACGACGTAAAAGACAATGGCACATAGATGGCTTCCTCTCCTCTCTCTTTTCCTTCTTATCGCCGCAGGCGGTGCGGCACAGGTGCATGTGAAGGGCACGATCGTCCGTAATGATGAGCCGCCCGAGGCCGTGGAGCAGGCGACCGTGAGGCTGCTGAATGCGGCGGACAGCGCGATGGTGAAGGGCACCGTGACGGATCGCGAAGGGCACTTCGACCTGAACGGCGTGCGCCAAGGCAACTACCTGCTGCATGTGACTTACGTGGGGCTTGACCCCATCTACCAACGGCTACACATCTCGGGCAGCAAGACGCCGGTGGATGTGGGCACGATCACCATGCATGACGATGGGGTGATGCTGGGCGAGGCCGTGGTGACGGCGCGTGCGGTGGAGGTACAGGTGAAGAACGACACGGTGGAATACAACGCGGAATCGTACAAGGTGGCCGAGGGATCGATGCTCGAGGACTTGCTCAAGAAGATGCCGGGCGTCGAGGTGAGCACTGAGGGCAAGGTGAAGGTAAACGGGAAGGAGATCAAAAAGATCCTCGTCGATGGCAAGGAGTTCTTCTCTGACGATCCCAAGGTGGCCTCGAAGAACCTGCCGGCCAAGATGGTGGACAAGGTGCAGACGTATGAGAAGAAGAGCGATGTGGCGCTGATGACGGGCTTCGACGATGGCAACGAGGAGGCTGTGATCAACCTCACCGTGAAGCCGGGCATGAAGCAGGGATGGTTTGGCAACATCTTCGCCGGCGCCGGCACACGCGGGCGGTATGACGCCAACGCGATGCTGAATCGCTTCGTGGACAACGACCAATTCTCCCTCACGGGGGGACTGAACAACACGAATAACATGGGCTTTACGGACTTCGCGGCGGTCACCTTCGGCGGCGGGCCAGGCGGTGGACGCCGTCGCTCCGGGGGCTTCGGTGCGGGCAATGGTATCACGGCCTCGGGCAATGTGGGCACGAACTTCAGCAAGCGTTTCGCCAAAAGTCTCACCCTCGGCGGCAATGTGCGCTTCGCCGGTTCAGACAATGAGGCGAGCGCCAAGACGGATCGCCAGAACATCCTGCCGGGCGACAGCTCCTCATACGACCACGCCCTCAGCCAGTCGCACACCGTGACCCGTAACACGGGCTTCAACCTGCGATTGGAATGGCAACCGGACTCCCTGACGCAAGTTGTCTTCCGCCCTGACTTCTCCTACGGCACCACGCACACGGATGCCAATGAGATGACCCACACCCTCAACGGCGCCCGCGATTCGGTGAACACCTCCCGCTCTCGCTCCACCGTCGATGGGCATGCCCTCGACGCGTCGGCCAAGCTCGACGTAAGCCGGAAGCTCAACCGCCGCGGACGCACGCTCACGCTCTCCGTCTCCGGGGGGAGCAGCTGCTCCGTGGACGACGCCATGAACCGCTCCGACACGCGCTTCCTGCTCTTCCCGGACTCTACAGAAACGATCGATCAAACGGTGCACAACGACACGCGCGGCTACAATGTCCGCGGCAAGGTCGCTTGGGTAGAGCCGCTTGGGCATGCCAACTTCCTGCACCTCTCTTACCGCATCCGCCGCACCCACCGCGAGCTGCTCCGCGATGCCTTCTTAGCCGATGCGCAGGGGCAATACACCATCCCCGACACCACCACGGGCCGCAACACCCGCAGCGACGCCACGGAGCATCGCGTGAACCTCTCCTTAAAGATGGTGCGCCCGAAGTATGACTTGACCTTCGGCCTCAACCTCGATCCCTCACACATGCACACCGCGACCACTGCTGGCGATCGCACGCTCTACGACCTCTCGCGGAGCGTTGTCAACTATTCGCCCATGGCCAAGCTCCGCTTCCGCTTCGACAAGCGCACCGACCTCCGCATCGATTACGACGGCCGCACCGAGCAACCCTCCATGACACAGCTGCAGCCCGTTCCCGATGTGTCCGACCCGCTCAATACCATCGTGGGCAACCCCGACCTGCGCCCCACATACACCAGCAACCTACGCCTGCACTTCGGCAAGTTCATCCCCGAGGAGCAGATCGTCTTCCTCGTCATGGCCGGCGGCAACTACGTGCTGAGCGACATTGTCAGCCGCACCTCCACCGACCGCCTCACGGGCCGACGCCTCACGACCTACGAAAACATCGACGGCAACTTCAGCCTCGATGCCCGCGTGATCCTCAATATGCCCCTCCGCAACAAGCGCTTCTCGATCAACTCCATGACCTATGCGCAGTATGGCCACGCGGGCGGCTTCATCGATGGCGAGCGCAACACGAGCCGGGCGACCGTCTTAACGGAGTATGCCGGCATCAGCTTCCATTCCTCCGTGGCCGATGTGGATCTCCGCGCCAACATCCGCCACAACCGCACGCGCAACACGCTCAGCGCCGGCCGCGACCTCAGCACGATGAACTACGGCGCCAACGCTGCCCTCACGCTCTACCTGCCCCTCGGCATCCGCTTAGAAAGCGACTTGAATTACTCCACCAATTCGGGTTACACGGACGGATACCAGCAGCGCGAGTGGCTCTGGAACGCAGCCGTATCGAAGTCCTTCCTCCGAAACAACGCCGGGCAGCTCCGCGTGAAGATGTACGACATCCTCCGCCAGCGCAGCAACATCTCCTACAGCGCCACGGCCAGCGCCATCCGTTACTCGGAGTTCAACACCCTGACGAGCTACGTCTTGGTGCATTTCATCTATCGCTTCAGCCTCTTCAAGGGAGGCGCCAAGATGTCCGACATGCAATTCCCCGGCCCGCCCGACCGCGATGGGCACGGCCGTCGCCGTCCGAGGGATTAAACGAAAGAGGAGAGATGGAGAAGCTCATCTACACCATCGGTCACTCCACACATCCGATAGAGGTTTTCATCGCCATGCTGCGTTCATTCGGCATCCGTCAGGTGGCGGACATCCGCGGACTGCCGGGCTCGAACAAGTATCCGCAGTATAACCAGGAGTCCCTGCAAGTGTCGCTTGCTGCGGCAGGCATAGCTTACATGCACATCCCCGCGCTTGGCGGCCGCCGCCGGGTGCACCGCGATTCGCACAACATGCGTTGGCGCAACGCCTCCTTCCGCGCCTATGCGGACTATATGGAGACGGACGGCTTTGCCGCTGGCATTGCCCAGCTCATCGATGCGGCGGAGCGTGAACCGACGGCTTACTTCTGCGCCGAGGCTGTCTGGTGGTGCTGCCACCGGTCGTTAGTTTCGGATTACCTCAAGGCGCACGGCTGGCGCGTGATGCACATCACAGGTGTGGGCCGCGCCGAGGAGCATCCCTACACGTCGGCCGCGCGTGTGGTGGATGGCCAGGTGCGGTATTACGATCCGGGGCTGTTTGATTAACGTGCGTTCGATGTGGGGCAATTCATTCACCGATATAGGGATGGGATCCCTTGCATGATAGCTGCAAGCTGCCTTGTCAGCATGCGCACAAGCGCCTTGTCAGCATGCGCACAAGCACCTTGTCAGCATGCGCACAAGCACCTTGTCAGCATGCGCGCAAGCACCTTGTCCTTTTGCACGATGTCTACAAGCCACCTTGCACGATGATTGTAAGCCATTGGGAAGGGTGTCTTCCCTCGGTACGGGGAAATGGACTCCTTACGTCGAACTCACGTTTGATTACCCCCTCCCCCCAAAAAACGATCAATGGCCAACGACCTGCCGTTTTCATGCGGCATAAGTCATTGACCATTGGTAACTAAGGGATGAATGAATGGCCGCCCCTCAATACTCGATGCCTTTCCGGGATTCGACGCCTTGGGTATAGTAATGCTTCACCTCCTGCATGTCGGTGACGAGGTCGGCAGCGGCGATGAGGTCGGGCGTGGCGTAGCGGCCGGTGACGATGACCTCGGTGTCGGGCTGACGGTCAGCAATGGCGGCGAGGAGATCGGCGGAGGAGAAGAGGCCGAAGTTGACAGCGATGGTGGCTTCGTCGAGGATGACGAGGCCGTAGCGACCGTTGTGGAGGATGCGTCGGGCTTCTTCGAGGCCCTGTGTGGCGCGGCGGACATCGTCGGGCGTGGGGGCACGGTCGATGAGGCACGCTGTGCCGTACTGTCGGGTGGTGATGGCGGGGATATGTCGGTCGATGTAAGCGATCTCTGCATATCTCATGCCTTTGACAAACTGGGCGATGAAGACGCGGCGGCCGGCGCCGACGGCGCGCAGGGCCATTCCGATGGCGGCCGTGGTCTTGCCTTTTCCGTTGCCGGTGTAGAGGTGTACAAAACTTTGTTTTTGCATAGGGTTTAGAATTAAGTAGGTATTAGAAAAAGAGAGGCGGGCGGAGGCTGGGATGCGCGTGCGCCTCTCCCCTTTAGTGAAATGATTTACTTCTTAGCGAAAGTCTTTTTGCCGTCGATATAGAGCGCTTGCTCGGCGTCGTTGAAGGCGTAGCGATCAGCCTTGTACGTCCCGTCGTCTTCGGCCTTGGTGAGGATGACTGACTTGGGGCTGTCGCTGCCGGGCAGGAAGATCTCGGCCTTGGAGCGGTCGTCGTTGAAGATGACGAAGGCGCTAATCACGGCCTCGCCCTCCTTCTGCTCCACGGGGTCGAGGCGGGTGCCGACGTTGAAGACCTGAATGCACTCCTGCCGCAGTTCGCTCCACGACTGTCCGGCGGAGGGGATGCAGCCGTGCTCGTCGCGATCGCCGCCTGTGATCGGGGCTTCCTGTGTCTGTTCGATGGAGTCGGTGGCGGCAGCGCCTTGCTGTTGCGCTGCGTTATTGCATGCGGCCAGAATCAACATGCTAATTGCAGTGATGGATATTTTCTTCATTGTCCTGATATAATTAAAAACGTGGGCAAAGATAAACAGGCTGTGAGGGGTCACACATAAATGGGGCATGGGGGGGCGGGAAATAGGCCTCGTCATGGCCGTATGATGGGGGGCGTCGCTGTGTATTTTGAGCCGTTGCAAGCCTGCGACAGCTCGTCGCTAATAGCGAATTGGGATGATGAAAAAACGGCCGGATACCCCTCTTTGTGCACCCGGCCGTTTCCAGCTATCCCGACGATCAGTTGTTCGTTTTCTCCATCTCGTTTTCGGGCAGCGGCATCCACTTCACGCGGCGCGCCTGCCAGGCTTGTTGCTTGGCGCCGTCGACGAGTCCGCGGCGGTAGTCGAGCGTGCGCTCGCCACGGAGGAAGAGGTAGACGCGGCGCAGATGGGCAATGTCGCTGAGGGTTGGCGCGGTGGTGAGAGCCGAGGCGGCGTCGTAAGTCGTGATGACGCGGTTGACGGTGGAGAGGGCGTCACCCGTGCGTACGCCGCGGACGATCAACTCGGCGCGAATGAGGAGCATCTCGGCGCCGTCGGTGATGGTCAGCGAGCTGTGGCGTTGCAGGTTGGTGAGGTAGCGATTGCCCTCCTTGTTTGTGGCTGTGGGGACAGCCTTCCGCTCGGCGTCGTTGCGGAGGCTGTTGACGATGTCGATGTCCACCTCCACATCGCGGGCCGTCTCGCCGAGGGTCGAATAGATGCCGTTGGGCGATCCGTTGGCGTTGTAGACGATCTGCATCGTGGCCTTCTCGCCGAGGGCGGCATCAAGGTGAGCGGAGGCTTCGGCGTACTGCCCGCGACTCATGTAGAGTTTGCAGAGCAGGGCTTCTGCGCTGCCCACGGCCAGATCACGGTTGAAGGCGCCGCCCATGCCACGGAGCGCCTCGGCATCAGCCTCGCGGACGGCTGCCTGGAGGTGGGTGATGGCCTCGGTATAAAGCGCCTCGTGCGAGAGGTTCTTACCGTTCACGGGCACATCGGCTATAGTCGAGGGGTTCGACGAGAAGCAGTCGGCCAGCAGCTTGTAGGCATAGCCAGCATAGAGGTGGCCTGTGTGGCGGGCATAGGCACGGACGGCGGCGTAGCCCTCCGAGCCGTCATCGTCGGTCGAGGCCTCGATGGCGAGGAGCTCCTCGGCACGGGCGCGGAGGTTCTGCAGGCTGTTAAAGACGCCGTCAGCCTCGCCGCCAGCGGATGTGGCATTGTCGTCGCTGAGGGCTTTATAGACGAGGGCGTTGGGCACCTTCGTCGGCGCCAACTCGTCGGTCATGGCGCCGAGGGCCATAAAGGCCGATGCGGAGGCCTGTCCGGTTAGTGTCTTGACGTTGGCCGTGAGGGCGCCGTCAGTGAGGGTTTTGCCCTTGACGGAGGCCATCATGCCGGGTCGGCGCAGGTCGTCGTACGTGAGCGAGTTGGAGGGCGTCTTGGCGTTGTCGATCCATTTGTCGCAGCCGGCCAAGGTAACGAGGGCGACGGCCGAAAGGAGAATATAGCGGAGGTTCTTCATTATGTCTGTCTGTGTCATTGTTTAGAATCCGATGGTGAGTGAAGCGGTGAATGAGCGCGGCGCGGGGGCGTTGGTGATGTCGCGCGAGAGGCTGCCGATGCCACGCGTCTGGCGTGTGCCGCCGTTGGCCTCGATCTGCGGCTCGGCGCCGCTGTAGTTGGTGATGAGGATGAGGTTCTGCGCCGAGAGCATCAGGCGGCAGGCCTTGAAGACGTTGTTCGTGGCCCGACGCACGGGCGAGCTGAAGTCGTAGCCCACGGAGAGGCTGCTGAGGCGGATGAAGTCGGCCTTCTCGATGTAGTTATCGCGATTGCGCTCCGTGTGCGCCAGCTGTTCGGCCGTGGCGCGATAAGCGTCCGTGCCCGGCGTCTCCTTGGCCAGCGCAGCCTTGAGGTCTTCGCGCTTCTTGAGGTTATCGCCCAAGCCGGCCACGTTGTAGAAGCTCTGGTTGTAGACCGATGCGCCAGCGGCATAGTTCACGCGGGCGTTGAAGGTCAGGTTATGGAACAGCTTCAGCTCGAAGCCCACCGCGCCGTTGAGCGTCGGGAAGGGTTTGCCGAGATATTCATACTCCTTGCTCTCCTGCGCACCCTTGTAGACGCCTTTGGCATCGTAGCGCGCGCCCTCTACCTTTTTATAATAGAAAGCGTAGGCCGGCTGACCTTCCTTGATCACGTTGGGCAAGTTCTCGATTGTGCGGCCGCCGGTGTTCGTCACCTCGTTCGTTTGTCCGTTCACACTGACGAAGAGGTCGAGGGCGTTGCCTGCGCTGCGATTCTGCCAGACGGTGCCATTCCAGTTCAGTTCGAAGCCGTAGCCGCGCACACTACCGATGTTCTCCGGGCGCGAACCGAGCCAGCCGAGGGAGCTGCGCAGGGGCACGTAGATGATGGCGTCTGAGGTGAATTGGCCATAGAGCGAGAGGCCAATGCGGTGGCGCTTCAGGTTGACGTCCGTACCCACCTCGATCTCGCGCATGCGTTCGGGGCGGATGTTGGGATTGCCCTGCGTGGAGGGCGCCACGAGCGGACCGTAGGCCGAGCTGCCGGTGAGGGCGTAGGCCGTGTGCGCATCGGTGGGGTAAGGCAGGCGGCCCGACTCGCCATAGGCGGCACGCCACTTGAAGGCCTGTTGGTTGTACGATACGCTGAGCGAGGGATAATAGATGCTGGCCACGTTGGCGCCGATCAGGTTCGAGGCGTCGCGGCGGAGGCCGGCGTTGATGAAGAGCGTGTTGCGATAGTTGAAGAAGGCTTCGCCGTAGAGCCCCCACGTGCGCTGCTCAAAGTCTGACTCGCTGACCTGCTTCTCTGAGGCGGCCGAGAGCTGCGTGACGTTGCCGCTGAAGACGCTTGCGGAGACGGTGTTGACCGTCTCGTAGCGGCGCACGATCTGCGAGAGGAGCGTCAGAGTGGTCTGCCATCCGCTGCCGAGGTCGAAGCGTCGGTTGGCTTTGATGTCCCAGTTGAGCGTCTCGTTGCGGCGGTTGCTGACCGAGCGCGCGCCTCTGTCGTTCGTGTTGAGGAGGTAGCCGTAGGGCAGCAAGTATTCTCCGCGGATGAAGTTCACGTCCATACCCACGAGCGTCTCCACCTTCACCTCGCCAGGCAGCATGTAGCCGAGGCGGGCCTGGCCGATGACGCGGTCGTTGTCGTACGTCCATGACTGGGCGCGCCATGTGCGCTCGCTGACATAGCCCCACGGTCTCTGCGTGCGCATCAGGTTCCAGATGGCGTCGTTGCGGCCCTGAGCCGTCTGCGGGATGCTGAGCGAGCCGTTGACGTAGCGCAGGCTGACGTTCATGGTGAAGCTGTTCTGCGACAGGTCGTAGGCGGCCATGAGGGCGTGGCGCACGTCCTTGTTACCGGGTACAATGCCGGCCGTGTGGTTCTCGTCAAGCGAGAAGTAGAGCTGATTGCCGGGTGAGAAACGCTTCGAGAGGTTGGCGTAAAGGCGGGTGATGTTGCCGTTGACGAAGAAATTGTTGAGGTCGTCGTTGTTGACGAACTGCGTGTATCGGTGGGCCAGCATGTTGACGCCCTGGGTCAGCTTGACCGTTCCTGTCAGGTTACCGCCGTCGGCCGCGGCCGAGCTGCGACGCTTGGTCGTGATGACGATGACGCCATTGGCTGCCTCGGCTCCATAAGAAGCGGCGGCCGCGGGGCCCTTGATGACGTCGATAGAGGCGATGTCCTCCAAGGGCAGGTCGTTGAGGGCGCTCATGGCATCCTGCGAGGTGTTGATGTCCGAGGTGTGGGAGTTATTGTAGCGCACGCCGTCGACGTAGATGATCGGGTCGCGGTCCATGCTGAGCGTGGCGCCGCTGCGCATATTGAAGCGGATGGGCATGCCGACCTTACCGTTGGATTGGAACATCTGCACGCCGCTGATGCGCCCGTCGAGGATGTCGGCCAGGTTCGATCCCGAGCCCTGATCCATGAGTCGCTCCACGTCCACCTTGTCGATCTTCGAGCCGACGGCTTTGGCGTTACGCGCGCTGGCGATACTGGCGGTGACGACCACCTCGCGGAGCTCGGTGCCCGTCTTGAGGCGGATCTCGTGGTGGTCGATGAGGTAAAAGGCGGGGAGGGTTTGCGGCTCGTAGCCGACGTAGGAGACGGTGACGGTGTCGCCGCGCGTGATGGGCAGGTTGTAAGCGCCTGCGTCGTCGGTGACGGCGTACGTCCCGTGTCGGGTAACGAGGTTTACGCCGGGCAATGTCTCGCCCGTCTCGTTGTCCACCACGCGTCCTTCCACGCGTTGCTGAGCCATCGTGACTGTCGCAGCGCAGAGCAGGAAGAGGAGGTAGAACAGCATCTTTCTTCTTATCATATCGATATGGATTACGTTAAAAATTAGCGGGCACAAAAGTACGTCCGTCCCTGCCCAAGCGCCGCTCCCTAATTATGGCTGTTTCTGCGCCTCTGAAGGAGTTTTGAAGCCCCTTTTCTCACCATCAATGGGGACTGGAGAGGAATCTAAAGAGGAATTGGAGGGGCGGGCGCAGTCAATACAACAAGGATCAGGCTATACGCCGATACTTCTACCGGTAACGTGAGTTCTACGTATGAGATCTTTTCGATTGTTCTGTCAACCGCTTTTTCGTGCAAGGCCGCAGCGGCATTCTCTATACCTATAATGAGACCTTTGCATGGCAATTGGTGTGTATTTTGTTCATTAATTCATTGTGTAATAGGAGATTGTTTTATATATTCGGGCATCAAAAACAGTATAATATTCCTCCCATGTCATACCAATCCAAGAATACCG
>CAUPYF010000050.1:0-9788 GCA_963515435.1 uncultured Tannerella sp. | reverse complement strand
TTTCCGTTGCCGATCTGGGCTTGGTCGGCGATCTGCACAAGATCGTGCCCGCCCTGACGCGTAAACTGGCGAACAGAACACCGACAGAGTCCTAAAAAAACGAAACCCTCATGCTACCCTTCCCGTATGGGTATCCGTCATGAGGAGAAGTATCGTCTGAAATCTCCATTCCATTCGTAAGAGGGCCGGAACAAATTGCAGTCCCGGCCTTCTTTTTTATGCCCGGATCATGCGGCTGCGGAGGCGTTCCTCACGGAAACGGTGCTGGATGCCGATCATGGCGATCTTGATGACGTCTGCCGCATGTTGATACTACTTCCCCGCTCCCGAATTTTTACAGGATGCCTCGTAAGGGGTTTACGAGCCTGCTTGCACGACGCTTGCAAACCACCTTGCATGCCGCATGCAAGGGAAGGTGTCTCCCTCGGTGCGGGGAGGGCGTCTCCCTCGGTGCGGGGAAGGTGTTTCCCCCGATGCAGGGAAGGTGTTTCCCCAAGTGCGGGGTATGACTTCTCCCGAGCAATTGCCCCATTTCCAAACCTCGGGAAATGGATTGCTTACGTCGAACTCATGTTGTATGGGTCTCAGAAAGTCCAGCGAAGCATGGCATGGACATCCGTACGGTTAGGGCCTTCGACAGCTTCGAGGCCCGATCCAACGGTATTTCCGGTGAAGAGATGAGTCCATCCGAGCTTGGCCGAGAGGGTAAGGTGGCGGCTGATGGGACGGCAATAAATGATGCCCGAGAGACGCACTCCACGGCCGTAGAGTAAAGAGGTACCGAATGAGTAAAGCAGGTTCTTTTCATAAGAATAGATGCGAGCGGCATAGTCCTCGGTGTGGAAGAGGGCCGCGAAGAAATCGATGCGGAAGGGCCGCTTATCGGGGCGCCAACCGATGGACTCGGAGAGCATCTGACCGCGAACGACAGAGGTGTTGACGGAACGTTGGTACGAAAAGTCGAGGGCGGTGCGGAAGGTCCAATCGGCGGCAGGGGTGTAGGTCATTTGCATGCGCAGTCGGCGACGGACGAGGGGATGCAGGGCTGCCTCATGTCCGACGCGGAAATCAGCCTCGCGGTGTTGGCTGCGGAAACGGACGTAGAAGGCGACGACCTCCCGCGGGTCAGTCCAGTCGACACGCACGGCATATTCGGTGCCGACGGCAGGCGCGCTGACGCGGGCTTTCATCCACGGGTTGCGGAAGACGTCGGCATGGCCCGTGAGCTGCCAGCCGGGGGCGGACGTGAACGTGAAGCTGAGGTAGAGGCCTTCCTCGTTGCGGACACGGCCGGTGCGGGAAAAGGCGGAGGCGAAGAAGGCGTGGTAGCGGGGCGAATAGTTGCGATAAAGCAGGGTGGCGGAGGCGAATGATGCAGGCGTCCATTGCAGAGCCGTGAGTGAGGCCAGGGCACCGGAGGTGGTGGAGAGGGCTACCTCGCCGAAGAGCTTCAGGCGGTCGTTTTTGATCATATAATCGAGGCTGAGGTCAGCGTTGTGACGGCCGCGGAAGTCGTAGTGGTTGTACGGCGTGAGAGGTGGATCGACACGCTGGCCGCCGAAATCATAGGCCACGGCTGTGAGCCCAATGTGCATGCGAGAACGGGCGTAGCGGAGATTACCGCCGGCGGTGCGCAGGGTAACGGTGTGTCGGTTGCGACGTTCGGTGAGGGTGCGATGCAGACCGTCGGTCTTAAAGGAGGTGATGACGGAACCGTCAGTCGTGGCGTCCACCTTACGGCTCGAGCAGAAGAGGCTCAGTTCCCAGTGAGAGAGAGCGAGGGTGGCGGCGAGGCCACGAAAGAAGTGTTGCTCGTCAGTGGAATAGTGACGGCGGAAACCATTGTTGCGGTATTCGGGTTCGGGAGCGAGGGTACCGCGAGCAGGCGCGTAGTCATGGCTCACGACGAGGCCTTGGCCGAAGGTGGCTTTGAAATCGCCTAAGGCGAGCGTGCGCAGGTGGCCGAAGTCTTTCAAGACGAGATGTGCCGAATAGTAATCGTAGCCCTTATGGATGGCGTTGGCGAAAGGTTCGCCCGCGTCTTTCTCAGCGGCAAAGCCGGCTTGGAGCCGATTGTCGAAGGTGTAGGCGTAACGAATAGCATGGCTGAAGGGTTCTCCTGCATATCGTCGAGCGGAGCTGTCGGGGGCAGGGGAATAGCCGCGTTTCGGTTCCACGGTGCGGCTGTATTTCATGATCCACTCGCTCGCGCCGCCGTGGTGCAGCAAGTTGGCGAGGGTGATGGGCAAACGGCTTACGGGGCGTTCGTTCACGCAAACGAAGGGGGCGATGCGTCGGAGGGTAAGTCGGTCGAGCGACGCGATGGTTTTCAGCTCGTAGACGGTGACGAAGGCGTGGTAGCGCTGACGGTAAGATAGGATGGAGTCTACCTGTGCGTCGGTGAGGAAGGGGAGTTGCCGAAGGGCGTCGGCAGTGGCGGTGTTCAGGTCGATCGGGTGTTCGGCTAAGTGAACAAGGTCGGTGTAGAGCGCTTCGAGCTGTTTGTCATCGGGGGCCTCGTCCGCATCTTCGGCGACGGCCCGGAGGCGCTCCATCCAATCGTCGTCGATGGGCCGAGTGTCTTGCGCCAAAAGCGCACCACTCGCCATGACTGACAAGAACAGGAAGAAGAGGAAGAGACGACAAAGCATTGTTTTTCGGTGACAGGCGACAACGATTCTTATAGCTGTGTAGCGGATTCACGGATCCGCGCTAAGCGTATGGCCAAACTTCGATCTTCTTTGATCCGGCGCATTGTGCAATCTGTTTGCAAGTCGATGAAGTGGATTGGGCGATACGCCCCGAGCGGCCCAAAAAGCGTAACCATAGTCGGTTCCAATGCCCGGCGTTCATAGAAAAAGAGAACCATGAATGAGGGGGGACGGACGCCCGCCCCTGCATTCGTGAATCTCTCTCTTCCGTCACTTGTGGCTTCTCATTTCGCGAGCAGCGGCAGGTATTCGGCATAGCCTTCGGCCTCCATGCTGTCCTTGGGGACGAAGCGCAACGAGGCACTGTTGATGCAGTAGCGCAGGCCGCCTCGATCCTTGGGGCCGTCCGTGAAGACGTGGCCTAAGTGCGCGTTGCCCGTTTTGCTGCGCACCTCGGTGCGGACCATGCCGTGCGAGCGATCCGTCTTTTCGACGATCAGGTGCTTGTCGATCGGCTTGGAGAAAGCCGGCCATCCGCAGCCGGACTCGAACTTGTCCGTAGAGACGAAGAGCGGCTCGCCCGTGGTGATGTCCACATAGATGCCCTCGCGAAACTCGTCGCAATAAGCGTTCGTGAAGGGGCGTTCGGTGGCATTGTGTTGGGTCACGTCGTACTGCTCCTCGGAGAGCGTCCGGCGGAGCGTTTCGTCGTCCTTGCGGGCGTACTTCGCCGCGGCGGGGGCGGGGTTGGCTTGGCGCGCCATCTCGAACAGGGCGGCGGGGATGTGGCAGTATCCGCCCGGGTTCTTGTCCAAGTAGTCCTGATGATAAGCCTCAGCAGGGTAGAAGTTCTTCAGCGGCCCCTCCTCCACTGCCACAGGGCTGTGAAGGCGCGCGGCCAAGTCAGCGATCGCCTTGTGTATCGTCGCGGCGTCGGCATCGTCCGTGTAATAGATGCCCGTGCGATAGCGTGTGCCGTGGTCGTTGCCCTGCCGGTTGAGGCTCGTCGGGTCGATGGTTTGGAAGTACAGTTCGATCAGCCGCTCGAGTGAGATTTGCGCGGGATCGTAGACCACCTTCACGGTTTCAGCGAAGCCCGTCTTTTCGGTCGAAACCTGCTCGTAGGACGGCGCCTTGTCCGTTGTCCCGTTAGCATAGCCCACCTCAGTGTTCATCACACCGCGGATCTGTTTGAAGAAGTGCTCCGTCCCCCAAAAGCATCCCCCGGCGAAGCAGACGGTTTTCGTCGTTGTCTCATCGGATGTCTTGGAGGTGGATGGGATACGCGTTTTCGGCATGGCGCTCCTCCCTGCAAAGAAGAGCGCGACAACACCGGCCGCAGCCGATGCCCACAGTAAAATCTGTTTCTTTCTCATAGTCGTTTTACTTTAATAATTAATGGAACATGGCAAGGGGACAGGGCCGGCGCATCAACCGGCCGCGGCCTCCCTTAACGCCGCGCAAGGTTAGCGAAAACGAATAAGTGAGAGTGAAATAAGGAAAGTCTACTTAGCAATATGCATAGGAGAAGAGCTGCGCGAGCAGGCCTCATTTCCTAAACAAAAATCGCTGCCACCGAAAAAAGGAGGCGATAATCATTCACCATTAATAATTAGGATACGCCCCATTTCCGCTTCAAATCTTGATGTAAATGTTTCGCTTGTAGAGGGTATACCCGATGCACCAGCAGGCGCTGACGAGCAGCAGGGCGTAGGCGAGCGAGCCGGGATAGTCGCCGAGCAGCGGGCGGAGCACATCACCGTAGAGCCAGCCGCCGAGGGAGATTGACTCGCCGCCGCTGTGCGACACGCGGATGTTGCCCAGCAGGATGGAGAAGATGGCGGCCAGCACGTACATGAACAGCGGGTTGACGCCGAAGGCTTCAAAGAAGCGGCACCAGCGGCGCCGGCCGCGCACGTCGATGATCCACACCAGCAGGGCGAGCAGCGAGGCGGCCATGCCGCAGGTGGTGAGCACGAATGTGGGCGACCAGACCTTCTTGTTGATCGGGCAGCCGTAGCTAAGCAGCCAGCCGCTGAGGGCCATCGCCGTGCCGAGGAGGAAGAGGCGGAGCATCTTGTCGCGCACGTCTGACGCGCCGAGCAGCAGGGCGCCGCAGCAGAACCCGATGAGCACGTGAGCCACGGCGGGCACGGTGCTGAGCAGGCCCTCGGGCTCGATGCCGTTGTCTTTATACATATGGTCGGGGCCGAGCACGGCGCGGTCGACGACGGAGAGGATGTTCGTCTCGTCGTAAGCGAAGCCGCGGCCGAGGAAGAGCAGCAGGGTGTAGCCCACGAGCAGGGCGGCGATGAGGTGCAGCAGGCGTCGGTGGGGCACGGTGAGCGCGATGAGCGCCGCGGCGCCGTAGCAGAGGGCGAGTCGGGGCATGACGCCAAGGATGCGCAGGTGGCTGAAGTTGGTCGTGGCGCGGAAGAGGCGTGTGGCGAAGGGCAGCCCTTCGTCGGCAAGTGCGTGCCACGTGCGGCAACTGAGCCCAAACCACGCGATGGCCAGCCCGATGGCGAAGATGACGGCCGTGCGCCGCACGATCTTCCACGCCGCGCCGGCGCTGTAGGTGAACTGGTATTTCCGCAGGGAGATGTAGGTGGAAATGCCCATGATGAACATGAAGAAGGGGAAGACGAGGTCGGTCGGGGTGAGGCCGTTCCACTCGGCGTGGCCGAGCGGGGCGTAGACGTAAGACCAGGAGCCGGGGTTGTTCACCGTGATCATGCCGGCGATGGTGATGCCGCGCAGAATGTCGAGTGCGAGCAGGCGTTGGGAGGGTTTGTGAGACATTGTTGTTTGGGGCTATTTATAGAGATAGTATTTCCGGGATAGGCGGCGGAAAGCGTCGGCGTCCTTCATCCAATAGTCGCGGACGTCGTCCCAGCGATAACGGTGGGTGAAGCGTCGGCGGATCTCCGGGCTGCCGCACACTTTATCAAACATGACGAGGCGGGACGAGTCGGCTGCTTGCAGCGGGTTATGAGAGGGGTAAAGCGTCGCTACCTCCTGCATGAGGAGGAATTGCAATTCGCTGAGCGTTGCTCGGCGCGGGTCGGTAAGATGCACTTGCACGCCCTGTATGAATTCGCCCTTGTTGATGGCGTAGAAGGGCTTCAGATAGATGGGGCGGAAGACGACGCCTGGCACGCGCAGGGCGTTCATCCGCCGCGCAAGGCGTGGAGCGGCGATCCAAGGGGCGGCAAAGAGTTGGAAAGGCAGGGTGTAGCCCACGCCGATGGAGAGCGTGCCTAACTCGCCGAGGATGCCGGTCGCGGGGTAGAAGAGTGCTGTTTCAGCCTGTGGGATATGCGGAGAGGGCAACACCCACGGCAGACCCGTCGCAGCATAATCCATCCGGCGGCGCCAGCCCCGCATCTTCACGACTTGCAGTCGGCACCGCGCGCCGATCATCCCTTCCTCATTGAGCAGCCGGGCCAGCTCGCCGCAGGTGAGGCCGTAGACGTAGGGGATGGGGTACTGGCTGACGAAGGATTGGCAGCTCTCTTCAACGACGCAGCCTTCCACGCGCTCGCCACCCAATGGGTTGGGGCGGTCGAGGACGATGAACTCGATGCCAGCTTCGGCCGCGGCTTGCATGGCCAGCCCCATTGTGCTGATGTAAGTGAAGGAGCGGCAACCGATGTCTTGTATGTCGTAGACGAGCACATCGATATCGCGCAGCATGTCGCGCGTCGGCTTGCGGGTCGCGCCGTAAAGCGAATAGACGGGCAATCCCGTGGCCGAGTCAATCGAGCCGCCTACCGTGTCGCCCGCATGCACATTGCCACGCACGCCGTGTTCCGGCCCGTAGAGCGCCACGAGCCGCACATTTGGGGCCTCGTGCAGGATGTCGATCGTGGATCGCAGACGGTCATCTACGCCCGTGGGGTTGGTGATGAGCCCCACGCGTTTGCCCTCGAGCCGCCGGAAGTGTTCGTCTTTCAGCACCTCGATGCCGGTCTTCACGCGAATCTTTTGGGCGGGGGCGGGGGGGAGGGCCACACACAGCGTAAGTAGAAGAAGGATATAAGGGTATTTCATGTTGTTGCTTTCCGCCCAAATGCGGGATCGATTTTGTTTCTGACTAAGACGGAGGCCAAGATGCCAGGGAGGGTGCAGAGGCAGACCCAGACGAAGAAGGGGGTGTAGCCCACGGTGTCTTGTATCCAGCCGGCGGCCATGCCGGGGAACATCATGCTGAGGGCCATGAAGCCCGTTCCGATGGCATAGTGCGCCGTCTTGTGCTCGCCCTCGGCGATGTAGATCAGGTAAAGCATGTAGGCCGTGAAGCCGAATCCGTAGCCGAGCTGCTCGATGGCGACGGCGACGATGACTTGCCATGCAGCGGGATGAACGGCCGAGAGGTAGATGTAAAGTGCGTCGGGCAGGTTGATGGCCAGGGCCATCGGGAGCAGCCAGCGGCGGAACCCCTGACGCGACACGACGATGCCGCCCAATATGCCGCCAAGCAACAGGGCCACCACGCCGATGGTACCATAGATCATGCCTACCGTGGTGGTGGAGAGCTCCAGGCCACCGGCCGCGCGCTCGTCGAGGAGGAAGGGCGACGCGATCTTGACTAACTGCGATTCGCCGAGCCGATAGGTGAGCAGGAAGAAGAACATCAGGCCGATGTGCTTCTTCTGAAAGAAGGTGACGAACGTGTGGAGGAAATCTTTGGCCAGCTGGCCGACTGACAGCTCGGTGCGGGGCGCGTCGGTGGCGGGGCGGGGCAGGACGAAGCGGTGGTAGATCGTCAGGCCGAGAAAGAGGGCCGCGAGCAGATAAAACGTCAGGCTCCAGGCCAGGGGGATGCGCTGCGAAGTCTCCAAGGCGCCGGCGAGCATGACGAGGATGCCCTGCCCGAAGATGGTGGCCAAGCGATAGAACGTGTTGCGGATGCCGACGAAGAAGGACTGCTCGCCGCTGTTTAATCCGAGCATATAGAAGCCGTCGGCGGCGATGTCGTGCGTAGCTGAGGCGAAGGCCAAGAGCCAGAAGAAGGCGAGGGAGGCTTGCAGGTAATACGTCGTGGGGATGAAGAAGGCGATGCCCGCAAAGCCCGCGCCGACAAGCAACTGCATGGTGACGATCCACCAGCGCTTCGTCTTGATCAGGTCGACAAACGGGCTCCAGAAGGGCTTGATGACCCAAGGCAGATAGAGCCAACTGGTGTAGAGCGCGATGTCCGTGTTCGACAGGCCGAGGCGCTTGTACATGATCACGGCGATGGTCATCACGGCCACATAGGGAAGCCCCTCGGCGAAGTAGAGGGTGGGTATCCACGCCCAGGAGCTCGGCTTTGCATCGCGACGCATCTGCGGCGTTGCCTTCGGCACTCGGTGGTCGGTCATGTACACTTGTACACTCCCTCCCCCTCGGCCTTGGCGCCTTGCATCTGCATCACGCTCCAAAGCCTCTTTGTTTAACCTGACATTTTTCATGCGTCCTCCCCGTTCATAAGGATCCGCGCTTGGAGCTCCCATGTGCGGATCTTGTCCTTATAGAAATTGTTACGGTTTGTGCGCGTCACGTCAAGCGCCGCGTCGGAGTTGTCCTCCCAGCGGCGGCAGATGTAGATCGGGTCATAGATGCGGCCGATGCGATAGCGGCGCGAGATGGCCAGCCCAACGGCATAATCCTCGCCGTAGCTTGTGTTGGGCACATGCAGCTCGCGGAGCAGCGGCGTGTAGAAGGCGCGCGGCGCTCCGAGGCCGTTAATCCGAAGGGCATTGTTATGGCCATTCTCAGGCGTCCATTCGCGGTGGTCGATCAAGCCGGGGGGGATGGGCCGCATGTGGAAGTCGGTCATCAGGTAGGAGCCGACGACCATCGCGCATTGCTCCCTGCGGAATGTCTCCACGACGCGCCGCAGGGTGTGCTCGTCCTTATACACATCATCGCTATCCAACTGCACGGCGAATCGCCCGCAGGCTTCATGCTGCACCCCGAGGTTCCAGCAGCCACCGATGCCGAGATCCGTGCGCTCAGGGATGAGGTGGATGAGGCGCGCGTCGGACTTGGCGTAGCGCCGGATGATGTCCGTTGTGCCGTCCGTGGAGTGGTTGTCGATGATGATGAGGTTGAAGTCGAACGGCGCCTGTTGGCTGAGCACGGAGCGGATGGCGTCTTCGATTGTCCGCACGCGGTTGCGCACGGGGATGATGACCGAGGCCTCGTAGGCGAACCCTGCGGCATCGAGCGCGATGGGCTGAATGCTGTCCGGCGACAGGTAGGCCCCGACGGAGCGCAGATGATCCGTGCAGGCCTGCTCCATCTCCACCTGCGCGTCACGGTTGCGCGGGTCTACGTAATCGAAGATCTTCTCCCCGCTCTTGCGCCGATCGCTGAGCACCTCGGTGTAGAGATACTCGTTGATGTGCTCGATCGGCGCGCGCTCGGAGAGGCGCAGGCGCAGGTCGTAGAGCCCGGCGAAGCGGTAATTAGCCGTCATGCTGGCCGCCACGGAGCGGAAGATATCGGTGCGGAAAAGCAGCAGGGAGCCGAAGTCGAAATCGTCGCGCAGGCTGCCCCGCTGACAGTCGATGACGGGCGCCGGGCGCCGCTCCTCGCCGTCCTGCTGATAGCGGTCGGCGTAGACCATGCCGGCGTTCGTGAGCCGCATGACTTGCACCATGCGCTCGAGGGCCAGATAGCCGATGCTGAGGGGGGTGTACTTGGTGTAATAAAGCAGGAAAGGCGTCTCGCGGCTCGACCGGGCGATGGCGCTGATCGCCTCGGTGCCAAAGAGGGTGGGGACGAAGAGGGTGTCGCGCTGGGCGGCCCTTTGCGCCAGCTGTTCGTCGGTCGTGAGTCGGATGATACGGCCCACCATCGGGCAGGCACTGAGCGCCTCGACAAGGGGGGCTACTTGGGCTTCGTCGGTCATGGGGACGAAGCAGGTGATTTGATCTTTCATTTATCGTTAGGCTGAAAATGGTTTTATGAAGAGGTGGAGATGGGTAGGGACGCCCATCATCCGGGGGACGCGTAGGGGCAAACAATGATTCGCCCTTACAAACCCACCGAGGAAATGGATCCAACCCTCGGGAGAGGTCGTTTTCCCACCGGGAAAATGGATCCAACCCTCGGGAGAGGTCGTTTTCCCACCGGGAAAATGGATCC
>CAUPYF010000049.1:0-10035 GCA_963515435.1 uncultured Tannerella sp. | reverse complement strand
AGCCAGAGGAACGTCACGTTGGGCCACATGGCGGGGTGGACGGAGAAGAAGGCGAGGAAGGCCAAGACGCAGCCGGCGAGGCCCGCCACGAAGAAGAGCAGGAAGTCCAACCATCGGTAACAGGCTTCGCGCCGCACCTCGAGGAGGGTCAGCAGCGCCACCACGATGAAGAGGAGCAGGCTGCACACGAGTGGCGTGAAGAAGTCCGGAACGATTTCCGTCTCGATGCGCTCCGAGAGCAGGCGGGTGGAAGTGACTAAGCGACGCTTCGATCCGTCAGGTGTGATGATCCATGCGCCGTCGAACGACTCGCGCAGCCTCTCGGGGATGAAGAACGTTTCGCGTAGGTGCATCGGCCGATCGGCGGGAGCACCCACCACAAGGTCGCAGCCGAAGGTGAGCCAGGGGTGGCGACGGGTGCAATAGTTGATCACGTCGCGAAACGTCTCCACCTCGCGCCGCTCCTCATAAGCGATGGATCCGTTGACGGCGCGCTCGATCATCGCGGCCGGGCGCGTGGCGCAGTTGTCGAAGAAGAAATTGTATCGATACGTGCGATTCTCCGGCTGGGCGTTCTCCACGAGGGCATCCAAGAGGCGCTGACGCTCGGCGGAGTCGAGGGAGAGCGTCTGCTCGCATACTTCGCTACCGCGGGCGCTGTATTCGGCGAGGAACTGCTCGAAGTCGTTGCCGCCGAGCATGTAGTCTGTCTCGCCGCGGGCGAAGCGGTAGATGAAGTTGGGCTTGGAGAAGTCGAAGAGACCGTAGTTGAACACGAAGTCGATCGGGCGCGTGGAGTCGCTCGCAGGGTGAGGGTCACGCACTCGGATAGCGGTGTGGCCGTAGAGCATATAAGCCTCCTCATCGGAGGGCGAACAGGTCAGAAGGCTGATCTCGGCGGCGTCGCTCAGGAGCACGGTCTGCCCGGAAGTGCTGAAAGTGATGGCGGCAAGGAGGACGATGAGGACCGTCTGCCATCGATGGAAAAATCTTATTGTCATCGTTTCGTTTTTGCGGGGGAAGTTGCGGCCGGAGGTCTTCCCTCATAACCGCCGCAGGGGGGGTGATGCATGAATGTGCCCTGAAATCAAGGCGCGGCAAAAGTAATTATGCCCCGTTATCCATGCGGTGCGGGCGTCATTCCGCGATGACACCTTTGTCCCCTCACATTTTGGGAGCCATTTTCTCGATTGCCCCGTCCCCTGAGGGGACGGGGTGTAATTACAAAAAAGCCCCCATGAAAGACTCCGACAGAGGGGTATCAGCGCGCTTAGGATAGCCGCCGGGGGATTCGACGCCCCCCCTCCGCCCCTGCCCTGCTCGCTTCCTATTATATATGCCCTTCTTCCCCCGCTCCCCCGCAGGCAATCTGCGTAAACCCGCTTTCTTTGTCCCGCCGTTGACGGAGACCCCCAACCCTCGGCAACGGGAAAAAGAATATCCATCATTAAAAACACTTTACGATGAAAGTTTATCAGACAAACGAAATCAAGAACATCTCCATCCTGGGGAGTTCGGGCTCGGGTAAGACCACGCTCGCAGAGGCCATGCTCTTCGAGGGTGGAGTGATCAAGCGCCGCGGCACGGTGGAAGCCGGCAACACGGTGAGCGACTATTTCCCGGTGGAAAAAGACTACGGCTATTCGGTCTTCTCCACCGTTTTCAGTGTCGAATGGAACGGGCTGAAGTTGAACTTCATCGACTGCCCCGGCTCGGACGACTTCATCGGTGGAGCCGTCTCGGCACTCAATGTGACGGACACGGCGCTGATGGTCGTCAATGCACAGTACGGCGTTGAGGTAGGCACCATCAACCAGTTCCGCTACACCGAGCAGTTCCATAAGCCCGTCATCTTCGTCGTGAACCAGCTTGACAATGACAAGGCCGACTTCGACAACACCGTGTCGCAGCTGAAAGAGAACTACGGCGCCCACGCCGTCCAGATCCAGTACCCCGTGCAGACGGGCGCCTCGTTCAACGCCGTGGTAGACGTGCTGAAGATGAAGATGTATCGCTGGAAACCCGAAGGCGGCAAGCCGGACGTGCTCGAGATCCCCGCTGAGGAGATGGACAAGGCCACCGAGCTGCACAAGGCGCTCATCGAAGCCGCTGCTGAGCATGACGACACGCTCATGGAGAAGTTCTTTGACGAGGGCACCCTCTCCGAAGACGACATGCGCGCTGGCATCCGCGCCGGACTCGTATCGCGTGGCATGTTCCCCATCTTCTGCGTCTGCGCAGGCAAAGACATGTGCGTGCGCCGCACACTGGAGTTCCTCGGCAACGTCGTCCCCTGCACCGACAAGATGCCCCGCCCCGTCACCACCGACGGCGTCGAGGTAACGCCTGACCCAGCCGGCCCCACCAGCCTCTTCTTCTTCAAAACAACCATCGAGCCACACATCGGGCAGGTGTCTTACTTCAAAGTCGTGTCGGGCAAAGTCAAAGTCGGCGACGACCTGATGAACGCCGACCGCGGATCGAAGGAGCGCATCGCACAGATCTTCTCCGTCGATGGCCAGATCCGCAACGAAGTCACCGAGATGGAAGCCGGCGACATCGGCGCCACCGTGAAGCTCAAGGATGTACGCCGCGGTAATACCCTGAACGGAAAAGGCTGCGAGTATCGCTTCGATTTTATCCAATACCCCGAACCCAAATACCGCCGCGCCATCAAGCCCGCTAACGAGGCCGACGCGGAGAAGCTGAGCGAGATCCTCTCCCGAATGCATGAGGAAGACCCGACGTGGATCATCGAGCAATCCAAGGAGCTGAAGCAGACCATCGTCTCCGGCCAGGGCGAGTTCCACCTCCGCACACTCAAGTGGCGCATCGAGAACAACGACAAACTGGCCGTCGAGTACCTCGAGCCCAAAATCCCCTACCGCGAGACGATCACCAAGGCTGCCCGCGCCGACTATCGCCACAAGAAACAGTCAGGCGGCGCCGGCCAGTTCGGCGAAGTGCACCTCATCATCGAACCCTACTACGAAGGCATGCCCGCGCCCGGCACCTACCGCTTCGGCGGCCAAGAGTACCGCATGAACGTCCGCGACACACAGGTCTACGACCTCGAGTGGGGCGGCAAGCTCGTCTTCGTCAACTGCATCGTCGGCGGCGCCATCGACGCCCGCTTCCTGCCCGCCATCCTCAAGGGCATCATGGGCCGCATGGAGCAAGGCCCGTTGACCGGCTCGTACGCCCGCGACGTCCGCGTCTGCGTCTACGACGGCAAGATGCACCCCGTCGACAGCAACGAAATCTCCTTCATGCTCGCCGGCCGCAACGCCTTCAGCACCGCCTTCCGCGAGGCCGCGCCGAAGATCCTCGAGCCCATCTACGACATCGAGGTGCTCGTCCCCGCCGACTACCTTGGCGACGTGATGAGCGACCTGCAAGGCCGCCGCGCCCTGATCATGGGTATGAACAGCGAACGCGGTTACGAGAAGCTGATGGCCAAAGTCCCCCTCAAAGAAATGGCCAGCTACTCCACCTCGCTGAGCTCCATCACCGGCGGGCGCGCCTCGTTCACGATGAAGTTCTCCGGCTACGAGCTCGTCCCCGCCGACGTGCAGGAGAAGCTCCTCAAGGAGTACGCCGCCACGCAGACCGAGGAATGACCCCGCCCTTCCCCCTCGCATTATCCAACCAAAGAAGGCACTCGGCGACGGGTGCCTTCTTTCATTACAATTCATTTTGCCATTTGCCCAGCCTTTAGGCAGCGAATCCACTACAGTTTGCTTCTATACTACACCCTCTCTTTTCACCTAACCAGAGGCGGACACATAGCTCCGCCACTACTCTCTTCCCTCTCCCCACACATGCCTCACATTCAAATCAAACGCGTTTACGACCCCGCGGAGCCGACCGACGGCTTCCGCATCTTAGTCGACCGGCTCTGGCCGCGCGGCATCCGCAAAGGCGCCCTGCCCTACGACCTCTGGGCCAAAAACATCACTCCGAGCCCACCCCTCCGCCGGTGGTTCCATGAAGACCCAGACCAGCGCTGGACCGAGTTCGAGCACCGCTATCGCTTAGAACTTGACACCTCCCCCACCGTGGACGAACTGCTCAACCGAATTAAGGGTAGCGACACCGCCACCCTGCTCTACGCCTCCAAGAATGCCACCCACAACCACGCCCTCATTTTGCAAGATTATCTGACCGCACGAATGAGCCATTCCGAGAGCTGAAACAGCTACCGAAGAAGAGCCATCCGGAATAGCTATTTTGTTAAAGTATATAAGATTACGAAAGCAGGCTCTGAAAGATGCGTACGTTTGTCTGCACAAGAAATCAACACCGGATACAGGCCTAAAGGCCACTTAAACTTCAATCAATCGTCCCGTCAAAAAGGGGCAAAAACCATATCAATAAACGAGGAGATACGAATATGAAAACAATGAAATCAGCCTATCTGACGACGCTCCTGCTGCTCGTGGCCTTCGGCGCCACAGCGCAAGACGCGTATTACGACGACGTGTATTTCTCCGGGAAAAACAAAAAGAGAGAACGCACGAACGAACGCCGCCACGCATCGGCCTCTGACCGGCCGGCCTCGCGGCAACGCTACGACCGCGATCGCGACTATGACGACGATCGCGACGTGGATGCCTACAACCGCCGTTATAACGACACGGCCGACTACAACGATTACAGCGACAATCGCGACGACCGCAAGGTCAACGCCCGCGAACGCCGCAGTGACAACGAATGCTCCGAGCGCATCGTCCGCTACCACTCGCCCAGCAAAATCTCCATCGCCGGCGCCGACAACGTGGAGCTCAACCTCAGCGACGGATACTATTCCTACGGCTACAACACGGACTATTCCGACGGCCGCACGACCGTGAATGTGAACGTCGGCAACGGCTGGGATTCGTGGTACTCATGGTACGATCCTTGGTATTACGGCGGCTTTTACTCGCCCTTCCGCTACTCTTGGCGCTGGCGCAACGCCTACTGGGGCTGGAGCTTCGGCTGGGGAGGATTCTACACCGGGTGGTACGATTCGTGGTATGACCCGTGGTACAGCTGGGGCGGCTACTACGGAAACTATTGGGGCTATCGCTGCAACGACTATTACTACCCCTATCATACGACGAACAATTACTACTACGGCTGGGACGCGGGCCGGCGCGACGATCGGCCGACTTATTCCTCGCGGTCGACCACCTATCGTAGCTCGTCCGACGGACGGTATGACGATCGCTTCTCCACACGCTCTTCGTCCTCACGCAGCAGTCGTGAGGCCACAAGCCGCAGCTCAAGCTACGAACGCACCGCAGACGACATCTACAGCAGTCGCTCCTCACACAGCTCATCTTATGACGGAAACAGCACACGCTCCTCGCGCAGCTCATCCGGTTATTACGATGGCGGCAGCAGTCGGTCGTCCTCGTCGCGCAGCTCGTCAGGATATTACGAGGGAGGAAGCAGTCGTTCATCCTCCTCACGCAGTTCGTCGGGCTATTATGACGGCGGCGGCAACAGTCGGTCGTCCAGCAGCTACGACGGCAATAGCACACGTTCCTCACGCAGTTCGTCGGGCTATTACGAGGGCGGCGGTAGCGGTCGGTCGTCCGGCAGCTACAGCGGCAGCAGTCGGTCTAGCAGCTATGGAAGCAGTTCCGGGAGTTCACGGTCGAGCAGCAGCGACAGCTTCGGCGGCAGTACACGCTCGAGCAGTAGCGACAGCTTCGGTGGTGGTGGCAGTTACAGCGGTGGCGGTGGCGGCGGCGGAAGCAGTCGCTCCAGCAGCGGCGGCGGCCGGCGTTGATGGCGTATCGAATTTGTATATCGTAATGAGATCTTGTAAGTCATAAGACAGATCAGAAGAACACGAAGAGGGTGTGCCGGAGGATTCCCCGACACACGCTCTTTTTTTGTGAAGCTTAAACCATAAACAGAAAGAAGGAGACAAGTAAGATGAAGAAGAAAGGTATATACGCCGCCACCCTGCTCCTGTGCAGCTCGGGGCTATGGGCGCAGCAGGAGATGGACGCCTACCGATATTCGCAAACGGACCTGAACGGTACGGCGCGATCGATGGGCATGGGCGGCGCATTTGGCGGGCTGGGCGGAGACATGTCCGCCATGTCGCATAACCCCGCCGGGATCGGCGTCTATCGTAGCTCCGAGCTGCAGACGACGCTCACCTTGACACGCACCGACGCCGACGCGACCTGGACGGGCATCAAGAACGAAGCGGGCGCAACAAGATTGCGCTTCGACAATTTCTCGTACGTCAGCTACGTGCCTACGGGCTACGACAACGGCATACGAAGCTGGAACTTCGGCGTGAGCTACAACCGCGTGAAGGACTACAACCGCACCTATCGCACCACGGGCCGCCCCGCCCGCTCGCTGGCTGACTATGCGGCCATGCGCACCTCCACGGCCCGCGAACAAAACGGACGGATCTTCGGCCTGAGCGAGGATAAGCTGGCCAAAAATTCGGCCTATAACGACCTGACAGGCGACTGGCTCTCAGTCCTCGGCTACAAATCGGGCTTCTTCGGCACGAGGTACAAGGAGCTAAACGACGTCTACGGAAGCAGCTTCGGGGCGTACAACAACAGCGGCACATGGAACCCCGCGTCGCCCTCCGAGGCCACGATGGACATCCGCGAAAGCGGCCAGATTATCGAGTATAATTTCTCCGGATCGATAAACATCTCCGACCGCGTCTACCTCGGCGCCACCATCGGAGTGAGCGACATCACCTACCGCATGAACTCCTCGATGCGCGACGCCTTCACGGGCAGCGATTACCTGCGTCTGGAGAACGCGCTCGAAACGGACGGAACGGGTTATTCGATCAACCTCGGCGCCATCATTCGGCCCATCGACGAGCTGCGGTTGGGCGTGGCTTACAACTCGCCGAAGTGGTACAAGATGACGGACTATTTCTCCGCCACGGGCGAAAGTTACTCCGCCGCCGACACCAAAAATCCCCTCTTGCGCAGCTCCACGCCGCAGGATAATGGCTCGTTTAACTACGCCTTCCGCTCGCCCGACCGCTGGATCTTCAGCGCCGCGGGTGTCATCGGCCAGACGGCGCTCCTGAGCTTGGATTATGAGCTGACGAACTACCGCATGATGCGCCTCGGCGACCGCGACGCAGACTCGTATTACAGCGACATCACACGGCAGGCCGAGCGCGACTTCAAGATCGGGCAGACGCTCAAGATGGGCGCCGAATGCCGCATCACGCCGCAGTTCTCCCTCCGCGCCGGATATGTTTGGCAGGCCTCACCTATGCAGGGCCGGCTGACGGAAGGCGGAGAGATCTTCACCTCCGGAACCGTCACACACTACACGACCGTGGGCACGGCCAACAGCTTCACCGTCGGCCTCGGATACCGCTTCACGCCTAACTTTTACATGGACCTGGCCTGCATCTATCGCACGCAGCAGGAGCAGCTCCACCCCTTCTCCGACATTCCCATCCGGGACGCCGCGCGCCGCCTCAGCCCTCTCACCGCGGACGTGGCCAAGGTGGATCTGAAAACGACGCGCATGGCCCTGACCGTCGGGTATCGCTTCTGAAAGGAAAGGGGAGCATGAAGGGCGAAAAATGAATCATGGATAATCCGGCCGTTTGATCGGATCATTCGGAGACAGCGAAGGAGTCGATTGATCCAATCAATCGGCTCCTTTTTTCGGTGGCGGCCAATAATCAATGATTTTCGGGTTACGCGGGCGCGCTTGATTGTCTGAGACATTCAGGCGTTCGTTTGATGGAAAACGAAAGCCGCCGTTTCGTACAAAACCCCGACGCAACGGGGGGCTCTCGCAAAGGGCAGTTTTGCAGGCAAAGCGTTTCTGCCTTTCTTTGCCGTCACAAAAACAGAAAAGTCAAATTCATACACCCCCAATACCCCCGAAGCCTATTGCATACCATTACTCCGAAAACCAAATAACGAAGACGTAATGAAAAAGATGAAATCGGAGACCGACGAAGCGTTGGTCGCGATGTATGCAAAAGGAATTAACGCCGCTTTCGATGTTCTGTTAGATCGCTACAAGCACACTATTCACACGTATATCTACTTCAGTGTGCGCGATCGCGACCTGACGGAAGATATTTTTCAAGAGACCTTCATAAAGGTCATCACGACCATCAAGCAGGGGCGATACACCGAAAGCGGACACTTCAAAGCGTGGGTCACACGCATCGCGCACAACCTGATTATCGATCACTTCCGCCAAGAGCGCAACGCGAACACGATCTCGAACGACGAGGTGGCCGTGGATCTCTTCAATGACATGCGCCTCTGCGAAAAGACGATCGAGGATATGCTGGTGAACGATCAGGTGTTTGAGGATCTCAAGAAGATGATCCGCTTCCTACCTGCCAACCAGCGCGAAGTGCTCGAAATGCGTTATTACGGCGAACTGAGCTTCAAGGAAATCGCCGACCGGACGGGCGTCAGCATCAACACGGCGCTGGGACGCATGCGCTACGCCATCCTGAACATGCGCCGGATGATGGCGGATAATCGAATCGAATTATCGATGGCCTGAGGGTACAAAATCGAAAAACCTGCCGTCGGCAGTTTCTTTTTGTCCCCCAATCAGTCGCATGATTCTCGGATGTCTCTCTGTAGAGGCGAAAATTTCTCACCCCTACAAAGGGGACGCCACCCTGTCATTTTTCACTCCCCATTTTCAGCTTCGCCCTGATCCGCCACTCGTCAGGGAAAAGGTTGTTGGCACGCGCGCCGAGTTGCTTCACGAAGCCCAAAGGAAAGCCGCGATATGCAACGAGCACGAAGCCGCGCGGCACGTCTGGCGCAAGCACAAGCGCCTCCCGACGCAAGTAACGCAGCGCCTCCTCGAGCGATAGATCGACCGTCGGGAACGCTTCGCGATGCAGCGCCGTGCTCAGCGCCAACGCCGCCGAAGGCACCGCATCCTTCCCCTTCACCTCTCCCACCGCCACACCGGCCGCAAGCACATGCACCTGCTCCCCTATCGCCGTCACCGTCTCGCAAAACGCCAGCGGCACAGCCCGCACGCCCGTCCCCCCGAACATTTCAAACGCATAATCCCCGGCCGACGCGATCCAGTCTCTCATCCGTTCAGGCACGGGCGCAGCCGTCAGTCGTCGGCGGGCTCGCCTCCGCGCGAAGCGCACGCCGCCTTCGTCCGATTTCCGTAGCACCGCCAAACAGAATCCCTCGCCACGCGTGCGGTACGGGAAAAAGCGACTAACCGGCAGGCTCCCAACCATCGCCCCGCTAACGCCCCACGCCTCGGGCACGTCAACAGGCAAGACTTCGGCGCCAAGCGTGTCGGCTAAGTAGCGAAGGTTCTCCTCGTTCTCCTCCGTATTGAACGTGCATGTGCAATAAACCAGCAGTCCGCCCGGCCGCAGCGCTGGCCACACATCGTGCACGATCCTCCGCTGCCGGGCAGCACAGAGACGCACCGCCTCCGGGCTCCACTCCGCACGCACCGTCGGCGCCTTGCGAAACATCCCCTCGCCCGAGCAGGGCAGGTCGGCCACGATAAGATCGAAACTATGCGCCATCCGCCCGAAATCTTTCGGATCGGCACAAGTCACCACGCTGTTTGTTGCGCCCCACTTGGCTAAGTTCTCGCAAAGGATTCGGTAACGGCTGCGGATCGTCTCGTTGCTCACCAACAGGCTGCCCGCGGGCAGCACACTGAGCAGATGCGTAGACTTGCCCCCCGGCGCAGCGCAGAGGTCGAGCGCCATAACAGGTGACGTGACATAGCGGCGGACAGCCTGCTCGAGGAACATTGACGCGGCCTCCTGCACATAGTATGCTCCGGCATGAAGCCGCGGGTCGAACGTAAACGCGGGACGCGTCGCGAGGTAGCGCCCCGACGGGCACCACGGTACGGCTTCACCCGCGGGTGCATCTCCATCGGCCGTTGGCTTCGCGGAGTTCAGACGCAGGCTGACCGGCGGCACCTCCCCCAGCGCCCGTCCGAGCGCATCATAACCCTCGCCCAACAGCCGGCGCATGCGCTCGATAAACGCCGTGGGCAGCGGTTCATGAA
>CAUPYF010000048.1:0-10052 GCA_963515435.1 uncultured Tannerella sp. | reverse complement strand
CGCTTCCCGTCCGAGGACTCCGAGAAGCGGCAGAACCTGATGGGCGACAATCCGCATCATCGGCTCTTCCTGCTGACGGACGAGGCCTATCCGCGCATCGAGGTGACCTTAGGCGGACACGACAGCTATCGCGATCCGTTGGTGATCGAGGCAGCGGAGTTCGTGGGCGTGAAGAGCGTGAAGGCGCGTGGCAAACGGGTGACGACGTTCACGGTGGCTTCGGTGGACGAGTTAGAGCCGAGGCGCCGCGTGCAGCCCGTGTCTTCAGAAAAAGACGATGAGGCACCAGTAGACAACGAGGAGGAATCTCCCGCAGAAACACCGGGCGAGCAGATGTCGTTGTTTGAGGGATGAAGGATTGGGCTATGGATATAGTTACGCAGAAATGGATCCGCGAATCTTTTGGTGTGCCACAGGCATGCACCCTGAAAGGGTGGATCAACCCAGCCCAGGGTGTTACCCTGGGCTGGAATCTCGTTACCCCATTCGGGGTAACTCGTCGCCCTTTCAGGGCGCACCAGGTACACCGAGAAATCCGCAGACCATTTTGGCTCGACTATGAGGACAACACCGACCATTTTCGTGAAGTCACGAAAATGGTCCTCCTCCTATTGATCCTTTTCCCCCTCTGCCTCCGTGCGCAGACGGATGGCGCCGCCCTCGCTCCCCGCTCGGTGAATGAGGCCACGATGATCAGCCTCGGCAGCCGCTACGTGAAGAACACCTACCTCTCCGACGTGGGCTACGACGGCACAGGCATCGGCGTCACCAACGAACGCATGCGCCTCATCAACGACAGCTGGTCGCGCCGACGCGCCTTCCGCATCGACTTCGCCTCGATACGCAACCCCGCCGGCACGTCGAGCGGATATGCCGCCTTCCTCGATTATTCCTACGCTGTGCATCGCCGCTTCGAGCCCGGGTCGATCGACGGACTGCGGCTGCTCGTTGGTGCCACCAGCCGCACGATGCTCGGCACGGTCTACCGCTCGCAGGGGGGCAACAACCCCGCCGCGCTGCACCTCGAAAACGACCTCGGCCTCTCCCTCGCCGCCCTCTACAGCTTCGACCTCAGTCGGCGCTTCCCCGTGACGCTCCGCTGGCAGGCCGACCTGCCCCTCGTCGGCATCTTCTTCTCGCCACACTACGGCCAGTCGTACTACGAGATCTTCACCCTCGGCCATCGCGACGGCATCGTCTGCTTCGGGTCGCTACACAACCGCTTTGCCCTGCGCAGCCTCCTCACGGCCGACGTGCCCGTGGGATCGCTGCTCACCCTGCGCATCGGTTACGAGGCCGACATCTACCGCTCGCATGTGAACGGCATCCGCACGCATTACGTCGGCAGCAGCCTGCTGCTCGGTGTAGCCAAAGAGTTCATCCCCTTCTCCGGCCGACGCGTGAGGCATAACCCTGCCTTCCGCAGTGCATACTATTGAACTAAAAAGGAAAAACTAAAAACGAAAAAATGGCAGGGTACACATGATCCGTCCCGCCCTTGATACATGAAATGAATCCATGAAAACCTTCCTCCCGCTCCTTCTCCTCCTCTTCCTCCTCCCCGCCTGCGACAAGGCCGACCGCTTCACGGCCGACCCACACACGAACTTCGACGCTCTCTGGCGCATCATGGACGAGCACTATTGCTTCTTCGACGAGAAGGGCGTCGACTGGGCCGCCATCCGACGCAAATACGAGCCGCGCGTCACCGACACCATGAGCCGCTACGCCCTCTTCGACCTCAGGGCCGAGATGCTGGCCGAGCTCAAAGACGGCCACACGAACCTCGTAGCCCCCTTCAACACGGCCCGCTATTGGGCTTGGTTCGAGGATTATCCGCGCAACTTCAACTCCGCCATCCAGCGCAACTACATCGGCACCCGCTACGCCATCGCTGGCGGCATGCGCTACCTCCAGCTGCCCGGCACCGACATCGGATACATCTATTACGGCAGCTTCTCTACCGGCGTCACGGAGACAAACCTCGACGAGATCTTCTACGCCTTCCGCCGTTGCCGCGGCCTCATCATCGACGTGCGCGACAATGGCGGCGGTGCCCTCACCTACGCCGAGCGTATCGCCGCGCGCTTCCTCACCGCGCCCATGCTGACGGGCTACATCGTCCACAAGACCGGCCGCGGCCACACAGACTTCTCCCGCCCTTACCCCGTCGAGCTGCGCCCCTCCAAACGCACCCGCTGGCTGCGCCCCACCGTGATCTTGACCAACCGACACAGCTACAGCGCTACGAACGACTTCGTGAACACCATGCGTCGCCTCCCTCAGGTCGTAATCCTCGGCGATCGCACGGGCGGCGGCGGGGGCATGCCCTTCAGCTCGGAGCTGCCCAACGGCTGGCAGGTGCGCTTCTCCGCCTCGCCACTGCTCGACGCTGACGGACACAGCATCGAGGGCGGCATTGAGCCAGACATTCGCGTAGACATGACCGCCGCCGACATCGCCCGCGGCAAGGACACACTCATCGAAGCCGCCATCCGTAACCTCCGCGAACGGACGAAGGAGGAATGAGGCGGGGAGAGAGTGGGGGGATTATCAATTGATGAATGTCTTTTGGGGTGATGGTATAGCCTATCAGAAATAGGTTGCGAATAATTAAGTGGGTTCGATATAAGAATAAAGTCGGCAGAAAGGTCGTGTCTACGGAATCCACACAACGGCCCAAGCATTTCCAAAAACATTTTTAGCCGTTGCAGCGCTCTATCAAAGACATTCTACAGGAATAAGGAACCTCTTTCTTGCGTCGAACTCACGTTAAAATTAGAGGGGGCTTGGTGGCCCCCCTTCAGGCTGCACCGGATACAGACCTATTCGCAAACCATTTTCGTTCGACTATCCATCCAGCGAAAAGCCCCCTTGCAGGCCGCTCCGCAAGCATCTTTTTCCCAAGATAAAAAGCCCCCGGGCAATGGATCTATTTCGTATCCATACCCGGAGGGCTTTTCATTCCTTCTTTTCAGAGTTATTCGTGCCCTACACCCGCATTCGCTCCCAGAGCCGCTGCGGAATGAGGCGCCAGAGGAAGACAAGCAGACGATAGCGCCCATCGATGGTAGCCACGCGGCGCCGACGCTCCAAGGCGCGCACAATGAAACGCGCCACTGGGGCGGGCTCCATTAACATCGGGTAATGCTGGGCCGGATCGAGGATGTCTGTGCGGACGAAGCCGGGGCGGATGTCGGTGAAATGGATGCCGAGGCGATCGCGGTGCGAGAGCTGTGCAAGGGCGTCGAGGTAAGTGCGTTGGAAACGCTTCGTCGCTGAGTATGCCGCGGCGGCACCCATGCCTCGCGTGCCGGCCACGGAGGTGATCGCTGCGATATGTCCATGGCCTTGAGCGCGGAAGTAGCGGTAGGCTTCCGTCGTCATGCGAACGAAGCCCTCGACGTTCGTCCGGGCCGTAGCTAACTCGATGTCCGGTTCTAAGGCTGCGTTCTGCCGACCGATACCGGAGGAGTGGAAGTAGAGATCCATCCCGCCGAGGTCGTTGATGAGGAGGCGGAGGAGTTCGGGGGCATCGTCGCGGGTGATGTCGATCGCGCGGATCACGACGCGGCCCGGCGCTGCGGCGCGTAGCCGCTCTAACTCCTCTTTGCGCCGGCCGGCCGCGCCGATGTGCCAGCCACGCTCTAATAATACGCGAGCCACCTCTAAGCCTATGCCTGAGGTGGCTCCGATGATGACCGCTCGCTTCATCTTGCTATGCGTATGCGGTGCTACAGCGTGGCCCGTGCTGCCTCCAACGCTTTGACATAGTCCGGCTCCGAGGCCACATCCTTGACGTACTCCACGTAAACGACGCGCCCCTCGGGATTGACAACCACAACGCCGCGTGCCAGCAGCATGTTCTCCTTCATCAGAAAGCCGTACTTGAGCCCGAACTCGGAGTGCATATAGTCCGAGAGCGTGTGGATGCGGTCGATGCCTTCGGCGGCGCAGAAGCGCCCGAGAGCGAAAGGCAGATCCTTGGAAAGCGTCAACACGACCACGTTCTCTGACAGCTCGGAGGCTTCCTTGTTGAATCGGCGCGTTTGAGCGGCGCAGACTTTGGTGTCGACCGACGGGAAGATGGAGAGGATGACGGTCTTTCCCTTGTAGTCGGACAGTTTCGCGGGCTTCATGCCCTCGGCCGTAGCGGTGAAGTCGGGGGCGGTGTCGCCGACCTTGATTTGTTCTCCGAGCAGTGTGACGGGGTTACCGCCGAAGGTCACTACTCCCTTGTTCTCTTTCATTTCTTGTGCCATGACGAATTGAATGATGGATTGGATAAATAATAGGGTGATGATGATTCTTGCTTTCATTTTTTTCTCTCTTCTAATTACGTGTCTTGTTTTACGATTCTTGATAAGGGACATAAAAAGACAGAAGGCCGATGCGTGTTTAACCACCGGTCTTCCATCCCATTCTCTACTTTCAATACATTACTATGAACATGCTGGGCCCCGCGGGGTCATCTCTATACTTTTCTGTTAACTGATCTCGATGTTACGCCCGAAGTGGCGCACTTCTTTGGTCGGCAGATCGTCTGCGTTCGGCCTCTCATATGGCAAACCGTGTACCGAGACTTGTTTCCGTCATTTTGTCTCACATCGACTGACAACTCTGCCGTGCGCTATTAATTCTTCCCTCCGACTTTGAAGCTGACGGGGATGTAGACCGGCGATGTGATCGGCACTCCGCCTATGTTGAATGTCGGACGCAGCTGCACTGTCACGGTTGATTGCTCCTTGCTTCCTATCCCGATCAGATTCTGCACGATCCGCAGCATCGCGTTCCGCGACTCCCCCGAAAAGAGGTGCCCTACATCCGTACCGATGGCTACACTCAGCGTCTTCGTCTCGCCTGCGTTCACACTGAACGGCTCCGTTATCCGTCCCTCCGTGAAGGCTAGCGAATCGATGGCCACCTTATACTCCATCGCCTGAAACGCGGCCGCCGTGGCGTTCGGGTTCTGCACATTTAAGTTCAGCGTAAACGCTAACGGCAGGGAGGAAGGCGACTCGGCGAGCAAGGCCAGGATCTTCGGTGTGTTCATCAGCGACAATTCCTTGTTGTCCACCTTAATGTTTGAAATCGAGCGATAGGTGTATTTGCAGTCCTTGAGGTTGTAGGCGCTTTCGAGGTCCTTCGTCACATTGCAGGCTGCGAGCATGGCCACGGCGAGCGCAGCCCAGAGCAACATCATCTTTTTCTTCTTCATATACACTGATTATTGAGATTTTTATACGGCCGCAAAAATACAAGACGCCTCGGAGAGCTTTGCGAATCTCGCGCGAAGGGCGGCGGAGGATCGGCATCTGTGTGCGAAGATTTATTCGTGGAGAGAGAGAGTCGTCAGTTCAGCACCTCGGGGCCGATCGCTTCGGCGTCGATCTCTTCGCGGCCGCGCTTCACGTCGCCATTGCGGGCGACGAGGTAAAAGCCGCGGCCGGGAGTCCACTCGAGGCAGAAGAGCTCCGACGGGCGCGCGTAGCCATAGGATCGGATGACGCGCAAGACCCATTCGCGGGTGTGTCCGCAGTGCAGCAGCGAGCTGTCCACGATGGCGCCGTTGTTGACTAACAGGTAGGATTCGGTGGCGCCGTCCGGCTCGGTGACGGTCACGGCGCCGTTCGTCTCGAAGCGCACGTCGTCGACGTCGAACATGGAGAAGATGCCTTTTTGGCGCAACATGAGCCTGAATTGCTCCATCTCGAGGCTGTTGCGCTTGAAGACGCGGAAGTTGAGCACGCCGTCTTTGACGAGGTAGACGCTGTCTCCCTTGATTAGGCGTCGCAGCAGGGCGGAGCGCATGCAGAAGCGGATGAAGAGGTTGAAGGCAGTCCAGAGGGCCAGCGCGAAGAGGATGTGCCAGGCGCTCATGTCGGGGTTGTAGAGCACGCCGCCGACGAGGGCGCCGATCACGAAGGCGCTCACCGTGTCGAGCGGGGTGAGCTGTGCCATCTGCGCTTTACCGGCGATGCGCAGGAACACCAAGATGCCGATCATGCCGACAATCAGCTTGACGGCGATAGAGAAATATGCCATAATGACTGAGGATATAGGGTGGTGGATTGTAGGGGCGAATCGCATTCGCCTCCCTTGGATGAAGATTTAGCGGTAGCGGCCCACGTCGTGCGCTTCGCGGAGGGCGGCGCGGCGGTCGGAGGGGGAGCAGCCATAGTCGCGGCTGCAAGCGTAGAAGAGGTTGGGCGGGGAGCCGACGCCGCTCTGACGAGCCACCTCGGGGATAGCCATGTCGGTGTAGCGGAGCAGCTCATCGGCGCGGCGCATCTGCCAGCTGAGGCGGAAGGTCATGGCGTCCATGCCGGTGAGGGCGAAGATGAAGCCGTTGAGGTAGGGGATGGAGAGGCCGTAGTGGTTGCAGAAGTCGCGGAGGTTGCCCCGGCTCTCGTCGAGGGCGACGCGGTAGGCGTCAAACATTTCGATGTGTGTTGTCCGGCGGCGGTGCTCGATGGGCTGATAGTCTTCGTTGCCGTCCGAGTCGATGATGCGTCGCTCGGTGAAGACGGTGATGTAGACGTCGTCTAAGGTGAACTGTGGCTGCACGGTCAGCTTTCGGCTGTTCACGCGGCGCCGTCTTGGTCGCTGCGGCTCGGTTGATCTTCTTCGTGACATAATCGTTAGGAGTTAGAGTGGTGATATAAATAGGAATAAGTAACCCGGAGGCGCCCCGGGCGGTGGGGATTCGTCTTTCCGCACTCGCGGCGCTCGTTTCAGGGGCCGAAAGTACGGCTGCATTCCTACCTGACAAACGTTCCCGCCCCGAAAGGCGTAAGTTTTTATTAAGTCGCGCGCTTGGGGGTTAATAATGTCGGTCAATAATATTAAGTCGAATGCTATTTGGCTATCAATGACAGCTGCCGATAATAACAATACTACGCGGGGGTTATTATTTCCAATTGGCAATAATAATGCTACATGGGGGTTAATATTGCCAACTGGCAATAATAACAATACTGCGCGAGGGTTAATATTTCCAATTGTCAATAATAACAATACTGCGCGGGGGTTAATATTGTCAATGAACAATGATAATGAACACACACCCGGCTTAATAACATAACCCAACAATGACACCAAATGCCCCGCAGGCTACACGCCGCGACGCCGCAGGATGACGTAGATGATGACCGGCGCACCGAAAATGGGCGTCACGGCGTTGAGGGGGAAGACGGTGCCCGAGCCGGGCAGGACGGTCAGGAGGTTGCAGAGCAGGGCCATCGCGGAGCCGAGCAACATGGTGACGGGCAGCAGCAGGCGGTGGTCGGCGCGGCCAAGCGTGAGGCGTGCGACATGCGGCACGGCCAGCCCGATGAACGACACAGGGCCGCAGAAGGCCGTCGCCGTGGCCGTGAGCAGGCCGGTGCAGAGCAGGATCAGGACGCGCGTGCGGCGGATCTTGACGCCAAGGTTCGAGGCGTAACGCTCGCCGAGGAGGAGGGCGTTGAGGGGCTTGACGAGCAGCAGCGCGGCCGTGAGTCCGGCCACGGTGCAGAGGGCGAAGAAGGGCAAGCGGGCGTTGGAGACGGAGCTGAAGTCGCCCATGCCCCACATGACGAAGCCGCGGATGCGATCGGCCGAGGCGTAGAAATTGAGCAGGGAGATGAGGGAGGAGGCGAGGTAGCCCACCATGATGCCGAGGATGAGGAGCATAACGTTGCTGCGGACGCGCGCGGAGAAGCTGATGATGAGCGCCAGCACGCACGAGGCTCCAGCGAAGGCGGCCAGGATGAGGGCCAGCGATCCGCCCACAGCCGCGCCGCTGGAGGTGAGGCCGATGGTGCCGCCGAAGAAGAGCATGACGAGGGCCACGCCGAGGTTGGCGCCGTCGCTGATGCCGAGGATGGAGGGGCCGGCCAGGGGGTTGCGGAAGAGCGTCTGGAGCAGCAGGCCCGCGGCGGAAAGCGAGGCGCCGACGAGCAGCGCGGTGACTGCCTGCGGCAGGCGCGACTCGAGGACGATCGTCGTCCAAGCCGTAGGTTCTACGGCGCGCCCGAGCAGGATGCGCACGACGTCGAGGGGTGGGATGGGCACCGTGCCATAGGCCAAGCAGGCCGTCCACAGCGCAGCCACGAGCAGCCCGAGCAGGAGGAAGAGGAGGGTAGATTTCATTATATGGGTTACGAGTTATGAGTTTCGGATACCCCGGGTACGATGCGCGGGGGCGCGTCAAAAGTAGGGGCGCGCAGGTCATTCACAGCGAGATTCATTCCGCCGTCTACCTTTGGCGCCTCAACGACGGGCGCTTAAGTAAGATCCGCCCCTACATATTATTACACATGATGCCCTTCATCCTCATTCTCTTGCTGGCTGCCTACGTGGGCGGCAATGCCTACATCTTCACGCGTGCCCTGCAAGCGCTCCCGCCCGTGCCCGTCGCCTTCCGGTGGCTCTTCGGGCTGGCCTACTGGGGTTACGCCCTCTCCATCTTCTTCGTCTTCCTCTTCCGCGAGCGCGAGCACGCCGACGCCTGGGGCCACTTCTTTTTTCAGGTCAGCACCGGCTGGCTCGTCTTCACGCTTTACATGGTCATCGCCCTGCTCACCGCTGACCTGCTGCGCCTCTTCGTCCCCACGTTTCGCTATGGCTTCATCTGCGCCCTGGGGGTCACGCTCTCGCTCTTGGTTTATGGTTATGCCACCTACAAGCGGCCCGTGCTGCGCGAGGTGGACATCGTCACCGATCGGCTGCCAGCTGGCTCGCTCGGCATGAAGATCGTTGGTATCAGCGACGTTCATCTGGGGTTAGGCACGACGCGCGACGCGCTCCGTCGCTACGTAGACCTCATCAATGCGCAGCACCCGGACGTGATCCTCATCAGCGGCGACCTGATCGATAGCGATGTGCGACTCGTGGAGGAGGCCGCCATGGATGAAGAGCTGAGTCGCCTCCACGCTACGCAGGGCATCTACATGGTGCCCGGCAATCATGAATACATCAGCGGCATCGAGGCCTGCAAACGCTTCATCCGCGGCCGGACAAACTTCCATTTCCTGATCGACTCCATCGCCTCTGTTCCCGGCGGCCTGTGCATCGTCGGGCGTGACGACCGCACGAACTCCGCCCGTCATTCGCTGCCGGAGCTGGTGGTGCGCGTGGACTCCGTGGCGCCCATCATCGTGCTCGATCATCAACCCACCGACCTCACCCAGGCCGAACGCGCGGACGTCGATCTGATCTTCTGTGGCCACACGCACCACGGACAGGTCTGGCCGCTCAGCCTCATCACCGACGCGCTCTTCGACGTGTCCTACGGCTATACGCGCCGCGGCCGGACGCACATCTACGTCTCCTCCGGCCTCTCGCTCTGGGGCCCGCCCTTCCGCATTGGCACACGCTCCGAGCTCGTCGTCTTCCGCCTCATTCCCGCGGAGCTATGAGGGTTTTCCTGCAAGCCCTCTTCGGGCAAATCTTCTTCACGCTTTACATCTACCTGCGGTTGCGCGCCGTCATGCCGCACCGTCGGTGTTGGCGCCTGCCCCTTGCGTTCTTCGTGGCCTTGGAGTGGGCGCTCTATTTCTTCGGCTATTTCACCCACCGCGAGCTGCCCGACAGCGTCCTCGTGCCCATCCTCATGATTTGTGGCACATGGTACATCGCCTCCATCTACCTCTTCACCGGGCTACTTCTCGTCGACCTCTTCCGCTGGATCTATCACCGTCGGTCCGCCTGGTTCCCCGCTTGGTTTCGGGTTAATGGGTTACGCCTTCGTCGCGGCGCCTACGTCTTCATCTTTCTCTTCACCCTCGGGTTAATGATTCAGGGGTATTACAATGTGGAGGAGCCGATCGTGAAGCACATCGACATCCGCATCCCCAAGGCTGTGCCCGGCCGCGACAGCCTGACAGTCGTTCTCATGAGCGACACCCACTTTGGCGAATCCATCGGCAAACGCAACGCCCAGCATTTCGTGGCCCTCAGCAATGCGCAGCACCCGGACATGGTCATCATCGATGGCGACATCATCGATTACGAACTGCGCATCGCCGCCCGCGAACGCATCGAAGAGGATCTGCGTCGGCTCCGCGCCC
>CAUPYF010000047.1:0-10117 GCA_963515435.1 uncultured Tannerella sp. | reverse complement strand
TTTTTCAGCCCATTGATTGAGTCAATCGCGTGAAAAAAACTTTTTCGGCTCATTGTACGATACAATCGTCCGTTTGGGCGTTTGCGACGAAACCATATAGGGCTTACGTGGTATCCGCAGACACTCTGCTGGGGGAAAAATGACTTACTCTTATATCGAACTCACGTTATGATAATGCCGAAGGGAGTATGCCTATCAATGGACGGCATACCCCCTTCTGTGTGTATCGCACGATCGCTCAGCTGCGCTGCATTAGTGTGCGGCGATGACCTCGATCTCCACGAGGCCACCCTTCGGCAGCTTGCACACGGCGAAGGCCGAGCGCGCAGGGCAGTCCATGCCGGCAAACTGCGCGGCGTAGACTTCATTCACGACGGCGAAGTCGTTCATGTCGGTTAAGAAGACGGTGGCCTTCACCACGTCGGACAGCTTGTAGCCGGCCTCGCCGAGGATGGCGCGGAGGTTGTGAAACGACTGCTCGGCCTGTGCCCGGACGCCGCCCGGAGCAAAGTCGCCCGTGGCGGGATCGAGCCCTAACTGCCCGGAGACGAACAACAGGTTGCCAGCCTCGACGGCCTGGCTGTACGGCCCGATGGCCGCGGGCGCTTGATTGGTTGCGATTACTTTTTTCATTTCTGTTCTTTTTTATGGTTTATGATTGATGAATTACGCCCCCGTTACTCAAACCGTTTCCGGATGCAGTATTGCGGGCGTTTGTTTTGCGAGAGGAAGACGCGGCCGAGGTATTCGCCGACCATGCCGATAGCGATGAGTTGGATGCCGGCAAAGAGGGCGATCATGACGGCCATCGTGGTGTAGCCCATCGGCAGGCCGGGGTTCATCAGCTTGTCGACGACGGCGTAAATGCCTAAACCGAAGCCGAAGAGGGCGAACATGAAGCCGAGCACCACCACGGCGCGCAGGGGGAGGATGGAGAAGTTGACGAACATGTTCATCCACAGCGTGACCAGCTTGCGGAGCGTGTAGCCGGACTTGCCTTCGCGGCGGGGGCAATGCCGCACCTGCATCCGGCCGATCTTCGACGTGGTGCGCAGGATCAGGCCGTCGATGTAGGGGAAGGGGAGGTCGTAACGGATGATCTCGCGCACGATGAAGCGGTTGAGCGCCTTGAAGCTGGAGAGGTAGAGGTCGTGAGGCTTGCGGAGCATGATGTTGGCCACGCGATCGTTGAAGCGGCTGCCGAGGTTGCGCATCGCTGAGTGTTGCTTGTGGGCATAGTAGGTGTAGACCACGTCGACGTCGTGCGTGGCGATGTAGTCGAAGAGGCGGACCACCTCGACGGTAGGGTTCTGGAAGTCGTCGTCCATGATCACCGTATAGGCGCCCGTCACTTGGTTGAGGCCGGCCATGACGGCGTTGTGCTCGCCTACGTTCTTGGCCAACGAATAGAAGCGGACGATGCCGGGGTAGCGCCGGTGGAGGTCGATGCAGGCAGCCTCGGAGTCGTCGGGTGAATCGTCGTTGACGAGGATGATCTCAGGCTCGTAGCGCGGAGGCTTGAGCGCATCGATCAGCTCGCCCACGACGCGCCCGATGGTGTGCGCGCTATTGTAGACCGGGATGACGACGGAGGCCTTCATGCGTTTCGGTTGACGGCGCGAATCACGGTGTCCACCTCTTCGTCGGTGAGGGTGGGATACATCGGAAGGCTGAGGATGGCGGCGGCGAAGTCGTCCGTTGGGGTGCGAGCGGCGTCGCGGCCTGGGCCGTCGAAGACACGTTGGCGGCGGATGGGGACGGGATAGTGGATCAGTGTGCCGATGCCCTCCTTGGCCAGTCGCTCGGAGAGTGCATCGCGGTCGGTGGCCCGGACGACGAAGAGGTGGTAGTTCGGCTCTCCATACGTGTGCTCCGTGAGGCACTCCACGGCCGTCAGTCCGGCTTGGTAACGTGCGGCGATGGTGCGGCGGCGGGCGTTCCAAGCATCTAAGTGGCGCAGTTTAACGCGCAGGATGGCTGCTTGCATCTCGTCCAACCGGCTGTTGATGCCCTCATAGTCGTGATGGTAGCGCACCGTCTGGCCATAGTTGCGGAGCGAGCGGAGGCGTTCGGCCGTGGCATCGTCGTCGGTCGTGATGGCACCGCCATCGCCATAGGCGCCGAGGTTCTTGGTGGGATAGAAGGAGTAGGCGGCGCAATGTCCGTAGCGTCCCGCCTTCAGGCCGCGGTAGGTAGTGCCGGCCGCTTGCGCACAGTCTTCCATCACCTGCAAGCCATGCGCCTCGGCCGTGCGCATGATGGCATCTATGTCGCAGCTTTGGCCGTAGAGATGCACGGGGACGATGCATCGGGTGCGCGGGGTGATATGCGCTTCGATGAGGCGTTCGTCCATGAGGCCGTCCTCCGGACGGATGTTGATGACGACCGGTGTGGCACCGGCCTGCACGATGCCGGTAACGGTGGCAAAGGCCGTCATGTCGGTAGTGATCACCTCGTCGCCGCGGCCGATGCCCATCGCCCGCAGAGCCAGTGCGATGGCTTCAGTGCCGTTGGCCACGCCCACGCAGTGTCGGGCGCCGAGGTAGTCGGCAAATTCACGTTCAAAGGCTTCGCCTTCTTTTCCGAGGATGTACCATCCCGAGTCGAGCACACGGCGCAGGGCCGCGTCGATCTCGGAGCGGATGGCTTCGTATTCGCGCTTGAATTCGTTGAATGGGATCATAGGGTTCAAGTTGTTATGTGGCCTGAAGGCCACGGTAGTTATAGGGTAGTTAGGAGGTAGGGGGTAGGCCTTGTGCCTGCCCATTTCCGAGGTATGGTTGACAATGATTCTTTTTTCAGTCGGGCTTCCATTGCGTCGCGCTCTGGTGTACCAATCTTCCCCCAGATTTCATCTGTCATATCATCTGCGGGGGTGAAAATCATCTTCATCATTTATTCATTTCCCCATCGCCCTTATCTGATCAATAAACGCCTCATAATCCCGAATGTAATCGGCCTCGTCGTAGTGGTCGGAGGCGAGGACGAGCAGGATGCAGTTGGGGGAAAAGGCGCTCATCTCGTGCCAAAGCATGACGTCCATGTAGACGCCGAGGTCGGGGCGGTCGAGGGTGACTTCTTGGCGGTGGGTGCCGTCGTCGAGCAGCAGGTTGAATGAGCCATTGATGCAGAAGAGCACCTGCCGGTTGTGCTTATGGGCGTGGCGCCCGCGGATGGCTTGGGGCGCGCTGAGGCCGTAGATGTAATAGACGCGCTTCACGTCGAAGGGGATTTGGCGGCCACATTCGGCCACGGAAAGCACGCCGTCGACGCCGTCTTTGATGCGGCCGAGGTCGATATAGGCGCAGTTACTTACTTGTAGAGACTCCATAGAGGTAAAATTTCGGGTTACGGTAAACCTCCTTCAGGCGCGGGTGCGTCATGGGGGAGGTGGTGATGAGGTAATCCAACCGGTAGCGGTCGGCGATGGTGTCGAGCACAGCCAGGTCGGTGCGGAGGCGACGGCGGAGGCACTCGCGGGTGTACCACTCGTAGATCTTCTCGCCGCCGCCGGGGTCGAACTTGAAGATGACGAGGGCCTCGCGGCGGGTGCGCCGAGGGAAGGAGAGCTCGTCGCGATCGCGGAAGAGGAAGACGTCGTCCGGGCGGGTGTGTGCCTTGACGTAATCCGTCAGCTCCATCAGCGCACGGTCTTCACGGGGGAAGATGTTACGGGCGAAGTTCTTTTCGATATGAATCAAAGCCATGATGGCCACCATGGCCACGGCGTACGGCAGGAGGCGCGCGGTGTCTACATGGCGGCGGACGAGCCACTCACGGGCGACGACGTAAACCAGCAGATAAGCAGCGAAGGTGCCGAGGGCGGCGATGCGGAAGAGGTAATACTTGAGCAGCCGGCCGTGCACATCGATATAAGTAATCGCCAACCCGACGAAGACCATAAGGAGCGTGATCCGAACGATCGTGTTCAGCCGCCGCACATCTTCATCCTTCGATCGGCGCAGACCAAAGAGGCACCAGAACAGGAGGAGGAACGAGGCCACGACGCGCGGCAGGACTTTCTGCATGGCGCCCTCGCGGTGCATGGGCGCGGTGTGGTGCGTGTTGCGGAAGAAGGAGTAGACCCAATCCACATCCACGCCGTGGATCACCGTGCGGCTGTCGGTCAAGTAGGTGGCGAGGTAGATCACAAACGGCGCCACGAGCGCCACGTAAACGAGCCCCGTCACGACGGCGCGCTTGAGGCTCCGCTCGCGTACAAGGCCGTAAATCCACACCAAGACGAAGAACCAACCGCCGACGAGGATGTGGAAGTAGGAGGCGGCGGCTGCCCATCCAGCGGCCCACTCGTGCCGGCCGCGCAGCATGAAATAGAAGCCCCAGAGCACGAAGACGTAGGCCAGCGTTTTGCCCTCGAAGCCGCCGAAGATCCACTCCATGCCAAAGAAACTCTGCGTGTTGACGTTTGCGATGTAGAGTTGGAGGATGAGCAGGATGCCCGTGTTGCGGATCCGGAGCAGGCGGAAGATGCGAGCCAGCGGGAAGGCGTAGAGCAGGAAGTTGACCATGCGCCCCCAGAACGCGAGCTGCTCGAAGGTGAGGTAGCGCAGGGCCCAGCCGGCGATGTGCTGAAAAAGGAAGCGTGTGCCGACCCACTCGGTGAAGGTGAACGAGCCAGGGATCCAGTCCGGATCCATGTATTGTTTGGCCAGGGCGAAGTAGGTCTCCTCGTTGTCGCCCGGCACGAAGGAGAGCAGGTTGAGGCAGAGCAACAGGAAGATGAAGAGGCGCGTGTCCACGCCATTGATCGCATCGATCGCGCGGGTGATGAGGGTTCGCGTGTTACTCATTGCTTTCATGCTTACGGCTATTTCGTCAGCTCCGGATTGATGCCATACGGCGTGCGGGTCACATGGTTGGTGCGCGTCGCTTGGCGCAGCGTGCGATTGAAACGGATGGATTCAGGCGTCTTGTAGCCGCGGGGGTGGTCTAAGTGGAGGCAGATGGCGGAGTAACGGATCTGCCGGCCACGAATGCCCGCGTTCTCTAGGCGCTCGCCGAACTCGCGATCTTGGCCGCCGTAGTGCATGCGTTCATCGAAACCATTGGCCGCCAAGATGTCCGTGAGCCAGCCCGAGGCGTTGTGGCCGTTCCAAGTGGGGCGTGTCGGGGTGAAGGTGTTGAGCAGGCGCTCCTTCAGGCCGAAGGCGAAGAGCTTATTGTTCTTAAACGAACGCCCCATGCCACGCGCCTTAAGCCAACTCGTACGAAAGCAGCGGCCGCTGAGAATGTCGTCGCGAGTGATGGCCTGCGAGGTCTCCAAGGGCAACTTGTGGTAGCCGCCGGAGAGGAATCGGCCTGACCGTCGTTGCCTCAGGTGAACGGCCACAAAGTCGCGGCGCGGGATGCAGTCGCCATCGCTGAAGAGCAGGTAGTCCGTGGCTGCCTCGGTGATGGCTTTGTTCAATATCTCACACTTACGGAAGCCATCATGCGGCTGCCACACGTGGTGGATGGGGTATGTCACTTCTTGCTGCATGCGCTCGATTAGTCCGCGGGTATGCTCGTCCGATCCGTCGTCGGCGATCAGCATCTCGAAACGCCGATCTGTCTGTGCCTCGTACCCCCAAAGCACTTTCTCGAGCCATGTGGGCTGGTTATAAGTAGAAAGAATCACAGAAAGCGCCAGCCGATCATCCCCCGCTGCGGCATCGTCAGGGGCAAAGGGTAAGGGGCGCTTGTTGGTGTAACGTTGCCAGAAGGCGCTACGTGCCGCAAGCATCCACGCTGTACACTGCGCCGCGTCTGCGCCGCGCGCCTCGGCGTATGCTTCGGCCAATAGTCGGAACATCAGCTTCCCGCCCCACAGCCGAGCGAAGTTTTCGCAGCCGCGGCGTACGGACACCCGGCCGAAATGCATGCGATTGAGGTCGACTAAGCAGAACTCAATGTGCTCTTTATTCTTACGGAAAAGGATGTTGCCAGGCGAATAATCGGCGTGCAGGATGCCGGCCCCGTGCACGTGCGCCGTAAAGCGTGCGAAGGCGCGGAGGATGTCCTCGCGCCCCGCCGTGCCGTCGCGCCCGAACTCGTACATGTTGCGGTCGTAATCCACTTGCTCGCTAACGAAGTAGCTGCGCCGGAGCAGTCCGCCCTGCCGCTCGATGAGGCAGGCCAACGGCGCCGGCGTCGCGATGCCTACCTCACGCAGCCGCAGCGCATAGTCGTAGGCACGGCGGGCTTTGGGGGCGCGGAGGAGCGTATATATAATACGTAAGGGGAGGGGTGGCACACGGTAGCGCTTCACGTTGACGCGACGGCCGTCCGGGAGGTTGAAGACGCGGATCTCGTTGCGCTGGCGATAGATCACCTGCCCGCCCCGCTCGAAGGCCTCGGGCAGCGACCGCACGAAGTCGCGCAGAGGCTCGTCGGCACCGGGGGCGAGGGTCACGTTAATGCTTGATGCCACGGAGGGTCTGTTGGGTGTTGTCTTCTAAAGTGAGGCGGATAAGGCAGACGCCCGTGGGGAGCGTGTGCGTATCGATCGCTGCGCCCGGGTTGTCCTGCTTCAGCAGCAGGCACCCGTCTGGGCTGAAGACTTCAATGCAGCGGATGCGCTCGCTTCCTTTCAGGTGGAGCTGGTCGCCGAAGGGATTGGGATAGATGGCCGGCTGAGCGGCGTCCACCTCGGCGTTGGCCGTTGGGGTAAACGAGACGGTCGCGCTCGGCACACTTTCGCGGTCGCCATAGACGGCGGCCACTTGATAGTTCACCGTATGCGTAGGCTTCGTGGGGTCGGTGTAGCGCGTCGGTGTGGGCCCTACGGTGGCCAGCTTCGCCCGGTCGCGGTAGATGGTGTAACCTGTGATTTCGGGGAAGGCGTAGGGCTGCATGCTGCGCAGGGGAGCACGCTCGGAGACAGTTTCTACTTCGACGCTACGTAGGTGCGGTGTGGCATCCACGACGTACGGTAGTACTGCCCGACGCGTATCGCCACCCTCCTTCAGGCCCGTGCGCGAACTGACCACGGCGGAGAGGAAGAAATTGTAGTTAAAGTTTGCGGCATCGTTTCCCTCATGTAGGCGGTACCAGGTGCGCGCGTCGTAGGAGTAGATGTCGCCTTTGCCGTCGATGGCCGGCCCCTCATCGCAGACGGCGGGGTAATTGGAGGCGGCAGCAGAGAGGTGGGAAACGTATATGGCTACGGTGAGCGCCTGCGAACCGTCGATCGTGAAGGGCGTGGTTAGCTTCACAGTGTTCGTCTGACCGTAGACGAAAGTCTGCGTGATGGGCTGTGTGTAAACGCGGCTGCCTTGGGCGATGTAAACCTCATAGGTGTTGCTGCGCGTCGGGGTGAAGCGCACGGCGGTGATGGTGCGACGGTTGATGGGCGCGAGGTCAGTCGGCTCCCAACGTTGGCCGAAGTAGAAGGGGCGCGATTCACCTGTGTTGTTCATGTTCACTTGATACTTGGCGCGCGCACCGCCCCAATAGATGGATTGCTCGTATTGGGGCGCGTTCCACAACACGGCCGCGCGGCCGTCCGTCGTGGCCGTCACCTTCACGTCTGTCGGCGCCTTGAGGTCGGTCAACTCGATGGTGGCAGAGGCGCTGGCCGATTCGCCGCCACCGGCGTAGACGGCTGTAACGGTGTAGACGATCGTCCCGCGGCCTGGTGATGCATCGGTGTAAGTGGTCATGGTCGTCTCGCCGATGTGCGTTTGGTTGCGATAGACGCGATAAGCCCGTGGCGATCCCGAGGCGGGTGCCGCCCATGTCAGGCGGACACTGCCGTTGCTGTAGACTGCTTGCAGGCCAGTCGGTGCATCGACAGTCCGATGGTAACGTCCGTCGAGCACCTTCGCACCGCTGTTTGTCGGGTCGAGGTAGCGATCGAAGTGGGATGTCTCCGCGTCTCCCGTATGCTTATTCCAGTGATAACTGAGTTTACCAAAAAGGTTCGATCCATCAGGTTTCGTACACGACGAGGTGCCGCCTGTGAGCGATCCCACGATTCGTCGGTTGCTGTCAAAGAGCGGGGCGCCAGACGACCCGACCTCCGTCACGCCGTGACCGTTGGCGGTGCGGGCGAAGATGACGTTCCAGTGTGCATGTGGGGCACCTTCCAAGTTGCCCTCGCCGTAAAACGTGGCCGTAGAGACGGGCGATGTGTAGGTGGAGATCTTCATGTAGTCGCCCTGCGGATGATGGAGGGCGACGCCTGAAGCTGATGCCCGATCGCTGCGATCCCAACCGTTATAATAGACGTTGTAATTCTCCGGAATACTTTGCTTGAGCAGCAGCAGCAGTCCGTCTGACCCGCCATGAGTGGGTGTGGAGGCCACGCGCGTGCAGCCCACCATACTCTGTGTCTGTGTCGTCCGACCGTCACTACGGCAACCACTGTATTCCATGTGGAAGACGAATTGCCACTGCTGCAAATCGGCATCCGTGGCTACCACGGCCGATGCGTCCTGTGCACAGTGCGTGGCGGTGAGGATATATGGCTTCAGATCCTGTGCCGTGTTGTTTAGCAGTGATCCCGAGCAGATGTAGCCCTTGCCATTGATCCGCTGTACAATGTGGCAGACGCCCTTCTTCTCATTCTGCCAAGCGTCGCCCTCGGAGCAGTTCACGTTCACCTCGCAAGCATTTGCCGCGCGCCTAAGTTGCGTGCCTTGCATCCATGACCGATCGCCGGCGGGCAGGTTGTAGCCGTAACCCACGGCCTCGATCTCCAACCTTGGCCGACGGCCATCCGCCCCCGGCGCGTACTCCAGCGTCACGGCATCGCCCGAGATGAAGCCTGTGGCAAAGTGTCCGCCTCCGGGGTTCGTAGCATGTGTGTAAGCCCCTAAGAGCTCCGATTTGTCTCTATTATATAGGTATAGGCGCCCGCCCTCGGGGATGAGGAAGTCCGCATAATAAAGCATCAACGCTTGCGCCCCTGCGGCCTGTAGCTCTAACTGCCAGATCGTCTGCCCGTCGGGCAGGGTGCTCCACACACCCGCGTTCTCCGGCTTCATGCTCACCTCGATCAGCTTCGAGACGCACTGCGGCGCCAACCCTTCGCTTTCGCGCCATGCGTCCACTAACTTTTCGTCGTTTACGTTGAAGTTTACGGCCACCATCGAGGCTGCCGCACGGCTGCGGAGCGTCTGTTCGTAGCGAAAACTGGGAGGTGTGCCCCCCTCGCTCATCTGCGCCTCAGCGCCCACGGCCATCCCTGCCGCGAGGTACCCCACCAACAGGGCACGCAGGATCATTGGTTGAAATGGATTGCGATTCATTACTATAGTCTGTTTTTCTGCACCCTCCCATGGGGGGGAACGGCACAAAAGTAGACGGTTTTCAATGAAAATCTGGGCAAGCAAAACCCGTCTGCTGTGGGCCCCCATGAGGGAGCGGCCCAAGGCTGAGCGCCTGACTTCGGAGATATTCCTCCTCGGTTGACTCCGGCAGAGATTAACCTTTTATTGTATCTTGCGCCCTCCGAAATAAAAGGTTATGTTGTATGAAAAAGGAAAAGTTCCATATTGAATACATCTTCGATAAGGTCTCGAACCGCAGTTTGTGGAATCACCTGACGACGCCTCGAGGGCTTTCGTCGTGGTTCGCCGACGACGTCAATATCCACTCACACACCTACACCTTCACTTGGCGGAAAATACAAGAACAGGCGGCTGTTATCAAGCTGCAACCCGAGGAATGCATCCGCTTCCATTGGGTAGATGACGAGGAGGCTTGGACCTACTTCGAGTTCATCATCCACAACATCGAACTGACCGGCGCCACGGCACTTGAGATAACCGACTTTGCTACGCCGGACGAAAAATCGGATGCCATCGACCTGTGGGATACGCAGGTCGCCGTCCTCCGTCGCACGCTGGGGATCTGAGAAAACAGACCGCGAAAAAAGAGAAGCTGTTTTGAATTTATTGGACGATTGCATCATACAATGGGCTGAAAAAGTTTTTTTCATGCGATTGTACGATACAATGAGCCGAAAAAGTTTTTTTCATGCGATTGTACGATACAATGAGCCGAAAAAGTTTTTTCCGCGCGATTGTACGATACAATGAGCCGAAAAAGTTTTTTCCGCGCGATTGTACGATACAATGAGCCGAAAAAGTTTTTTTCATGCGATTGTACGATA
>CAUPYF010000046.1:0-10235 GCA_963515435.1 uncultured Tannerella sp. | reverse complement strand
CGTATCTGACCACGTCTGGAGCGTATATCGACCGATATAGGGCGTAGTCGGTTGAAGAGGGGATCGAAACGACATAACCACATATGAAAAAAAATGAAGCAGCGCATACTTTTTTTGATGGTAACGTGCCTATTGACGGCCGCTGGGGCGGTCGCACAGCAGCTGAAGGGGCATGTGAAGGCCGCCACGACGGGACGGCCCGTGGCCGACGTCTACGTGATGCTGATGAGCGCCGACGGGAAGCGCATTTTGGCCTATGATTACTCGAGGGACGACGGGGCCTTTGCCCTCGACCTGCCGTCGGGCGGCGAGGAAGGAGAGTTTGTCGTCGCCACTTCGCGCTTGGGCTACGAGGCGCTTCAGCGCAGCGTCCGTCCGCGCGAAGGGGGCGTGGAGCTGCGGATCCGGGAGTCGTCCGTCAAGCTGCGCGAAGTGAAGGTGGTGGCCGCCCCCATGCGCCGGCGCGGCGACACGCTGAACTACTTCATGTCCAACTTCGCCCGGCCGCAGGACAAGACGCTGGCCGAGGTCTTAGCCCGCATGCCGGGCATCGAGATCAGGAGCGACGGGCAGGTGAAGTATGACGGCCGGCCCATCAACCGCTTTTATATCGAAGACATGAACCTGCTCGGCAACCGCTATTCGCTGGCCACAAAAAATCTCTCGCCGGGCGACATCGCCACGGTGCAGGTCTACGAAAACCACGAGCCGATGAAGATGCTCCGCGGCCGGACGGACCCCGATCAGGCTGCACTGAACATCAAGCTGAAAGACAGGGCGCGCGCCAAGTGGCTTTTCACGGCCGACTTCGGCGTGGGCGGCTTCCCCCTGCTCTACGATGCCACCCTGACGGCCGCGCGCTTTGCCCGGCGCAATCAGACGATGCTCGTGGCTAAGGCCAACAACACCGGGCGCGACATTGCGATGGAGCTGCGCATACACGCGATGGGCACCACCGTCTTCAACCCCGCCACGCTCGAGGGTGCGCCCGACCGCCTCTCGCCGCTGACGATGATGTCCGCCTTCTTCGTCCGCGACCGCGCCCGCTTCAACCGCAGCGCCATCGCCTCCGTGAATCAACTCTGGCGTACGGCCGAGGATGTGGACACACGCCTGAACCTCAATTACGGCTTCGAGCGCGAGGAGCGCAGCCGCAGCGCGGAGACGGAGTATCGCTTTGGCGATGGGCGCACCGTCACGATCGGCGACTACACGGCGCAGATCGTGAGGCGCCATAAGTTGGAGGGCGAACTCTCGCTGACTGCCAATAAGTCACGATACTTCCTTGAGAACAAGCTCAGCGGCGAAGTGCACTGGAAGGATGCCCGCGCGGACGTGGCCGCTAACCAACAGCAGATGCAGCAGCAGATGAACCTCCCCCGCACACACCTAAAGAACACCCTACACCTCTCGCGCTTAGTGGGAAACGTCTCCATGGGGCTGGGCAATGAGTCTGAATTTATGCGTATGCCGCAGAGCCTGACGTTGATGTCCAAAGACACGATCGCACTCTTCGGCGTGCCCTCCATCCGACAGTCTGTCAGCTATGAGGGGGGCAGCAGCGATACGTACGTCACGCTCAACTTCCACTCCGGCTCGCACACGCTCGACATGAAAGCGGGTACGGCCTGGACATGGCAGTCCCTCACCTCCGAGCTGTCGCATGCACCCGAGGGCATCTCCGGCACCTACACCAACGACCTCCGTTGGCGCCGCTGGCAGCTCTACGCCGCACCCGCCTACCGCTTCGCTTGGCGTGTCTGGACCGTCACCTCCGCCCTCACCTTGGAGCGCCGCCGGACAACGTATGCCGGCCACACCTCCGCAGCCTTCGACATTAACCCCCGCCTGCGCCTCGTCTACGAGCCCTCGGCCACCTTCAAAGTACACGCCGGCTGGCAGCGCACCGTCCGCCGTGGCGACTTGGATGAGCGACAGACGGGTTACATCATGAAGCGCTACAACCTTCTCTCGCGCGGCACTGATGATGAGCGGATCAACACCTCACACGCCGTCGACCTTGACGTCTCCATCAAAGACCTCTCGCACTTCTTCAACCTCAATTACATGACCTATTACTCGCGCCGCCGCGGCAACCTCATGCCCGCCTATTTCATCCGCGACTTCTACACCTTCTCCTGGCTCGAACGCTTCGACACGCCTTCCACCTATTGGTCGAATACGCTCACAGCCACACGCCTCATCACGCGTCATTCGCTCACAGCCAGCCTGCAACTCTCCTACGTGCGCGCAAGCTCCACGATGGCACAGCAAGGCGACATGATCGACTACACCGATCACACCATCTCCGTCTCTCCCTCGTTGAAGTGGAACGCCCGCAGCAACCTCAACTTCGATTACACCGCCTCCCTCTCTTACTCCGGCGTCAGCATCACCCACACCCCCGTCGATCGCTACATCCCCTTCCTCGATCACCGGCTCTACACCTACTGGGGCCTCACTCCCCGCCTCTCCTTCACTTCCACCCTCCAACATTACTACAGCAAAGCCCCGCAGGCATCGGCCACGAACTTGCTCTTTGCCGATTTAGGGTTACGCCTTGCCCTCCGTCACATGACCATCAGCCTCGACTGGACCAACATCCTCAATCGTCGCTCTCACGTGACCACCGCCTACAGCACCGTCAACACCATCACGCGTACTGACCGCCTCCGTCCCTCGGAGTTCCTCATCAGCTTTCGCTTCAAGCGGTAAGGGATAGCTAAAAAGGGAAAAACGAAAAACGAAAAATGCCGGGCACATGCAATCATGCGTCCGGCATTTCTCAATCATCCATTGACCTACAGCTTCCGCACCACCTGCATCATCTGCTCCCCGAGGCCGATGGTGTAGCCCTGCGAGACGAACACCACCCGGCCGAAGGTGTCGGCGATGATGAAGATCGGCAGGTCGTTCGTGTTGCGGAGCTTCATGGCCTCGGCGATCATGCGCGTGATGGAGCCGTCCGTGTCCGCACCCCACGTGATGGTGCTGGGCAGGGCGCCGAACTCGTTGCGGTCGAAGCCATCCAACGAGGCCTTGTCCTTGAAGAGGAGCACCATGCCGCGGCCCCAGCCATCGAAGTCGGCCTTCAGACGGGCGATGTCACGCAGGGCATGGTTCGTTGGCTCCTGACGCGCGCCAAGGAGGCCGATGATGAAGTATCCGCGCCCCGTGGTTGAGAGGATGGAGACCGAGGCGCCTTTCTCGTCCGTGAACTTCGCCTCCGCGTCAATGCTGCCGATCACGCTGATGTCCGTCGTGTCGGCGCGCATGACGAGGTTGACATTCGTCGTCTCGCCCTTGCAGATGGAGAAGAAGACGAGCCGCGCCAAGACCTTTCCGCTGGCCATGCGTGTGCCGGTGACGAGCATGTAGTGGCCGCAGTCGAGGCTGAGCGAGGCGGGCGGTTGAAGCAAATGGTACCAAGTGTCACCCTTGCCTTCCTGTGCCTCGAAATCGAGCGTGCGCGTTTGCCCGTCGTCACGCAAGCGGGCGATGGTGAAGTGGCTGTAGTATTTCGGATTGTCGAGTGTCGGAGTGGGCGTGTAGGAGGCCGTGAGCTTGCCTTGTGGCGCGTTCTTCTGCTGGTCAGCATCGAAGTTCACGTCGCGCCAACCGTGGTTGTAGTACTGCACCTTGCCCGTCATCAGCTCGATGCGCGCGGGGATGCCGAGGCTGCGCGCCACGGCTACGAAGAAGATGTTGCGCGAATACGTATCCGCAATGCGCGCCCGCCAAACGCCTGTGGGCATGATGGAGATGTATTGTGGATTGAGGTCGTTGCGGAGGGTGATGTTCGCCTTCACCCAGTCTACTAAGGCTTGCGGATCGCGACGGGCGGCCGTGGCCAATGCCTTGTCGATATGTTCGGCTAAGAAGCGTTTGTAAGGCGTCAGATACTCGTTCCAAATGCGCGGATTCATCACATAATTACGCATGAGGCTGAAGTGTATCGGCGGCGCTTTCGTGGGCACCGTTTCCTTTTCGTAGAGGTTCTCGGGAATCTGCGGCGTGTGGTTCAAATGATCCAAGAGTACATCGGCCGGCGTGTCGCGCAGGTCTTTCTCCGAGATGGCATAGAGCAGAGACAGCGCCCCCTCCAGTTTGCCGGCATGCTTCGCTTCACGCAGGAAGTGCGCTATCTCCTCGTGATTACCGCGCGTCTTGGGCATCAGCTCTCGCAGCTCGTTCAGCTCTGGCAGACCGAGCACGCGGCCCAGGATCACACCCATCGTATCGGTGTAGAACGTCGCCACATACGCATTGCGAATACTGTCTTCTTCAGCCATACGCTTGGCATTCTCAGCCTTCTCCGCGTCCGTCACCTCACGCTCCGACGGGATGGCACCCTCCACCGGGGGCACAATGTCCATTTCCACCGAGGCCGTATCGCCCGGCGCATGATCGAGGGCAATGGTCACGGCGTTGTCTTTGCCAAACGTGACCTTGCGGAATCCGTAACGCCCATCCTTCGTGACCCAAACGAGCATGTCGCCTTTACCCGCTGTCAATACAGCGTGACCCTCGGCATCGGTATGCTTGCGCGCCACGGTATAGAACTCAGCATAGTTGTAGAGCTTGAACTCCACGCGCGCATCTTCCACCGGCTTGCCATCGGCGCTGGTCACCGTGACTGTCGTGTGACCCGTCGGGGCGTAGTTGTCGATCACATTGATCTCCGTGTAGCACGCCGTGCGCTCCATCACATCCTCCGGCCCGTCGTAATAGCCGAACACCTTCGTGTGCATCAGCATCCCGCGATAAGCTGGGGCGTTGAACCAGGCCAAGTTGAGCGCCGGCTCAGGTTCGCAGGCACCGAAGAAGTACCACCGGCCGTCCACCCACGCCTCGACCCAAGCATGATTATCGTCCGTATGCGCCCAGCGCGGTGTGTAGACCTGTCGCGCGGGGATGCCCACGGCGCGCAGGGCGGCCACGGTGAACGTAGATTCTTCGCCGCACCGCCCGTAGGCCGTGCAGACGGAGGCGAGTGGCGAACTGGTGCGGGCGTCGGAGGGCGTATAGATAACCTTCTCATGGCACCAATGATTGACCTCAAGCACCGCCTCGCGTAGCGAGAGTCCCCGCACACGATCCTTCAGCTCATCGAAAAAGACGGTGCGGCTCTCGTCTAAATTCTCGTTGTTCACGCGGATGGGCAGGACGAAGTGGCGGAAGATGTCCTCCGGGATCTGTTGGCCCCAGGGCATCTCCCTGCGGGCCTTGAAGGCCGCCCGGACGTTGCGCAGATAGAATGATCCGTCATAGTCGGCCACGTCGCCGATGGGCATATAGGCGTAGAGAAACTCCATCGCCTCGCGCTCGGGTTGGATCATTTCGGTTCGGAAGATGGCGAAGAGCGAAGAGTCAGCGAAGGCCGTTTGCTTCTTCTTGAAATCGTTCTCGACACGTGCACGATAGGCGGCGTCGGTGATGAAGTGTTCGGATTTCGTGAAGCCGAACGTTGTGCAGAGCAGAAGCAGGAGCCCTGCGGTCATGGTCATGGGATTGTATGTTTTCATAATGGTGAGGGATTATTTCAAATACTCCTTCAGGAACCGTTCGATCATGTCGAAGGGGATCCGCGTTAGGTTGTCGTAGAGGTCAATGTGGGAAGCGTCGGGAACGATGTACAACTCCTTGTTCGTGCCGTTGAGGCGCTTGAAAAGATCCTCGCCCATGTAGCGCGAGTGTGCCTTCCCGCCGTGCACGATCAGCATTGCGCTGCGTATCTCCCCCACCCGCGTGCAGAGCGGCGTGGCGATGAAGGAGATCGGTGTCGTCTTCGTCCACCCGCCGTTGGAGCTCACCGAGCGCTTGTGATAGCCCCGTCCCGACTTGAAGTAAGCTTGGAAATCGCGCATATAGCGCGGCGCATCCGGAGCAACCTGCTCTAACTCGCCGCCCGTCACCTCGTGTCCGTCGATCTGCGCGTCGCGCGATCGTTGCGTGCTGAGCCGGCGCAGCTCCTCGTAGCGCAGGTCGGCCGTTTTGGAGTTGAAATACCCATCAGCGAAGAGGCGCCCCAAGTCGTACATCGAGCAGACGACCGTAGCCTTGACACGTGTGTCGACGGAAGCCTCTGTAATGGCCATGCCGCCCCAACCACCGATGCCCACTAACCCGATGCGCGACGGATCGACGTTGCGTAGGTGCGTGAGGTAATCCACGGTCGCGCCGAAATCCTCTGTGTTGATGTCCGGCGAGGCCACACTGCGCGTCTCACCGCCACTCTCGCCCGTGAAGGAGGGGTCGAAGGCCAGCGCCACAAAGCCGCGAGCGGCCAGCTCCTGCGCGTAGAGCCCCGAGGCCTGCTCCTTGACCGCGCCGAAGGGCCCGCTGATAGCCACGGCCGGATACTTCTTCGCGTCGTCAAAACCTTTCGGCAGATAGAGATGCCCTGCCAGTTCCGTCCCGAAGCGGTTCTTGAAGCGCACGCCCTGCACATAGATCGTCGGATCCGTCTTGAAGATGCGCGTGTCGTTGACCAACCTGTTGACCGCCAGCGGCTGTTTTGACTTCGATTTCGTCTTTTGCCCGTAGGTCGCAGGGCCCGTGTACAGCCCGCAGAGTAGCGTCAGAGCGCCGATAAAGAGAACTCTCATGCGTTTCATTTCCTCAACTGTCATATTGTCTTGAAGATTTGGAGGCACAAAGCTAAGCAGCCGTTTGATTTATAATCAATCGGAAATGGTTTACAAATAATTATAGTCGAATAAAAATGGATTGCGAATTGAGCACGCGGAAGTTCAGAATTAGAAGCGACGCTCCTCTATTTCTTGTTCTGGTAATTTGAATGCCATATCGGGCACAGAGATGTTGCTGTTTTACCGTTCCCTTTCGCAATCCTTTTCCCGTACGGGGAAAGGTGCTCCGGCAGGCTGAAAGTCTTGTTTCTGTACGGGGAAAGGCTCTCCGGCAGGCTGGAAGCGCTGTTTCCGTATGGGAATGGGCTCGCCGGCAGGCTGAAAGCCTTGTTTCCGCATGGGAATGGGCTCGCCGGCAGGCTGAAAGCGTTGTTTCCGTACGGGGAAAGGCTCTCCGGCAGGCTGAAAGCGTTGTTTCCGTATGGGAATGGGCTCTCCGGCAGGTTGAAAGCCTTGTTTCCGTACGGCTATAGGTACGGAACCGAAAAATATCATCAGCAGACGTAATCAATTCCTCACTGAGCCTATTCATTTGGTCTCTTCGCATAAACGAATACACAGATGCCCGAATACACTTTCGCACGCCCCGGATCCTACCTTTCCGCGACGCCATTCTTCCCTTCTCTTAGCCTTTCGATTCATTATAAAGCCCCAAAATATACGTACCCACTCAAATAGAATTTAGTGCACACGCATATGCCCCAATATCAACCTGTAATAGGCGTTCCGCACCGAGACTTTTTCCCTCTTTCAAAACAGCGCCTACTTTTGCCTGCGCTTAAAAACCTAAATGATAAATATATGAACGCGTACGTATTCCCCGGACAGGGCGCCCAATTCGTTGGGATGGGCAAGGCGCTCTACGATGGCACCCCCCTCGCCAAAACGCTCTTTGAACAAGCCAACGACATCCTCGGCTTCCGCATCACCGACCTCATGTTTTCCGGCACCGACGACGACCTGAAGCAGACGAAAGTCACCCAGCCCGCCGTCTTCCTCCACTCCGTCATCCTGGCCCGCACCTTAGGCGAAGGCTTCCGCCCCGATATGACCGCTGGCCATTCGCTCGGCGAGTTCTCCGCCCTCGTGGCGGCCCGTGCGCTGTCGTTCGAGGACGGCCTCCGCCTCGTCTCCAAGCGCGCGCAGGCCATGCAGAAGGCGTGCGAAAAAGCCCCCTCCACGATGGCCGCCATCATTGGTTTGGCCGACGAAAAAGCCGAAGAGATCTGCGCTGGCATGACCGATGAGGTAGTCGTCTGTGCCAACTACAACTGCCCCGGGCAGATCGTCATCTCGGGCACCGTGGCCGGCGTCGATGCTGCATGTGAAAAGATGAAAGCCGCTGGGGCTAAACGCGCCCTGAAGCTGAAGGTGGGCGGCGCCTTCCACTCCCCGCTCATGGAGCCGGCACGCGCCGAACTGGCCGAGGCCATCGAGGAAACAGCTTTCAATAGCCCCATCTGTCCCGTCTACCAGAACGTGGATGCACGGCCGCAGACCGACCCCGACGCCATCCGCCGCAACCTCGTGGCGCAGCTCACCTCGCCCGTCCGCTGGACACAGACCGTCCGCAACATGGTGGCCGATGGTGCCACCCGCTTCGTGGAGCTCGGGCCGGGCAACGTGTTGCAAGGCTTAGTTAAGAAGATCGACGCCTCCGTGGCCACTGAAGGGTTACAATAAATAATACGCAATGAAGCAAGGAAGCAACCCGATTTACGACAAGAACACGCTGGAATTCGTCACCGTCGCTTTCGAGTTCTGTTCATGGATGGAAAATGCAGGGAAGGAAGCGGGCGGCCTGATGCAGTTTGTCGATAAGGCCACCAAGTTGCTTCCCTTGCTTTATCTCAAAGCGACGCTCCTGCCTGAGGCCGAGGCCGACGATGATGCCGACCTTGCGCCTTACATCACCGAAGAGACCTACGACGCGCTCCGCGCCCGGCTCGCCTCGCTGCTGGGCCGTTTCGACAGCTACTTGGAGACCTTCATGCCCGACATGCAATACAGCGACACCCCCATCGCTGCCTTCATCTCTGAAAATCTGTCTGACCTCTATCAAGACCTCGGCGACTTCGTCTCCCTCTTCCGCGAGGAGCATGAGCCGACCATGCACGCCGCCCTTGCGCGCTGCACGGAGAATTTTCGCCTCTACTGGGGGCAGGCGCTCCTGAACGCCCTCAAAGCCCTCCACGCCTTGCGATACAACGAGGAGCTGGCCGAAGAAATCACCGCAACCACCCTCACCGAACGCCCCGCATGACCCCTTTCCTCTCCCCCGTCAAGATCACCAAAGAAGAAATCTCCACCCTTCCCATTGAGGAGTATACCGGCCGGATCGTCGTCGTGGATCATCCAGCCGACGTGAAACCGGCCGTGGAGGCGCTGTCCGCCAGCCGATGCGTCGGCTTCGACACCGAGACGCGCCCCAACTTCCGTAAGGATCAACACCACAAAGTCTCCCTCATGCAGGTCGCTACCGAAGAGATGTGTTACCTCTTTCGGCTCAATCGCCTCGGCGGCATCCCCGACCCGCTTGTCGACTTCCTCTCCGACACGCATGTGACGAAGATCGGACTCTCATTAACCGACGATTTCCACATGCTCCGCGAACGTGTGGAAAACCTCCGGCCAGCTGGCTTCGTCGAGTTGCAAAAGCTGATGCCATCGTATGGCATTGAGGAGGCGGGGCTGCAAAAGATTTACGCCATCCTCTTCCGAAAGAAAATCTCCAAGCGGGCGCGCCTCACCAATTGGGAGGCTGACGTGCTCACCCCCGCGCAGCAGAAATATGCCGCCCTCGACGCCTGGGCCTGCCTGCGCATCTATCAATTCCTGCAATCATGATCGCTGGTAAGATTTACCTCAAACCCAAGAAGGAAGAATCCGTACTGCGCCTTCACCCGTGGATCTTCTCAGGCGCTGTGGCTCGCATCGATGGCCGGCCCGAGGAGGGCGCGGTGGTAGAGGTCTACGCCGCCGATGGCCGACTGCTCGGCGTGGGGCATTATCAGATCGGCAGCATCGCCGTCCGGCTGCTCGCCTTCGAAGCCGCCGAGATTGATCATGCCTTCTGGATCGAACGCCTCCGCTCGGCTTACCGCTTGCGCCAAATGTTAGGCTTAGATCACGCGCCGGACAACGACACCTACCGCCTTGTCTACGGCGAGGGCGACCGCCTGCCGGGGCTTGTTATAGATATGTATGCTGACACGGCTGTCATGCAGGCACACTCCGTCGGTATGCATCATGCCCGCCACGACATTGCCGCGGCCCTCCGCGAACTCCTTGGCGACCGCCTGCAAGCCATCTATTATAAATCCGACGGCACACTGCCCTTCAAAGCCGCACTCGACCACACCGACGAATATCTGATCGGCCGTCACTCCGCCACCGAACACCTCGCCACCGAGCGCGGCCTGCGCTTCGGCATCGACTGGCTCAAGGGGCAGAAGACGGGCTTCTTCGTCGACCAACGCGAGAACCGTAGGCTCTTGGAGCAGTATGCCGCCGGTCGCATGGTGCTGAACATGTTTTGCTACACCGGCGGATTCTCCGTCTATGCCCTGCGTGGCGGTGCCCGCA
>CAUPYF010000045.1:0-10294 GCA_963515435.1 uncultured Tannerella sp. | reverse complement strand
AAGTGGGGTTTCCCGGAGCTGGGTGTGCTTGGCGCCGGCGTTTCTACGCTCATTTCGCGCCTCACGATGCCCCTCATGTACCTCGTGGCCATCCGTCTGCGCCGTGAGTGGTGGGACTATTTCCGCGCCTTCCGCCTACGCATCTTCAGCCGCCGTCGCCTCTGGGAGCTTGTCCGGGTGGGTGCACCCATCGCGGCTCACATGCTGCTCGAGGTGCTGGCCTTCGCCCTCTCGGCCATCATGGTCGGTTGGCTTGGCGCCACGCCGCAGGCAGGCCATCAGATCGCCCAAAACATGTCGCACCTCACCTACATGATCGTGCTTGGCATCGGCGCCGCCACCACCGTCCGCGTCAGCCACCAGCTCGGGGCCCTCGACCTCGAGGCCGCCCGCAAGGCTGGCAACGCCTCCACCCACCTCTGCCTCGTCTACAACGCCCTGGCCGGCACCCTCCTGATCGCCTTCCGCCACGCCATCGCCTCGGCCTTCTCCTCCGACCCCGCCGTGATCGACATCGGCGGACGCCTGCTCATCATGGCCGGCATCTTCCAAGTCTCCGATGGCCTACAGACGGTCGGCGCCGGCATACTCCGCGGCCTGACCGACGTCAAAATCGTCATGTTCTACGCCTTCATCGCCTACATCTGCATCAACATCCCCTTCGGCTACCTGTTCGGCTTCGTCTTCCATCTTGGCGCCATGGGCGTTTGGGGCGCCTTCATTTTCGGGTTAAGCGTGGCCGCCGTGCTGTTTCGTCTGCGTTGTCGCAAGATGTTTCGCCTGCTCGAGCAGTCAGGCAAATACACCGTGAAAACCCCTTAAGTAGGCGCGCGTGCCCTCATATTTATTTGCGAAATACCCCTCGATACGTTCCGAACGTGGTGCGGATTGGTTCCCCGCCCGAACATTTCCCACGCGCTATGCGTTTTCATCCTGAAAGAAGGTCTGCCCCCTCCGGGTGTGACCATGAATCATTAACCCTTAACCCCAAATTGAAAATGAGAACGATGAAACAATGGATGCTCCTGGCGCTGACCCTTAGTGCGCTGGCAGCATGCGGGAAGAAGGAGACGCCCGACCCCGAACCGAGACCGACGCCCGACCCCGAACAGCCCGCCCGACCAGCCCGCCTGCGCGGCTTCATGGTGGCGCGTGCGGAGGACGTCAGCGAGGCAACTATCCGCGACGCCGCCGCATGGGGCGCCAACATCATCCGCCTGCAAGTCTGCCCCGTGAAGTATGCCTCAACGGTGAACCGCAACATTTGGGAGGCCCTGCCGGACTACTTAGAGCGCATCGATCAACGCCTGAAGTGGGCCAAGGTGCGCGGCATGAAGGTGGTGATCGACCTTCACGAGCCGCCCGTGCATGCCTACAAAGACCCCGGCTTCCCCGCCTTTTGGGACGATCCGCAGACGCGCAACGGCTTCCTGCGCTTCTGGCAGGCGCTCGCCACGCGGTTTAAGGACCCGGCTTACAACGAGATCGTCTACGGTTACGACATCTACAACGAGCCCGCGGCGTGGGTGCGCGGCACGGATCACGTCCCCCACAAGTGGCGCGCCCTGGCCCCCGAGATCGTTCGCACCATCCGCGCCATCGATCGCGACGTCTGGATCATCTACGAGCCCGGCCCCTGGAACGGCCCAGATAATTATATCAACCTCAAGCCGTTGGCTGACCAGCGGGTCATGTACAGCCTCCATTTTTACCTGCCCGGCGGCTTCACCCATCAGGGCGTCAACAAGGCCACGCGCCAAGAGGCCCTCGCCTCGCTCGGAGTGGAATACCCCGGCATGGTCAAGGGTCGGCGGTGGGATAAGGCGGCTTTGGAGAACAGTCTGCGGGTTGTCGATGAGTTTCAGCGGCGTTACAACGTGCCCATCTTCGTGGGCGAGTTCAGCGTCGTGCGTTGGGCCCCAAAAGCGTCGGCCGTGCGCTGGCTGACGGATGTCGTGTCGCTCTTCGAGGCCCGCAAATGGCCGTGGTGCTACCACGCCTTCCGCGAGTGGGATGGCTGGAGCTTGGAGCACCCCGAGGGTCGCACCACCTTCCGCTACAAGGGCGACCCCGCCGCCCAGCCCGCCCAGGAGGAGACGGAGCGCGCCAAGGTGATCCGTGGGGCCCTGCAACGGAATAGGTAGTAGGCATCCACATGTTAGTAATGATCATTGACCATAAAAAAAGCCCTGCCGGATAGTGAAGGCAGGGCTTTTTTATGGGTAGAGGTTACGTGCAGCTATTAACAATCGACCAATGGTAGATAGGTCGAGCGCGCCTCGGAGACCTCTTGAGGATCTAAGTTGTCGCCGTTGCAAAGTGTCACCAAGCCAGCATACTCGGCCTGTACATAACGGATGGTAGCGATGACGGGCAAGGCCGATTCCTCGATGGTAAACCCAATCTGCTCCCGTGTGAAGACCTCGCGTGCACTGCCCGTAGTGATCACTATGCCGATGGGCTTACCCTTCAGCGCCTTGCCCGTGCCGAAGGCCCAGCCGAAGGTGAGCACCTCGTCGAGCCACTTCTTGAGCAGTGCCGGAACGTCGAACCAGTACATGGGGTATTGCAGGATAAGGCGGTCGCAACCATCGACCAAACGTTGCTCAGCAGCTACGTCGATGCGGCCGTCTGGATAGGCCTCGCAGAGGTTGTGTACGACTACGTCTGCCTCCTTGGGCAGCACCTCGAGCAGCGCTCGGTTAGCTTTCGACGCACTGTAGTCAGGGTGCGTCAGCAGAATCAATGTCTTCATTTTAGGTGTAATATCTAATAGGTGGATTCTCAGTTTCTCCAAACAATCAAATGCTCTCCTCCAACGCGTAATGCTGATAGTCACGCATAAGAGTGTGAAGCAACACCTCGTCGGGTGTGTGGGGCCCGATAGCGAGGAAGCTACGTACTTGCCCCGCCAATTCGTGGATGCGATCAGGCCGGGTGCGTTCGTCGCCTCCTGAGAGCGTGCGGTTGATTAGGTCTACCTGTGCCAGAGAGAGCCGTTCGGCCTGTGGGAAGACGGGACGATAGTTGCGGTCTAAGTGCTGAAATTCGTCAAGGGTGACGTGTATCTTCTTGAAGTCCTTCTCCTTGATAACGATTGTTCCGGCGGCCATATCGCCCAATCGTTGGTGGTGCTTCGTCAGGGCGATGCAAAGCAGCCCGACATATGACGTCTGCATGTCGATGAGTAGCAAGAGCCACCGCAGCAGGTATGCCCCTACCGACGGCCGGCTGCCGTCCTTCATCACCACGCGTGTGCCGAGTAGTTGCTTGCCCGGCGTTTGTCCGTTATTGAACGTTTCCCACAAAAAGGAGTAGCCCAATGCCGGCAGAAAGAAGACGGTGAACATGAGCACTGTTTCCGAATTGCCTGGGTTGCTCGCCATGCGCACGTAAAGCGTCCACACGCCAATTACGGCGGCGCAATAAGCGGCCAGTAGCACCGTATCGATGAGGCGCCCCAATACACGTAGTCCGAGGCTGGCCGGTGTCTGCTCTATTTGTACATATTGACCGGTGATGATGGTAGAATCAGCCATGACGCGGTTTGTGGTGGTTTACATACCCTTTCGTTTCGCCTCGTCCCAGATAGCGTCCATCTCGGCTAAGGTCATGTCCTTAAGCGAGCGGCCGCGACGGATGGTCTGCGCCTCTAAGTAGTCGAAGCGACAGCGAAACTTAGCATTCGTGCGCTCCAATGCATTGTCTGGGTTGATGCCGTAGAGGCGGGCAGCGTTGATAACGCTGAAGAGGAAGTCGCCCAGTTCCTCCTCCATACCATCGGCATCGTAGCGGTCGATCTCGGCGCGCAGCTCGTTGAGCTCCTCGCGCACCTTGTCCCACACCTGTTCGCGGCATTCCCAGTCAAAGCCCACGTTGCGCGCCTTGTCCTGCATGCGGTAGGCCTTGATGAGTGTGGGTAGGGATGCTGGCACACCGTCGAGCACCGTGCGATTGCCGTCCTTTTCCTTCAGCTTCAGTTGCTCCCAGTTTTGCTCCACGCGGCGCGTGCTGTCGACCTCAGTCGTGCCGTATACGTGCGGGTGGCGGTAAATCAGTTTTTCACAAAGGGTGTCGCAAACGTCCTTGATGTCATATTCCCCACGCTCCTCACCGATCTTGGCGTAGAAGACAATGTGCAGCAGCAAGTCGCCCAACTCCTTCTTGATCTCCATGGGCAGCTCCTTAAGGATGGCCTCGCTCAGTTCGTAAGTCTCCTCGATGGTGTTTGTGCGGAGGCTCTCGCGTGTCTGTACTCGATCCCACGGGCATTTTTCCCGCAAATCATTCATGATGTCGAGCAGCCGGCCGAAGGCCTTCATCTTTTCTTCTTTCGTATGCATGATGTAATGGGAAAACTAAAAACAACCGGGTACCTGCCTGAAACAACCAGCAAGTACCCGGTAATTTAAGTCTTTAGATTCTCGTTTTTAGTTGTTCGCAGCCTCGCTTTGTTGTTTATATCGAGTCAATCCGTCCTCAAGGAAGCGAACATACTTTGCCGGGTCTTCGTCGAAGGCGTACGATGGAGCCAACGGCCGCCCCTCGTTGTCGAGGATTACGTAGAAGGGTTGCGCGTTGGCGCCGAACTTCGACCGTTGCAGGTAGCTCCACTTGTCGCCGATCGTTTTCAGCCGGCGTTCCTTGTCGTTCTCCTTGATCATGATCGGAGCGGGGAGCTTCGTTTTGTCGTCCACCATGAGCGTGATCAGGACATACTTCTCTTCGAGCAACTTTTTCACACGCGCATCTGTCCAGACGGCTGCCTCCATCTTCCGACAGTTCACGCAACCGTAACCCGAGAAATCGATCAGGACGGGTTTCTTCACTCGTTTAGCGTAGGCCATGCCCGCCTCGTAGTCTTCGAAGACGGCGTGCACCTCGTCTTTATACAGATTGAAATCCTGCGTATAGAGCGGCGGGGCGAAGGCGCTGACGGCCTTCAGCGGCGCACCCCAGAGGCCGGGGATCATATACATTGAGAAGGCAAACGAGATGATGGCCATGAAAAGCCGCGGCACGGAGACGTGGCGTAATTCGCTGTCGTGGCTGAAGCGGATCTTGCCTAAAAGGTAGAGCCCCAGCAATGCGAAGATGACAATCCACAGCACGATAAATACCTCGCGGTCCAGCAGGCGCCAACCGTAGGCCAGATCGGCCACGGAAAGGAATTTCAACGCCAAAGCCAGCTCCAAGAAACCGAGCACAACCTTCACCGAGTTCAGCCACCCTCCCGACTTGGGCATGTTTTGCAGCATGTTGGGGAAGACGGCGAACAGCGCGAAGGGGATAGCCAGTGCCAGTGCGAAGCCGAACATACCGATGGCTGGCCCCACGGTCTTACCCTGCGATGCCGCCTCCACGAGCAGCGTGCCAATGATCGGGCCCGTGCATGAGAACGACACGAGGGCCAGCGTGAAAGCCATGAAGAAGATGCTCAGGATGCCCGACGTAGAGTCCGCCTTGCTGTCCATGCGGTTCGTCCACGACGAGGGCAACACCAACTCGAATGCGCCGAAAAATGACACGGCAAACATTACCAGTAGGCCGAAGAAGAGGATGTTGAACACAGCATTCGTCGAGAGATCATTCAGCGCACTGGCGCCGAACAGCCCCGTGATGAGCAACCCCATCGCTACGTATATAATAATGATAGAGGCGCCGTAGATCAGCGCGTCGCCGATGGCTTTGCGACGGCTCTTACTGCGCTTGAGGAAGAAGCTGACCGTCATTGGAATCATCGGCCACACGCACGGCGTCAGCAGTGCAATAAGCCCACCGATGAGGCCGGCCAGGAAAATGTAGATCCACGATGTGTCCGTGGCCGAAACGGTGGCATCGCCGAAGGACTTCAGGTTGTCGATTACGGGTGTCCACCATTCGGGACGATTCGTCAGCATGCCCTTGGGTGTAGTCGACTGCGATCCGCCGTGCATCGCGTCGTCCGTCCCGGACGCATCCGCCGAGGCGTTATCCGTCGTTGTGTCGGAGTCGTTCGCCTCCGTGGCGTCCGTATCGATGCCGTCCGAGATTGTGGCCTCGGCTCCCTGCTTGGTGCGCTTCACATGCTTGCGGTCGAAGGCGAACGACTCCGTCTCCGGCGGCAGGCACGATTCGTCGTTGCAAGCCATGTACTCCAGCTCGCCCACCATCTGGAACGCCTTCGGGTCCGTGACACGTATCTTCTGCGTGAACGTCACCGTGTTCGAGTACCACCGCAACTCCAGCCCGGGGTATGATGCCTCGTCGCGCGTCACTGTCGGCTTCACCGAGGCTGTGGGCTTACCCACTAACTCGGCGCCTTTCAGCTTTTCGTATTTGATGGAAGTCGAGATTGGGCCGCCCTTGGGCAGGTTCATGTCATAGATGTGCCACCCCCGATTGATTGTTGCTGTGAAGGTCAGTGTCTTCTCAGCCTCCTCGGAGTCTTCCAATTGTATCTTCCATTTCACCGGCGTCAGAATCTGCGCCTGTACCGATGCTGCGAGCAGCATCAAAAGTCCGAACCAGCGGACACTTCGTCTTATCCTTTCCATGTAGTATTATATGTGTTTGTTTTTCTGGGGCGCAAAACTATACTTTTCGTTTACACATAAAAATGCGCCGGAAGGGAACTTCATTCCCCCTCCGGCGTATTTCCAAGTACATGACTGAACCCGAATGCCGGACGCCATGCTTCTATTCGCCTTTTATGGGCGCATCCGCCTTGTGCGGGTCAGATCTTTCCTACAAGATCGATGCTTGGCTTGAGCGTCTTCTTGCCCTTCTTCCAGTTGGCGGGGCACACCTCGCCGTCGTGCTGGGCGACGAACTGAGCGGCCTCGACCTTGCGGAAGAGCTCCTCAGCGTTACGACCGATGCTGTTGTCCTGGATCTCGGCCACCTTGATACGTCCTTCGGGGTCCACCACGAATGTGCCCCGATAAGCCATGCCAGCCTCCTCGATCATCACGCCGAAAGCGCGCGAAAGGGTGCCGGTCGTGTCGGCCAGCATCGGGTACGTAATCTGGCGGATGCTCTCCGACGCGTCGTGCCATGCTTTGTGTACGAAGTGCGAATCCGTGCTCACGGCATACACTTCGACGCCTGCAGCCTTGAACTCGTCGTACTTATTGGCTAAGTCGAGCAGCTCCGTGGGGCAAACGAAGGAGAAGTCGGCGGGGTAGAAGAAGAAGATGGCCCAGCGGCCTTCGATGTCCTTGTTCGTAACTGTTTTGAACTCTCCGTTGTGAAACGCCTGAACGCTGAATTCAGGCACTTGCTGATTGATGATAGGTACCATGTGATTGATGATATGTTTTATGATGTTTGATATATGCAGAAATTGCAATCATTACAATTTCGATGCAAAAGTAGGTGTCTTTCTCAGTCCTGCAATATACATATGGTAAAATGAAGAGGTCAAAAGGTCGCTGCATCTGTGTGGGGCATCGTTGCTTCGGTAAAAGGGGAGGGGAGAAGGGGCGTCGATATAAAAATCTTGTGAAGAATAAAGCCGAATGAATCTTATTTATTAAATACATGGTAGTTAACAACCTGGATGAATGTAATTTATTAACTATACATAATTAATAACCCGCAGAGATGTCATTTGTTAATCTTGTAAAAGATCATAAATCACAAATAGATGAATTAATCAAGATCCAGAGTTTGCTTCCTTTCTTATTGTTGTAGCGCCTGGCTGAGGTCGTCGAAGAGGTCGTCGGGATCTTCGAGGCCGACGGAGAGGCGGATGAGGGTGTCTCTGACGTCCATGCTGCGGCGCTGCTCGTGGGTGAAGTTGCCGAAGATGGTGCTGGCGGGGTGGATGGCGAGGGATTTGTTGTCGAAGAGGTTGGTGGCGCGGCGGATGAGGCGGAGGCGGTCGATGAAGCGATAGCAGGCGTCGCGGCTGCCGAGCTCGAAAGTGAGCATGGCGCCGGCGGTGGGGCCGAACTGCCGGCGGGCGAGGCTGTGGAAGGGGTTGTCGGGGAGGCCGACGTAGTTGACGGTGCGGACGGCGGGGTGTTGGCGGAGGCCCTCGGCCAGTCGAAGGGCGGAGGCGGACTGTATGCGGTAACGCGCATCAAGGGTTTCGAGGCCGAGGGTGTGCATGTAGGCCACGTGGGGTGTCATATAGGCGCCGAGGTTAAAGAGCGTCTCTGTGTGCATGCGTCGGCCGAAGCCAGAGGCGGTGCCATAGTCGGCTACGAGACCACCGATGGAGGTGGCGCCGCCGGAGAGGTATTTGGTGGTGGAGACGATCTCGATGTCGACGCCGAGGGCGTGCGCGTCGAAGCAGGTGAAGGGGATGAGTGTGGTGTCGGCTACGAGGGGGATGCCGCGGCTGCGTGTGATGCGTGCAAGGGCTTGGAGGTCGGCCACTTCCATCTGCGGGTTGGTGATGATTTCGAGGAAGAGGGCGCAGGTGCGGTCGTCGACGGCGCGCTCCACGGCGTGGAGGTCAGTGAGGTCGCAGAGGACGGCTTCGACGCCGAAGCGGCGTAGGGTGGCGGTGATGAGGGTGTAGGTGTTGCCAAAGAGGTGACGTGAGGTGACGATCTTGCGTCCGGCTTCAGCCAAGGTGAGGAGGGTGTTGCTGATGGCGGCCATGCCGGAGCTGAAGGCGATGACATTGTAGGCTCCGGTGAGGGTGCGGACCTTGTTTTCGAAGAAGGTCACGGTGGGGTTCATGACGCGGGAATAGTCCGGATCGTCGGATCGTCCGCAGAAGGCGTCGGCCATGCGGTTGGCATTGTCGAATTCGTAGGCGGCCGTGTGGTAGACCGGCATGCTGAGGGCGTTGTAGGCGTCCCTGCGCTGGAAATGGGTGTGGATGGCTTGTGTTTGTTTCTTCATTCTTTGTTTCCTCTAATTATTCTATGATTATTCTTTGAATTCATGGCAAAGGTAGAGATGAACAAAGAAACAAGTCGAAGAAGTGGTGCGTATACTTATTCGTTTGACTTTGATTTGGAAAAATATTCTGTCTGTCGACTGATGCTCCACTCTGTAAAGAACGGAGCATCGACGGCGCGAGGTGGGGCAGGCAAGATGTTCTGTTTACTCCTCGTTGGTGGCGTAACGCAACTCGTCGAGCATCATGGCGATCTCCTCGGGGGCGATGCCGGCACGGAGCAGTGCGGAGCGGTCGGCGGTGAAGTGCGTGGCGAAGGAATCGAAGTCCTCACCAGTGGTGGCCTGCCGGTAGTAGGCGTAGGCGCCCTTGACGTTGCGCCGGGCCCACTCCGTGTGCCCGGCGTTGAGGTAGTCCTCCGGCAGAGGGCGGTCTGCGATGAGTCTGCGATAGCCGTCCTGCGCACGGTCATACTTCCCGAGCACGAATGAGCACCAGGCTACGCCGCGCCGTGCTTTGGCGTTGGTCGGGTCGATGTAGTCGACCTTGAAATAGTACTTCAGCGCCTCGTCGTATTGCTGCTGCTCTAAGTAGCAATGGCCAATGTGGAGCAGCACGGTGGGGTTGTTCGGCTCTAAGCGATCGTGGCGAAGTAGGAACTTGACGGCTTCGGCGGGCTGCTTGAGGGCACGATAGCAGGTGGCGATGCGCCGGAGGAGCCATTTGCTGTCGGGGTTGATCATCTCGGCGCGGAGGTATTCGCGGAGGGCGCCGGCGACGTCGCCAGCCATTTGCAGGCAGTAACCGAGCTTCTGGTGGAGCATCTCGCTGTCGCCCTCGCTGCGCCCGAGCAACTCCTCGTAGATGGGTCGGGCGTCGTCGGTGTATCCTTTGCGGAGGTAGACTTCGGCGATGTGGAGCAGTGTCTCGGCGTCCGCGAGGTAAGGGCGGAGGATGGGTAGGCGATGGAAATCAAGGCGGCGCTCGAAGACGTCATCGAAGTCAACGTGGCCGGGGTGGAGCTTGTAGAAGCGATAGAGGTTGCGGATGTAGAGGCCGATGGTTCGCTCCTCGAGCTTGGCACGGTTGCCCAGCTCGGCCGATTCCTGCTCTTTGAGTTGGCTCAGGTCGCCCTGCATCTGTTGGCTCAGGAGATTACGCTGTGCCTCGTTGAGGTAGAGCAGGCTGAGGCAGAAGGAATATTTGTCGGAGTCGCACATGAAGGCAGCCGAGCGCATCAGTCCGTTGAGGAGGCTGTCGATCAGGGTGTCGCTGGGGCGATTACGGAAGGCGGTGTGTTGTGTGGTGAAGGGGAGGAACCAGTTGCCCATTTCGTGGAAGAAGGGGAATCGTTTGAGATTGACGAAGGTGGAGTGGAGTAGGTCGATGCCTTCCTCTTGCATCTCGCCGTATTCGCGGAGCCATGCGCCCAGCTTGCTGTCGCTCTCGGTCCTGCGT
>CAUPYF010000044.1:0-10372 GCA_963515435.1 uncultured Tannerella sp. | reverse complement strand
CCACGATCCTGTTCTTCACCGCCAAAGGGCGCTGCTTCTGGAAGAAGGTCTACGAAATCCCCGAGGGCGCGAAAAACACCAAGGGGCGTGCCATCCAAAACTTCCTCAACATCGATTCTGACGACCGCGTAAACGCCTTTATCCGCATTAAGAACCTGACCGGCGATGTGGACTTCATCAACTCGCATTACCTGCTCTTCTGCACCAAGCGCGGACTGATCAAAAAGACGCTCTTAGAAGCATACTCGCGCCCGCGTCAGAACGGCGTGAACGCCATCACCCTACGCGAAGGCGATGGCGTGATACAGGTGCGCCTGACGAACGGAAACAACGAAGTGATCATCGCCAACCGGAACGGTCGTGCGATACGTTTCCATGAAAGAAACGTACGCGTCATGGGACGCATCGCCGCCGGTGTGCGCGGCATGACGCTCGATGGTGACGAAGATGAAGTAGTCGGCATGATTTGCATCAAGCACCCCGAGGAGGAGACCGTGCTCGTCGTCTCCGAACAGGGCTACGGTAAGCGCTCCGCCATCGACGATTATCGCGTTACGAACCGCGGCGGCAAGGGTGTTAAGACTATCCATGTGACAGAAAAGACGGGCAGGCTTGTCGGTATCAAAAACGTGACGGAGGACAACGATCTGATGATCATCAACAAGTCTGGCATCGCGATCCGCATGAAGGTATCCGACCTGAACGTGATCGGTCGTGCCACGCAGGGCGTCCGCCTGATCAATTTAGAGAAGCGCAACGATGAAATCGCATCAGTTTGCAAGGTGGTCTCCGAATCTGAGGAAGACCGGATCAGAGGGGAAGAGGGTGTCACCGAAGGGGCAGATACGCCAGATGTGTCAACGATAGAAAACCAATGAGGCGCTTCTTTTCCTAAAGGAGAAAACTATCAATCATCCATTCATACACAATTAAAATTTAAGAGAACATGAAGCAGGTATTAGCAACGATCGGCCTGTGTCTGATAGCAACCGCTGTCGTCGGACAAAAGAAGGCTGTATCCGATGCAGAACGCATCGTGAAAGATTCCAAACCGGATTTCAACGAGGCCCGAACCTTGATTAAAGGGGCAATGGAAAATGCAGAGACGAAAGACGACGCAAAGACATGGTACGTGGCCGGTCTGATTGAAGACACACAATTCAGCACTGAAAACACGAAGCAAATTCTGGGACAGAAGCCGGACGAACCGGTGATGTATGAGGCGCTGGGTAACATCTTGCCGTACTTCAAGGAAGCCTATCAGCTCGATCAACAGCCGAACGAAAAGGGAAAGGTGAAGCCGAAATACACCAAGAGCATCAAGAGTACGCTCAACGCCAACCATATCTATTACCTCAACGGCGGTGCGTACTTCTTCGACCAGAGAGATTATAAGAAGGCACACGACTTCTTCGAGCAGTATATTGAGATCACCGACCTGCCATTCATGAAAGGCGAAAAGGCAGCAGAGAGGGATTCTAACTTCATGATTGTGCAGTTCTATGCTGCTATCGCTGCTATGCAAATGGACGATCCGCAGCTGGCCGTCAAAGACCTGAACCGCGCCAAGGGTACTGACTACAGACGTTTCGATATCTATCAGTCGCTCTGCTACGAATACGACCAAGTACTCAAAGACACGGTCAACTTAGAGAAGACATTGGAGGAGGGGATGAAGCTCTTCCCAGACTCCAGCTACTTCCTGAACAACATGATCAACGTCTACATTAGCACCAAGCGTAACGAACAAGCTATGCAGCTGCTGAACACAGCTATATCCAAGACCCCTAACAGTTCGCAACTCTATTACGCCCTCGGCAGCGTCTACGAGGTAGGCCTGAAAGATGAGGCCAAGGCTGAGGAAGCCTACAAGAAAGCGCTTGAATTGGATCCGGAAAATCCCGCAAACATCTTCAGCGTAGGGCGCCTTTATTTCAATCAAGGCGTGAGCCTGCTGGATAAGGCCAACTCGCTGTCGGATGCAAACCAATACAAGACAGAGAAGGCCAAAGTCGAAGAGCTACTCCGCAAAGCGTTGCCTTTCTTTGAGAAAGCACACAAGCTCAAACCAGAAGAGAAGGAATACATGATCGGGCTCAGGGGGATCTATTACAACCTGAACATGAACAAGGAGTTCGATGCCATCAACGAAGAAATGTCTAAGTAAGAAACGGCAATAGCTTTTTTCAAAAGGCTTGTCGAGTACGAGCCTTGTTTTTGATCCGCGCGACCTCTCCGTTATCCGGAGGGCGTCGCGCGTTTTTTTACAGAATATCCCCTCTCCCAATTATTCAATTAACATAATTGTCATTAACCCGTCCGCGAGAAAATAGGAGAGGGGGCGCCCAGCAAGCGCCCAGCCTTACTCCACTTTCTCTTCAAGCAGTGCCATGTTGATCACTTGCATGATGTCGTCCACATAATGAAAGGTCAGGCCATTGACATAAGCCGAATTGATCTCTTCCACATCCTTGCGGTTCTCTTCACAGAGAACGATCTCGCGGATGCCAGCGCGCTTGGCCGCAAGGATCTTTTCCTTGATGCCGCCCACGGGAAGCACCTTGCCACGCAGGGTGATCTCGCCCGTCATGGCGAGGTTGCTCTTCACCTTCCGCCGCGTGAAGGTGGAGACGAGCGATGTGACCATCGTGATTCCTGCGCTGGGGCCGTCTTTTGGGATGGCTCCCTCAGGCACATGAATATGTACGTTCCAATTTTCAAACAACGACTCTTCGATGCCAAGCTGGGAAGCGTGCGAGTGGACATACTCCAAGGCCAGGATGGCTGACTCCTTCATCACGTCGCCCAGGTTGCCCGTGATGGTCAGCTTGGCGCTCTTTCCGCGGCTTAGGCTCGACTCGACGAAGAGGATCTCGCCCCCAACGGCCGTCCACGCCAGCCCCGTCACGACGCCCGCGTAACGGTTGTCCTGATACTTGTCGCGCGTGTACTCCGTCGGGCCGAGGTACTCCCGAAGGTGGTCAGCCTTGAGCACCGACGGAACGGGCTCATCCGAGGCGATCTTGCGCGCCAGCCTTCGCATGATCTTAGCGATCTTCTTCTCCAAGGCTCTGACACCGCTCTCCCGCGTGTAGGAGTCGATGATGGCGCGCACTGTGTGGCGGTGGAAGCGCACCGTACCCTTGGCGATGCCATGTGCCTCCATCTGTTTCGGAATGAGGTGACGCATGGCAATCTCGATCTTTTCCTCCAAGATGTAGCCGCTCACCTCGATCAGCTCCATGCGGTCGAGCAGCGGCTGGGCGATCGTGTTCAGGTTGTTGGCCGTGGCGATGAAGAGGATCTTGCTTAGGTCGTAATCGATGTCGAGGTAATTGTCGTGGAAGGCCGTGTTCTGCTCCGGGTCGAGCACCTCGAGGAGCGCCGAGGCGGGGTCGCCCTTGAAGTCGCTGCCCACCTTATCCACCTCGTCGAGCACAAAGACGGGGTTCGATGTGCCCGCCTTCTGTAGGTTTTGCAGGATGCGCCCCATCATGGCGCCGATGTAGGTGCGCCGATGGCCGCGGATCTCGGCCTCGTCGTGGAGGCCGCCGAGCGAGATGCGGACGTATTTGCGCCCGAGTGCTTCGGCTATGGACCGGCCGAGCGACGTCTTGCCGACGCCCGGAGGGCCGTAGAGACAGAGGATGGGCGAGCGCAAGTCACGCTTGAGCTTGAGTACGGCCAGGTGTTCGATGATGCGCTCCTTGACCTTCTCCATGCCGTAATGATCGCGATCGAGCACGCGCTGGGCATGCGTGAGGCTGAAGTTGTCGCGGCTATAAGTGCCCCACGGCAGGCCGATGATCGTTTCCACGTATTGCGACTGGATGGAGTAGTCGGGCGACTGCGGATGGATGCGCTCTAACTTGGCAACCTCCTTCTCGAACGTCTCGCCCACCTCCTTCGGCCACTTCTTTTTCTTGGCCTTGGCGCGCAGCTCCTTGATCTCGATGTCGTTCATGTTGCCGCCTAACTCCTCTTGGATGGCCTTCATCTGCTGCTGCAGGAAGTACTCCTTCTGCTGCTTGTTGATGTCCTCATGCGTCTTCATTTGGATGGACGTCTTGAGCTCGATCAGCTGATACTCGCGGTTGAGGATGAAGAGGAGGCGGTAGGCGCGGTTCTTCATATCGTCGATGGCCAGTAGCTCTTGCTTTTCGCCCGGGTTAGCCACGATGTGGCAGCAGGCAAAGCCGAGTAGGTACATCGTGTTCTGCATGTTACGGATGGAGAAAATCAAGTCGCGGGGCGGCTCGCCCACGGTGGTGAGCATCTTGATCGTGAGATCCTTGATGGTAGAGATAAGGGCCTCAAACTCGCGGTCATCCTTGCCTGCGGGCACGTCTTCCAAGAGTGAGATATTGCCTGAGAGGTAAGGTTCGGAGGCTGTCAGGCCGTGCAAGGCGAAGCGTTTACGCCCCTGTAGGATGGCCGTGGTCGACCCGTCGGGCATCTCCAAAATACGCAGCACCTCGGCCACCGTCCCGATGGGATAAAGGTCCTCGATCGTCGGTTCCTCCGTCTCGGAGTCTTTCTGGCAGACCACGCCGATCATGATCTTCCGCTGCGAGGCCTCGCGGATCAGGCGCATTGACTTGGGGCGCCCCACGAAGATGGGCAGCGCCACGCCGGGGAAGAGCACCATGTTGCGCAGCGGCAGGATGGGGAGCGTCTCCCCCACCTTGTCGATCCCCTCCGAGAAATCCTCATCCTTGTCGCAATCCATCAATATCGGCATCACTGCGCCCAACGACTCCTCCATGTCCTGCGTCTCCGACATGTTGTACAACGTCTCTCTTTCTTTCTTACTCATCCTGTTTTTCTTCTTCTTAAAATAGCTCGCAAAGATAAGGCTGCGCCGCAATCCCGGCCGGCGCGCAGCCCATATTATATAAAGGTATGAGCCGCGCCCCGTTTCTCCCCCTCTTTTCCCTTTTCCACACCGCGCCGCAGCCCATTTCGCACCGCGTTTGCCCCTTCGCTCTCTTGCGCAGCCCCTTGCTTTGCCTCGTTTAGGCCTTCCCCTCCCTGCGCAGCCTCTCATCAGGTGTAAATCGAAATATTTTACTGTAAAATGCATGTGTTTCCGTCGTAAATTAAATTATTTCAATGCAACAGTATTCAATTTACCACGTAAATCAAAATTATTTACTATAAAAGGTCTATATTTACGATGTAAACCAATTTCTTTTAATTCAATAGCATTTAATTTACGGCGCAAATCATGGTATATTATCATAAAACAATTCAATTCACCTCGTAAATCAAAATCTTTTACTATAAATTATCTGTATTTACATTGGAAATTGAATTCTTTTAATACAATCAATCATAATTTATTATGCAAATCATATTATCTTAGTGCAAGGCAATCAAATCAACAGTGCAATTCGTACTCTTTTATTATAAAAGCATTCGATTTACAGCGTAAATCATATCCTTTTAATATAAAACAATTCAACAAACAGCATAAATCGAATGCTTTTAATGTAACAAATTTCAATTTATACTATAAATTATCTCCTTTCAATATGACACAATCAAATTAACGACATAAATCAAAAGATTTCACTATAAAATACTTCAATTTACGGCTAATCTAAGGCCGCGTCGGCCGGTTGGGTGCAAAACGTGGCGAGGTACGGGGTTAGACCGTGCGGAGAAAGGGTAAACGAGGCAAATCCGGGGAGGCGACGGGGCGGAGTAAACGAAAACGCGGCGATTTTCGGAGAGCGCAGGGCGGTCGTAATTAGTTTTTAGATTCTCCCCTGCGGCTTCTACCTTTGGCAACTCAAAAAAAGGCCCCCTGGCCCGCACGGATCGGGAGGTGTTTATTGCAATTTATATGGATAACCTACTCGAAACCTATACGAACGGACACGCGTTCCTCGAGATGCTGCACGCCTCGGAGGAGCAGATTGCGCTCTTCGACGAACTGGCGGCGAAGGAGGCGGCGCGCCCGGACGCAGACTTCATGACGATGATGAAAGCCGGATCGGTGTCGTGGATTTTCCCCTTCACCAAGGCGATCGAATATGCCAGCACGGAGAGCGGAACGAATTGGGACAGGGCGATTTGCTGCTTGGGGCTGTACGTCCGCGTGGAGGAGTTCCTCTTAGAGGATACGCGCTTCTTGGCGTATTTCCCAGAGAATAAACACACCCTCATGACGGTGCGCGCTGAGCAGAAACTCCACTGGGCCGGCGTGCGCAGGGAAGCGCTGCGGATGTTGCGGTCAGGGCGTGCGGAGGCCTTTCTGGCAGACCTGGCGGACAAGGCGGAGACGCCGGGCGTGCACCTGTATCGGCCCGAGGAAAAGGCGGAGCTGCTGGCCGACCTCTTCCTGTCGACGGGCACGACGTCTTACTTGCGCCTCTTCAAATATTTCACTGAGCCGGAGCTGCCGATCTTCGGGTTCGATTACTGGATCAACCTGTGTGAGGCGATGATCGGGCGGGAGTGCGAGGCGATGGACGAGACGCTGCTCACGGGCCTGATCACGCCCGAGGTGAGGCGGCGGGCTGAGGGGTTGGTGCGCACGGCTGGCGCACTTTTTCTGCTCTGCAAGGCGGCCGATCGGGAGATCGACATGGTGCGGCGGCTGATGTTCTATCGCTACCTCTGTGTGCTCGACGAGCACCACCTGCCGCCGCTGAAGAATCTTATGCTGAACACCTTCTTGAAGCATAATTGCAGGCCGCCGGAGTACACGTGGGACGAGCTGATCCGCTTTTCCCTGCATTCGTTCGTGGGGAAGATTGCCTACTTCACGGAGAACATCCCGGAGGATCGCCGGCCGTACACGCTCGAAGGGAAGGGTGTCATCACGCTGGCCGAGCGGCGCGTGACGCTGGCGCCCTTCGCGGATCCGTTAGGGGGGCGGCGCATGCACAAATTGCTTAGTCTCTGGGACGGGAGCCTACGCATCAACTCCTTTCAAAAGCCGACGGCTGACCTCACAGCGGGATCGGCCGACAGCGACCTGCCGGCGAAGGTGTGGGAGGCGGCCTTCGCGGATTTCGGCAAGGTGAAGACCGTCTTCGAGCGACACGAGACGAAGGAGGTGCCGCCCGTGGGCACCCAGCTCAAGATCCGCATCAAGGCTATGCACCCGGCTTATCCCTCGCTGGCTTTCGCCTCGATCGAGGACGATACGTACGAGGGGAACGGCGCGATACACATCAGTCAAGTCTCGCGCATCAAGCTCTCCACGCTGGCCGACATCTTCGCCGAGGGCGACTTGGTCACGGCGCGTGTGATCGACACCACCGACCGCAATCGCATGGGCTTCTCCATCCTTGAGGAGATCAGCAGCTCCATCGCCACGCGCTTCCACCCGGGCGAATACACGTATGCGCGGCTGATCGCGAAGAACAAGAACTCCTACCGTTGGGTGTCGGAGAAGGGCTATCCGCTCTACACCGTGCCCTCGCCGAATGACCCCGCCGACCTTGAGCCGGACGACCTCTACATGCTGCGCCTGACGAATGTCAATCGCACGGGTTACGTCCGTGCCGTGATCGAAGAGGGGGTGCCCGAGGGGATGGAGATCGACACGCAAAAGGCGGTGGCTGACTTGGTGGGCTACTACGTGGATGATCGCCGCGCGGACGATGACGAGGAGATTGACGACACGGACGATCAGCACAGCGAGGAGCCGGGCTTACTCAGTCGCGACTATGTGCGTCAGCTGATCTACCTCATCGACCTTTATACCGAGTCGACCGCGGATCATATCCTCCGCTTCAACTACTGCCACACAGCTCGACTTCTGGCCGCCATGATCGGCGAGACGGAGATCGAGGCTTATTATGACCGACGCATCCTCTACCTCACTGAGCTGCATAAGTTCACTAACCAGCAGCCGGTGGATGTCAGCGTGATCGATGATGAAGCCGTCAGCCTTTACCCCCGACTGACCCACGCGCGCACCGTCCTCTCCCTCCTCACGCTCAAGGATGACTTTGCCGCCGTCGATACGCTGCATGAGGGCATGAGATCGGATCGCAGACAGACGGCTGATCTGGCTCGGCTGCTCCTCATCGGTCGGCTGGCCGGCGAAGCCTATCCGGAGATCTCGGCCGCAGCCGATGCAGAGGTGCGCTCCTTGCTGGCTATCGAGGTGGAAGAAGACCCGGACGGCGAGGCGGAGGAGATAGACTTCGGGCGCGAGACGAACACACGCGAGTTCAAGTCCACCATCGTCTTCCCCCCCAACAACAACCGCATCGCCGACGTAGACCGCCAGATGGAGCGCATCCTCATGGCCATCTGCGGCTTCCTCAACGCCGAAGGCGGTATCCTCTACATCGGTGTCAACGACATCGGCTACCCCAAAGGCATCGAGCCCGACCTCACCTACCTGCACGCCAACGTGGATAAGTATCAACTCATCATTCGCAACTACATCGTCAAGGAGATCGGCAAAGACATCAACGGACTGATCCGGTTCGACTTCCACGATTTCAGCGGCAAGACCGTTTGCGCCATCTCCGTGCCTGCTTACCACGATGTCGTCTTCTATCGCGATGTCGTCTGGCAACGCCAAGGCAACTCCACCCGCCCGCTCGACCTGCCCGACATCCGCTTGCTCAAGGAGCGGCGCAAGAACCTCCTGCCCTCTCGACGCATCACAGCCTCGGCCTTCGGCGAGCTCAAGGAGCAGGGCGAAAGCGACGTGCAGAAGGTCTTTCCCGTCAGCATACCGACCTACACCCCCACGCCATCCGCTAAAGCCCGTCCGAACAGCAAGACAGAGACCCCTTCCCAGCCCGAAGAGCCGGACCGCATAGCTACCTCCGCCCTCTTCGCCCTCCGCGAACAGGAGGCCACGGCCTACTTCTCCATCCTCCGCTCCGGCCGCTTCGTCATCGCCCACGAAGAGCCCCACCGCAGCGACGCCCGCATCACCCTGCCCATCTACGACGACTACCTCGACGGCTTCCTGATCTACATCTACGAAAACGGCTACGCCAACCGCATCGCCGTCTCCACGCTCCTTTCCAAGAAGCCGGACTACGAGTACACCAACGCCATGTTCGACAAGTCGCCCCTCCGCTTCGCCGCCTTCGCCCGGCCTGACGACACGATCTACCTCAAGGTCTCATCCAAGAACGGCGACTTCATCCGCACCCTCTCCGTCCAGGTGATCAAGCTCAACACCGACCTTTCCCTGCGTGGCACACCCCTCTATACCATCCCCTTCGGGCGCATCGTGCAGGTAGACATCCTCAACGAAGAACAGTCATGCGAGGTGGAAAACATCCGCAGCGATGCGCCCACCACGCTCGGCACACCGGCGCAATCGTTCTCCGTCATCCGCACGGCCATGTACCTCAGTAACCTGCTGAACGGCGACCGATGAAGCCCGTCATCCCCGCCACCGTCCTTGTCGTCGACGACAACCGCGGCATCCTCACCGCCGCCGAGCTGCTCCTGCGCACCCGCTTCCGTCGCGTCCTGACCTCCTCCACCCCCGAACGCATCCGCGCGCTGATCCGCGAAGAAGCACCGGACGTCGTCCTCTTAGACATGAACTTCCACGCCGGTATCAACACGGGCAACGAGGGGCTCTTTTGGTTGGCCGAGATCAAAAAGATGCGCCCCGCACCGGCCGTTGTGCTCTTTACAGCTTATGCTGACATCGAGCTGGCCGTGCGTGGCATCAAGGAGGGCGCCGCCGATTTCGTCGTTAAACCGTGGGACAACGAGCGCTTAGTCAATGCCCTCGCCGATGCCTGCAACCAGTGCATTGCCTCCGCTACCGATGCACAGCCGGCCCCCGCGGCCACGACCATGTTTTGGGGCACCTCTCCCGCCATGCAACGCCTCCGTACACTCCTCGAGAAGGTGGCTCCGACTGATGCCAATGTCCTCATCACGGGCGAAAACGGAACTGGCAAAGGCGTCATCGCACGCGAGCTACACCGCCTCTCCGCCCGCAGCCAGCGCCCGCTCGTCACTGTCGACATGGGTGCCGTAGCCGAGACGCTCTTCGAGAGCGAGCTCTTCGGTCATGTCCGCGGAGCCTTCACCGATGCGCGCTCTGACCGGCCCGGCAAGTTCGAGGCTGCTGACGGCGGCACCCTCTTCCTTGACGAGATTGGCAACCTGCCCCTCCACCTTCAGGCCAAGCTCTTAGATGCTTTGCAAAGCCGCACCATCACACGCCTTGGAAGTAACCACCCCCACCCCATCAACATCCGCCTCCTGACCGCCACCAATCGCCCCTTAGACGAGCTGGTCGCCCGCGGCGACTTCCGCCAAGACTTGCTCTACCGCATCAACACCATCCGCCTGGCCCTCCCCCCTTTGCGCGAACGCCCCGACGACATCCTCCCACTGGCCGAGCGATTCCTCCGCCGCCACG
>CAUPYF010000043.1:0-10432 GCA_963515435.1 uncultured Tannerella sp. | reverse complement strand
CTGCAAATTGTGGGGAGCCTCCGTACATCTCCGGAAGGTTCCTGCAAATTGCGGGGAGCCTTCGTACACCTCCGGAAGGTTCCTGCAAATTGTGGGGAGCCTCCGTACATCTCCGGAAGGTTCCTGCAAGTTGCGGGAAGCCTCCGTACCCCTCCGGAAGGTTCCTGCAAGTTGCGGGGAGCCTCCGTACGCCTCCGGAAGGTTCCTGCAAATTGCGGGAAGCCTCCGTATTTTTCTGGAAGTCTCTTTCAGTCGGGGAGAAAGAGGATCTGTTAATAAAAAGGTAAATAGGTGCGCACGCCGACGGGAGGAGGACTGGGTTTGTTCTCGTCGATCTTCGGGCGTTTCGGTTTGTCCGGCCTTTGTGTGAGATAGCGTGCGCATTCTTCTTTGTTTGGAAGGATTTACGGGGGCAAAATTAAATGAATTTATTATCAAAGAGGAAAGGCTGTGATGAATTATCAATGATTACCGGATTCCGGCATGGGAAGCCCCTCCTGTCATTGACAATTAAACATTGACAATTGCGACAGCCGCTTTTTTAGTTCTCTAACACTTTCTGGAGGAAGCGGCGGAGGTCGTCGGGGGGCGTGTTGCGGAGGGCGGCGTAGGCCGACAGCTGATCTTCGCCGATGCGGGCGATGCTGAAGTAGCGCGAGGCGGGGTGGGCGAAGTAGAAGCCGGCGGCGGATGAGGTGGGGGAGAGGGCGCCGTTCTCGGTCGGGGTGATGCCGATGCTGCTGAAGTGGACGAGGCGGTCGAGGGTGAAGATGAGGCTCTGGTCGGGCAGGGAGGGGTAGCCGACGGCGGGGCGGATGCCGCGGATGTGCTCCTTGAAGAGCTCGTCGATGGGCAGATCTTCGTCCGGGGCGTACCCCCAGAACTCGCGGCGCACCTTCATGTGTAGATACTCGGCGGAGGCCTCGGCCAGGCGGTCGGAGAGGGTCTGGAGGAGCATCAGGCGGTAGCTGTCGCCTTCGGCCTCGTATCGCCGTCGGAGCGGCTCGGTACTGTTTCCGACGGTGACGGCGAAGGCACCGATATAGTCCGTGGAATGCGTCATCAATGGCGAATTGCTGCGTTGCACTTCATCCATTTCTGAACACATTCCTCTTTTGGCAGCTTCCGTGGCCGGCATGATGAAGTCAGCCAACGAGAGGCAGACGCCGCGCTCGCCCTCGGTCTGCTGGCGGATGACGGGCACGAGCACGTCGGTGCTGTCCGGGCCAGTGATGCGGATGGCGTCGCCCTCGGAGACGGCGGGGAAGAGGCCGATGAGGGCGTGGCAATGCGCATTCTCCGCCATCAGGTCACGGAGGACGGCCTGCGCGTCGTCGAAGAGCTTCATGGCTTCGCGCGCCTTCTCGCGCTCGTCGCCCTCGGCAAACCTCGCGAGCCACTCGGCGCGGCACGACGGGCAGTCGTGCAGGGCGGGCAAGTCGGAATATCGCCCCAGCAGGCGCCAGGTGGTGAAGAAGAAGATCCAATTGATGTATTCGGCCACGTCGGAGACGGGCAGCTCGACGCGCTGCAAGCCGAGCTTGCGGGGCACATCAGGCGTGTACGTGGCCCAATCCGTTTTCAGCCCCCGCTCGCGCGCCTCGGCATAGGGCAGGATGGGCTTCGGTTCGCGGCCCGACTTGGCGCGGCGCAGACGTTCGTATTCCTCCGTGAGGCTGTCCACGTAGGCGTCGCGCGTGGCGGGGTTGAGCAGTTTGGCAGCGATGAGCGGGTTTTGCGAAGCGTCGACGACGTGGATCACGGGGTAGTCGTAATGCGGGGCGATCTTGAGCGCTGTGTGCAGCTTGGAGGTCGTTGCGCCGCCGATCATGATGGGGATGCGGAAGCCTGCCTTTTGCATCTCGTCGGTCACGTGCACCATTTCCTCGAGCGAGGGCGTGATGAGGCCGGAGAGGCAGAGCAGGTCGGGCTGTTCCTGGCGGACGGTCTCGATGATCTTCTCCGCGGGTACCATGACGCCGAGGTCGATCACCTCGTAGTTGTTACAAGCCAAGACGATGGAGACGATGTTTTTGCCGATGTCGTGCACGTCGCCCTTGACCGTGGCGAAGACCACCTTGCCCGCCTTCGATGCGTCGGCGGCGGAGCTCTTTTCGGCCTCGATGGCCGGCTGCAGGATGGCCACGGCCTTCTTCATCGTGCGCGCCGTTTTGACCACCTGCGGGAGGAACATCTTGCCCGCGCCGAAGAGTTCGCCCACGCGGTTCATGCCGCTCATCAGTGGCCCGTCGATGATGGAGACGGTGCGGTCATAATGCTGCAAAGCCTCGGTGAGGTCGGCCTCGAGATGATCGCCGATGCCCTTCATCAGCGCGTATTCTAAGCGCTCCTCAAGTGATTTCGTGCGCCATTCATCGTGCGTCTTCCCCTCTTCGCCAGACGCCTTTTCGTTGTGGCTCTGCGCGTAGGCGATCAGCTCCTCGGCCGCTTCGGGGCGGCGCGCGAGGACGACGTCCTCAAGCAGTGTGCGGAACGACGGCTCGATGTCGTCATACGTGACCGAGGCGGAAGGGTTGACGATGCCCATGTCCATGCCTTCGCGGATGGCGTGGTAGAGGAAGACGGCGTGCATGGCTTCGCGCACGTAGTTGTTGCCGCGGAAGGAGAAGGAGAGGTTGCTCACGCCGCCGCTGACCTTGGCGCCGGGCAGGTGCTTCTTAATCCAGCCGACGGCGCGGATGAAGTCAAGGCCGTAGCCGTTATGCTCGGCCATGCCCGTGGCGATGGCCAGGATGTTGGGGTCGAAGATGATGTCTTGCGGGGGGAAGCCGGCCTTTTCGGTGAGCAGCCGGTAGGCGCGTTCGCAGACGGCGATCTTGCGCTCGTAGACGTCCGCCTGGCCCGTCTCGTCGAATGCCATGACCACCGTGGCGGCCCCCAACCGACGCACACGCTCGGCATGCTGTAGGAAGGCCTCCTCGCCCTCCTTCAAGCTGATGGAGTTGACGATGCTCTTGCCCTGCACACACATCAGCCCCTGCTCCACGACGCTCCACTTCGACGAATCGATCATCACCGGCACGCGGGCGATGTCCGGCTCCGAGGCGATGAGGTTGAGGAAGGTGAGCATCTCGTCTTCGGCCTCAAGCAGGCCGTCGTCCATGTTGATGTCTAAGACCTGCGCGCCGTCCTCCACCTGTTTGCGGGCGATCGTGAGCGCCTCTTCGTACTTCTTCTCTTTGATGAGCCGGAGAAACTTCCGCGATCCGGCCACGTTGCATCGCTCGCCGATGTTCACAAAGTTGATTTCCGGCTTTACCTCCAAGAGATCCAATCCGGAGAGCCACAGCGAGTCGGACGCGGGTGGCGGGGCAGGCACATGCGGCCGTCGGCCTTGGGCCAATTCGGGAAAGCGCGCGATGTGTGCAGGCGTTGTTCCGCAACATCCGCCGACGATGTTCACGAGCCCCTCGTCGATGAAGGCTTTGATGTGTATGGCCATCGTCTCGGGCGTCTCGTCGTACTGCCCGAACTGGTTGGGGAGGCCCGCGTTGGGGTAAGCGCTGATGTAGAGCGGCGCCAAGTCGGCCAGCTCCTTGAGGTACGGCTTCATGTCGGCCGCGCCGAAGGAGCAGTTCAGGCCGACACTCAGCAGCGGGATGTGCTGCACGGAGGCGAGGAAGGCGCCGAGCGTCTGCCCGGAGAATGTCCGCCCGCCCTTGCCCGTGAGCGTGAGCGAGAGCATGATGGGCAGTTCGCGCCCCTTGTCTTGCATTACCTGCACGGCCGCCTCGAGCCCTGCCTTGACGTTGAGCGTGTCGAAGGTCGTCTCGAAGAGGATCACGTCCACGCCGCCGTCCATCAGCGCCTCGATCTGCTCGTAGTATGCGCGGAAGAGATCCATGTAAGTCACGGCGCGGTAGGCCGGATCGCTCACGTCGGGGCTCATCGAGGCCGTCTTGTTTGTTGGCCCGAGTGAGCCGGCCACGAAGATGGTGCGGTCTGGGTGCTCCGCCATATATTCGTCTGCGAGCGTGCGGGTGAGGCGTCCGGCGGCGAGGTTCATCTCGCGGGCGAAGTCCTGCATGCCGTAATCCTCCATTGAGACGGCGTTGGCATTGAAGGTGTTCGTGGTGTCGATGTCGACGCCGGCGTCTAAGTACTGCCGGTGGATATTGCGGAGGACGTCGGGGCGGGTAATGTTGAGCACGTCGTTGTTGCCCTTGAGTTGGTGGGGGAAGTCGGCGAACCGCTCGCCGCGATAGTCGGCCTCGGTCAGGTGGAAGCCCTGAATCATCGTCCCCATGCCCCCGTCGAGGATGAGGATGCGCTCGCGGAGGAGTTGCTCTATGGTTTTCTTCGTCATATATATTGTGTAGTCTAAGCGTAAAAGGCCGGCAAAAATAAGCGCCCGGTTGACTTGCTTGTGTGCCCCTTCGGACGTCATCCGAAGTCCAAAATCAATGATTCCGGAGGTTAGGATGTCGTTCGAAGCCGAACAGACCTCTGTTTGAAGCCAAACGTTTTCGCTGAAGTAAGGGCGGACGGTTTGCCTGTTACCCGTGTTTCGGATTGATGTTGGATCGATTCTAATTTCCGAGAAAGATTTGGAGGTTTCATAGGAGAAAAGAGGGGGCTGTTTCATCGCTGAATCTCTATTACGGAGGTCACCTCCGGCTCATCGACGGCTATCCGACGGGGCCCAGCCGGAGTGCCCCTATTATCAGGATATCACTCCGCCTCTCCCTTGCTAAATGGCAGCATAAGAAACAAATAGCCATAAGTGTTTGGGACTGAATAGACCTCTGTTGATAAACCGCCAGCTGATGCCTCAGGGTACTTTTTCGTTTCTGAATTATTGCCTGACCTTTACGCCGCGAAAAGGATATAACTCCTATGCTAACCCTACCTATTTTATACACGAAAATGAACTCAGAATGTCAATTATTATGGGATAAATGTTTGTCGATAATCAGGAACATCGTGCCGGAAGCCGCCTTCAAAACGTGGTTTCAGCCCATCGTCCCCCTGTCCTTCGACGAGCATAAGGTGACAATACGGGTTCCCAGCCCGTTTTTCTACGAATATCTCGAAGCCAACTTCGTGAACGTGCTGAAAATGGCCGTACCCAAAGTATTTGGCGACGGGGTTTCGCTGAACTATCGGGTGTCGGGCGAGGAGGGCGCGGCGGACGATCCGTCGACAGGTGCCATGGCACGCAACACGCAACGGCCGGACGTGAGCCGCATGATTCAGACGCCCTTCACGCAGGTGGCGCCTGAGGAGCTGGACTCGCAGCTGAACAGACGCTACACGTTCGATAATTTCTTCGAGGGCATGAATAACCGATTAGCGCGGACGGCCGGCGAGGCCGTGGCTGCCGATCCGGGGAAGACGACCTTCAACCCGCTCTTCATCTACGGCCCCTCGGGCGTCGGCAAGACGCACCTCTGCCACGCCATCGGCCTGCGCATTCGTGAGAAGCACCCCGGAAAGCGTGTCCTCTACGTCTCCGCCCACCGCTTCCGCATACAGTACACCGATGCGGTGATCAAAAACACCTCGAACGACTTCTTGAATTTCTATCAGAGCCTCGACGTGCTCATCCTCGACGACATTCACGAGCTCGTCGGCCTGACCAAGACGCAGCAGGCCTTCTTCCACATCTTCAACAACCTGCACCAGCTCGGCAAGCAGCTCGTGCTGACCTCGGACAAAGCCCCCGTCGACATGCAAGGGCTCGAGGAGCGGCTTGTCACCCGCCTGAAATGGGGCCTCACCGCCGAGCTCGGCCGCCCCGACGCGGAGCTGCGGCGCAAGATCCTCCGTAACAAGATCGACACCGAAGGGCTTGTCATCAGTGACGAGGTGTTCAACTATATCGTCGACCACGTGACGGACAACATCCGCGATCTCGAGGGCGTCTTAGTCTCGCTTATGGCCAATTCGCTCATCAACAACAACCCGATCGACATGGCGCTGGCGCAGCGTGTGGTGGCCCAGACCGTACGCATAGAAAACAAGGAACTGTCCATCGAAAAGATTCAGGAGAAGGTCTGCCGCTACTTCAACCTCGAGGAGGCGCTTGTGCAGACACCCTCGCGTAAACGGGAAATCGTGCAGGCGCGGCAGATCACGATGTACTTGGCCAAGAAGTACACCTCTGCTTCGTTCTCGCGCATCGGAAAGGTGGTCGGCGGAAAAGATCACGCCACCGTGCTCCACGCCTGTAAGACGGTGAAGGATCAGATGGACATCAACAAGACTTTCCGCTCCACCGTGGAGACAATCGAGGACTTGCTCAAAGTCTGACAGAGGAAACGAAAAGTTAAAGCCGGGTACATGATAGGAGAAGTCCTTCAGGTACCCGGCTTTAGTTTTTAGCTTTTCCTTTTTAGTTCCTCCAGAGAGGGGCAAAAAAGATCCTGCCGGAGAGACGCCCTTGTGAGCATTTCTCCGGCAGGATCATGTTTCAAGAATCAGCCCTCAGGGAGCCAATCTCTTTTTATAGGCGCTTACTTCTTCAGCAGCAGTCCGCATGCGACCTCGTCGGCAGCCTTCGTGCCCAGCAGATAGTCCACCACGGCGAGGCCGAAAGCGTAGACCATGCCTGGCCCGCGGCCGGTGATGATGTTGCCGTCCTTGACCGTGTCCGCCTCCACGAGGGTTGCGCCCGTGAGGTGCTGCTCAAAGCCAGGATAGCACGTCGCACGACGTCCGCGGAGCAGCCCCAACCCACCGAGAACGAGCGGCGCGGCGCAGATGGCAGCCACCAACCGGCCGCCTTCGTAGTGGCGAACGATGGCCTTTTTCAGATCCTCATAATCGTCGAGCATAGGTCCGCCGCCCGGCAGCACGAGCGCATCAGCATCCGTCAGGTCGATGTCCTCAAAGAGCGCGTCGGTCACCACCGGGATGCCGTGCCCGCCCGTGACCGTCCGATCGCCGGTCATCGAGACCGTGATCGTCTCCACATTCCCGCGACGTAGCACATCCGTTGTGCCGATGGCCTCCGTCTCTTCAAAGCCCGTCGCAAAAAATACATAAGCCTTCTTCATTGTTCGTGTAGATATTGGTGTGTAATAGGATTGTTGTGAATGTAAGGGGGACTTACTTCAGTGAATAGCGATAAGTAATCGTCCCGCTCTGATTGTTCGAGCCTTCGATGCTATTAAACTTGGCGCGTCTGGCAGCCTCGATGGCGCTGCGGCGCATGGAGGCGTTGTCAATGTTCGTTCCCTTGCCGATGTCCGCTGCGATAACGTTGCCCGCCGGATCGACCACAATGTTGACCACGATGCGACCTTCTTCCTGCACCGTGTAAGCCGGATGCGGCAGACCGCCTGCGCCGACGGATCGTCCGTTCAGGTTGAATGATGACCCCATACCTTTGCCTTTTTGCAGGCCTCGATCCGCGTTGCCGAAGGGGCTACCCTGATTGCCGCTGCTGCTTGTAGCGGCACCTTGGTTGGAATTGTTTTTGCCGAAGGCACCGGCCACACGATCGCGGATGGCCTGTTCTTTTTTACGTTGTTCTTCAGCCTGCCGACGTCGCTCGGCTTCGGCTTTACGTTCGGCTTCCGCCTTGCGTTCCGCCTCTTTGCGTCGGGCCTCATCCTGTCGTCGCCGTTCGTCCTGCTGCTTGCGGAGTTCTTCTTTGCGGCGCGCCTCTTCTTTTTCTTTCCGCTTACGCTCCTCTTCCTTCTTCTTCTGTTGCGCCAAGGCGACGGACTCTTCCATGTTCTGCGTGATGAGTTTTTCGGGCTGTTTTGGTGTCGGAGGGGTAGGAGTGGGTGGTGTTGGTGGTGGGACGACGGTCTCTTCCTGAATCTCTTCTGTCGTTTCTTCCGTCGTGGGATCACCTGCCGGCTCAAACATACCTGCCGATTCGTCGAGCGTGCCGAAGTTCACCAGTACACCGCCGGCATCCTCCGGCACAACTGCTTGCATCACCGTGAAGAAGAGGATGAGAATGATAACGGCGTGGAAAACGATCGACCCAGCTCCCGCAAGCAGATTGTTTTTCTTCAGTTTCATGGCGTACGCTCCGGTGGACGGGTGGCCAGCACCACCTTATACTTATTCTCGTTGGCCAAATTCAGCACGTTCACGATTTCGCCATAAGGCACCGTTTCGTCGGCATAAAGCGCGACAAACATCTCTGGGTCGGCCTCGTATTGCTCCTGTAGGAAGGGTGCAATGTCCTCAAAGGCCACCTGCTGTTCGCGTTGGTTACCTGCGGCCACGTAATAATTGCTCTCGGCATCGATCGTCACACGCGTAATGGGTTTGGCCGCCGTCTGTTTCTGCGCCTGCGGCAACGTCAGTTTGATCGCGTTCGGCACTACTACCGTAGAGGTCACCATGAAGAAGATCAGCAGCAGGAAGATGACGTCCGTCATCGAGGCCATGCTGAAGGCTTCATTGACTTTAGTTTTTCGTTTCAGTGCCATGACGTCGTTAGTGTGCAGGTTCGTTCAACAGGTCCATGAACTCCATTGTTCTTGCTTCTAATTTATTGACAACGTTCTCCACGCGAGCTACTAAGTAGTTGTAAGCAAACAGTGCGATGATGCCGACGACGAGTCCGCCGACCGTCGTCACGAGTGCTTCGTAGATACCGCCTGAGAGTAGTGTCACATCCACATTCGTCCCGGCGTTGGCCATATCGTAAAATGCGCGTACCATACCCGTCACAGTACCGAGGAACCCGAGCATCGGTGCGCCTGCCGCCGTTGTAGCGATGACGGGGAATCCACGTTCCAACTTCGATATTTCGATGTTACCGGCGTTCTCAATGGCAGCGAGTACATCGCCCGTCGGTCGTCCAAGGCGAAGGATGCCTTTTTCGATCATGCGTGCCGCTGGTGTCGGGGTTGTCCGACAGAGGTTAAGTGCCTGATCGATTTTTCCTTCATAGATATAGTCGCGGATACGGTTCATAAACGTCTCGTCGTTCCGCCCTGCCTGGCGAATCACCAGCAGTCGCTGAATAAAGAAGTAAATGGCTATTAACGACAGGATCAGGAGCACCCCCATGATCCACCCACCTTTCAAGGCAAGGTCGATGATGTTGATTTGAGCCTGTGTTTGTGCGACGTCGGTCGTAAGCTCCATAGATGCTGCATCGGTTTGCTCCGTAGCTACTTGTGCGAATAGGGATAAGAAGTTCATGTCGTCTTTCTGTTAATTATTTCTACTCTCAAATTTAATTCTCTTTCAAACATGCTTTATACATGTCAATAGTCCGTTCCAGACCAAAGTAAAGGGCGTCGCAGATCAGTGCATGCCCAATGGAAACCTCTTCGATCCACGGAATATGTGAAGCGAAAAAGGATAGGTTTTGCAGACTAAGGTCATGTCCAGCGTTGACGCCGATTCCGAGACTCTTGGCCAGCCGTGCGGCTTCGACGTAAGGCCTTACGGCCTTCTCACGGTCTGTTTCGTATTGTAGCGCGTAAGGCTCGGTGTAAAGCTCGATACGATCTGTCCTCGTTTTGGCAGCCCATTCGATATTGTCCGGATCCGTCTCCACAAAGATAGACGTGCGTATGCCGTGGCCTGTAAATGTGTCCACCAATTCGCTCAGCTGATCGAAGTGTTCTTTTACCTTCCATCCGGCATTCGAAGTAAGCACGTCCGGTGCATCGGGAACGAGTGTGACTTGCGTGGGCTTCACTGTGAGTACTAGGTCAATGAAAGATTGGATGGGATATCCCTCGATGTTCAGTTCTGTTTTGATGATAGGTTTGAGTGCATACACATCACTGTATCGAATGTGTCGCTCGTCTGGGCGTGGGTGCACAGTGATGCCTTGTGCCCCGAAGGCTTCGCAATCTTTAGCTATTTGCACCACATCGGGCACATTCCCTCCCCGAGCATTACGAAGAGTCGCTGCTTTGTTGATATTGACGCTTAATTTAATCATGTGGAAATTTTGGTTCTGCTGTGCACCCTTATTTTTGTACACCGAAAAATGTTACGCAAAAGTAGGACGATTCGGCAGATGACTAAACAAATCCATATAAAAAAGATAAGAAGATGAATATCGGAATATTCGGTTGCGGATATAGGCTGGATAAGTTACCTCTGCTCCGACGTTTATTCGACAAATTGAACACATTAGAGGTGAATGTCTTTGTTTCAAAAGACTTCCATTCTTTTTTATCCGAAGCACCCGACTTTCATCCGGTGATCGCCGGCGTGCTTTCTTCCCCTCCTTTCGATTTGGATATCGCGCTGAGTGTCGGCGGTGATGGAACCTTTCTTCGCACAGCCGAGCAAATCGGCCGGCAGAATATCCCCATATTGGGTATTAATACGGGGCGTTTGGGGTTTCTTGCTGAGGCTGGCCCCGAACAGATCGAGGAAACACTCGACGAGCTTTATCGTCAAGATTATCGGATAGAAAAGCGGATGATGCTTTGCTTGCAGACGAGCGAACCAGCCTTTGCGGGCTGCAATTATGCGT
>CAUPYF010000042.1:0-10469 GCA_963515435.1 uncultured Tannerella sp. | reverse complement strand
GGGAGGAATATTATACTGTTTTTGACGCCCAAATATATAAAACAACTTCCTGTTATACAATGAATTAATGAATAAAATACGCACCAATTGCCATGCAAAGGTCTCATTATGGAGCATTGCGTCTCTTGCAGAGCCCGGGATCAAACGACAAAAGAGGACACGCTGTTTCGCGACGCATCCTCTTTCTCTTTGCATTTATGTCCGTTAACTGTGAGAACTATTTCTTCACCGTGGCGAGGCGTGACTGAATCGCCTTGGCCTTCTCCACAGAGGCGCTGCTATTAGCGTTAATTCCATAGATCTCTTTAGCTGGGATCTTGATTTCCATGTTGGTGGGGATGTGGTTCGGGTCGGCGATCTTCGATTTGTTGAAGTCGTAGATGTACACCCAAAAAACCTTATTTCCGTAATATTTCTCGGCCAGTTTCGTCAGGTATTGTCCCGGTTCCAGCTTTACACTGGCCAGCACTTTACGCTTAGGTGTGGCTGCGTTTTTTTCCTTGCTGTCATCCGCTTTGGCTTTCTCTTTGGTCTCAACCTCTACGGCGGCCCGGCGCGCCTTGTCTGCTACTGTGGCCGGATCGACATTCTCTTCGCCCTCTTTTTTCACACCGTCAGCGTCCCCCTTCCGATCAGCATCGGCCGCATCTTTATCCGCGGCCTCTTCGCCCGGCAGAACGAATGTGTCGCTCGTCACTACTTTGTTCTCTGTTTCGCGGCCGGTCGCTCGCGAATTGGACGAAGGGAGGTAATAGAAATAATGATAGAAAAGTCCACCGAAGAGCAGTAGTAGCAGGAGCGCCAAAACCACGTATAGGGGGATGTTGGACTTCGGTTGCTTCTCGTCCCTCTTGGGCGCCTGTTGCGGCTGCGGGGGAGGTGGGGTAACGGACGGAATCATGGTCGCTACCTTTATCTGAGGCTCATTCGATATTTCTTTCCGGAGCGTCCTATATTCCAGTTCGTCGGCTTTATCCGCCACCTCGGGCGTGATAATTTCCGATGCCCTAAGGTGCGCTGCAGCTCTTTCTCCCACCGTCTCCGGCCTGCTGCCCACTGAGCGCCCCTCCGACCAGCCTTCGGCGATATCCTTCTTTATTTCTCTGTTCATCGTATTTTGATTTTTGTTGTTCCATTCGCTATTGATCAAGGTGACGGGCTCCACATCCTCCTCCTCGGTGTTCACCTTGGCCGTCTCCTCCGCTGTCATGGAGATTGCGGAAAAGCGCTCCCTTTGCGCTACCTCATCCGTCGGACTGTCGTTGTTGTCTACATACTCGCGTTCGGCGTCCTCCGGTTGTTCGGTTGGTGCTCCTCCCTCGCCCGCCTCGATGGGATCGAAGAAAGCAAAGGGTTTGTTGATGCGGTCTTTCAGGAACTTATCCGGAAGAAACGACAGCCAATGATGTGCAGGAACCACGATACGCTCACCGGATGGATTAACGCTTTCACGCTCTTTGACGGGGACGATCCTGAATTTACCGACGCCTTTGACACGCGTCGATCCGTCTCTTATGAGGCTGTCGTTCACTAAGGCGGTCAATTCTCCGACGAACGTCTGCATTGTTGCCTGATCGTAGCTGGTCTTCTCCATCATCAGTTCGATGATGCGGTCTGCTGTGATCTTCTCGTTCATGCCTGATCTAAGTTTTTGATGTACGTTTTCAATCGGGGAGAAGGTCTGAAAACAGGAATTAATTTCGGGGGCATGAGGTATCGCTTTCCGCTTTTGGCGTCGGTTGTATAGTGTTCGAGTTTCTTTTTCAGTTCAAACTGCCCCCATCCTTCCAAAACGACGATGTCATTATCTGTCAGCCTATCGGCCACCACTTGTCCGAACGCGTCCAGCATACTCTCTACCTCGGGAATCTCCCGGTCGAGGCGTGCGGCCAGCTCGGCGATCAGTTCTGTATCTCTCATTTGATGATGTATCTTTTTGTTATGATTTTTCGGAATACGAACTTCTGTAGTCCGTCACTGAATTAAACAACCTTCCGGCCATATAGTTCGAACGGCTCTGCCGATTCAATACGCACCGAATAGATTTTACCCAACTCCAGATTGTTCTCCTTGCGCACAAGCACTTCGGGATCCACTTCCGGCGAATCAAACTCCGTCCGCCCTATGTAGTAATCCTCTTCCCTATCGAGCATGACACGCAACGTCTTCCCGACTTTCTTCTCCTGCACCTCGGTTGAAATAGCCTCTTGAAACCTCATCAACGCATTCAGACGTTGCTGTTTTATTTCCTCCGACACATTGTCCTGTTCCTGTTTATAGGAATGCGTCCCCATCTCGTGGCTATAAGCGAAAGCCCCCATCCGTTCAAAGCGGATATCTTTCACAAACTGTATCAACTGTGCAAAGTCATCATCCGTCTCGCCCGGATAGCCGACCATAAGAGTTGTCCGCAGATGGATGCCGGGCACTTCGCTTCGTATTCGGCTGATCAACTCATAGGTTTCTTCTTTGGTGATATGCCGACGCATCCGTTTCAGTATTGGGTCGCTGATATGTTGCAAAGCGATGTCGAGGTATTTGCAGACGTTATCACGCTCACGCATTACGCGCAGCAAGTCGTATGGGAATTGCGACGGATAACCGTAATGCAGCCGCAGCCACTCCACGCCCGGCACATCTGTCAGTCGCTCCACTAATTCGGGCAGTATGGTCTTGTGATAAAGGTCCTGACCATAATAGGTCAAATCCTGCGCGATGAGCTGGAATTCACGGATACCTTTTTGGGTCAGCAGTTGAGCCTCCTTGACGATATCCCCCATTGGGCGTGAGTGGTATTGTCCCGTGATGATCGGAATCGAACAGTAGGAGCATTTACGATCGCAACCCTCAGCAATTTTCAGGTAAGCGTAATGCACAGTAGTTGTCACAACGCGATCTTCAGAAAAATCACTCAGGTAAGCCTTACCCAAATCGTTCAGCAACTCTTTCCAATTGAATTTTCCATAAAAGCCATCAACGAACGGAAGTTCCAGTTTGAGCTCTTTCAGAAAGCGTTCGGAGAGACAGCCCATGACATACAGCCGCCCAATGCTTCCACGTTTCTTCTCCTCCCCCAATTGAAGGATCAGGTTGATGGACTCTTCTTGTGCATCGCCGATGAATGCACACGTATTGACGACGACAATTTCGCCGTTTATCTTTTTTGCGTCGTGAGCGACGGTGTATCCGTTCAGTTGAAATTGGCGCATCAACCGTTCCGAATCGACCAGATTTTTCGAGCAACCGAGCGTGATAATATCGACCTTATCTTTCCTCATCGTCCCCGAATAGCGAATCTACGAATGCTTTTCTGTTGAATATCTGTAGGCCTTCCACACCTTCACCCAAACCGATGTATTTGACTGGGATCCGGAAATGATCGGATATACTGATGACGACGCCGCCTTTTGCCGTCCCGTCGAGTTTTGTAATGGCCAACGCATTGACTTCCGTTGCGGCTGTGAATTGTTTCGCCTGCTCGAAGGCATTCTGTCCCGTCGAGCCGTCGAGCACGAGCAATACCTCATGCGGAGCGTCGGGGACAACCTTCTTCATCACGTTTTTAATTTTTGTCAGTTCGTTCATCAGGTTGATTTTATTATGTAAGCGCCCAGCCGTGTCAATAATCACGACGTCCGCTCCGCCGGCTTGCGCTGAATTGAGTGTGTCGAATGCAACCGATGCGGGATCCGATCCCATCTTTTGCTTGATGACTGGCACTCCGACGCGTTCGCCCCAGATAACGATCTGCTCCACGGCAGCAGCGCGAAACGTGTCGGCCGCTCCCAAATAGACGGAATAGCCTCGCTTTTTGAATTGATAAGCCAACTTGCCGATCGTCGTAGTCTTGCCTACTCCGTTGACTCCGACTACCATAATCACGTAGGGCTTTCTTCCTTGCGGTGTGCTGAAATCATCGGCATCTTCGGTTTTGTTTTCCGTCAGTAATGCAGCGATTTCCTCGCGCAGGATTTTTGTCAATTCACTTGTCGAAACGTATTTATCTGTTGCGGCGCGTTTTTCAATTCGTTCAATGATTTTCAGCGTCGTGTCCACTCCCACGTCAGATGAGATCAACACCTCCTCCAGTTCGTCCAACACAGTGTCATCCACCTTGCTTTTTCCCACAATGGCTTTGGTGATCTTGGAGAAGACGTTTTCTTTCGTCTTCGACAGACCTTTGTCTAATGTGTCCTTCTTTTCTTTACTGAAGAAATCAAAAAATCCCATCTCTTAATCGTATGATAATAAGTAAGTAGGTAAATGTGATATGGCCACAAAGGTAGATTTTTTAGTGAAAGCTATATGTGGCGCTTGGTTATTTGTAGTAGCCTGAAAATACTCTGTTTGTGTGGTCAGATGGGCTTATTTTATGAAGGAGGATCATTTGCTGTTAGGTTATAAAAAAACAGGAGTAAAACGAATCCCGTTTCCTCCTGTTCTTGTTGTGGGCGCTGAGGGATTCGAACCCCCGACCCTCTGCTTGTAAGGCAGACGCTCTGAACCAACTGAGCTAAGCGCCCTTTACTTTTATGATTGAGGCATCGTTCTCTGTTCTCTCTCGAACGACAGTGCAAAGATAAAGGCGTTTTTAAAACCTCCAAAAGATTCATCGAAAAAAAACATTTTTCTCTGATGCCACCTTGTTTCGGATGTTCAGCTGTTGTTTCACCACACACTGCATTGGGGAATAATTTGGAGGGCTGTTATTTATAAGCTGGAATAGAGAATGTTTTTTGATTTCCGGAACGTGAGTTCTACGTAAAAAATCTTCTTGTATTCACACCCCCGACAAGTCGCTTGCCGAGATCGCTGAGGCATAGGAGCAGACCGATGTGTCTGCCCGTGATGGAAATAACTCCCCAGACAAAGGCTTAAACCGCCATCCGGGGAATTGTTACTACTTGGCGGAAAACCCAAGTACGCGCGGTTTGGATCTCCGTAGCCCTACAACAACCTCAACCGGCACTTGGCGGAGCCGTTGTAGTCCTACAACAACCTCAATCGACAGTTGGCGGAGCCGTTGTAGCTCTAACGTAACGTGAGTTCACCGTCAACTATTCATCTTAATATGTCGCATGTCGGGCTGCCGAATCAAAGTGTTTTCCGGCATTTTCATGTACCCTGAAGGCCCTGACGAAGTGAACCGACATATCGCATGCTGAGTGACTTTCTTACATCGAACTAACGCTCCGGAGAGTCTCCGACAAAAAAGGGCTGCTTGATATTCTGAGAGAGATTGCTTTCATGATTTGCGAAAAATAATAGGGAGCTAAGAGCACTTTACTTTTGCTCTGAACAAAATCCCAACGGCTTTTTATTTTTGCCGCCGCTCCGTCAGGGATCAATTGAGACTGTGGACAGAGCCCAATTTGCTGTTATATATGTATCAAATAAACACGAAACGATTATGAAGAGATTTTTATGGTATGCAGCCGTTGCGGCTGTATGTGTGAGTTGCGGCGGAAAGAAGGCCGGCTACACGATTGAAGGAAAGATTGCAGAGGGACGTACGGACCTGGAGGGTAAGTATGTGTACCTGATCCCTTACGGATCGGAAGGAGCAGTGACGGACAGTGCGCTGATTGAGAAGAATGCGTTCAAATTGCAGGGCGCCCCGACGTCTGATGGACTATATACGCTTTATTTGAAGGGCGAGGGGGACGAGATGATGAGCCGCTTTGGCGAGGCGCCCTTCTCCACCGTCTTTGTACTGGAGAAGGGAGAGATGCAGGCTGTGCTCGACTCCTTCTCCTATGTGGCTGGGACACCTGAAAACGACGCCTTTAAGGAGATTCGCTCCATGCTCGCAGAAACGAAGAAGAGCTACATGGAGCTCATCGACGCGCTTAAAGCTGATGATGAGGCCGCCAAGAAGAAGGCCGGCGAGCTGGAGGAAAACATGATGACCAAGATCAAGGCTTACCTTGAGGCACACCCCAACAAACTCACTACTGCCAAGCTGCTGGGCGATTACCAGTTTGAGTTGGACGAGGCGACGCAGGAGGCCGTGTTGGCCAAGGCCGATTCGACCTTCATGAACGTGCCCGGCATCAAGGAGCTGGCACAGCACTTGGAAATGATGAAGAAAGTGGCCGTGGGGCAGAAATTCACCGACTTCGAAATGGCTGACATGAAGGGCGACATGCACAAACTGTCGGATTACGCAGGCAAAGGAAGCGTGACGCTCGTAGACTTCTGGGCGTCGTGGTGCGGGCCGTGCATGCGTGAAATGCCGAACCTGAAGAAGACCTACGAGGCGTATCACAAGAAGGGTTTTGAGGTGGTCGGCATCTCGCTCGACTCGAAGAAGGAAGACTGGGAGGCGGCCGTGAAGGATAAGCAGCTGAACTGGATCCACCTCTCCGACTTGCAAGGCTGGCAGTCAGCTGGCGCCGCGCTCTACGGTGTCCGCTCCATCCCCAACACCTTCCTGCTTGACAAGGACGGCACCATCGTCGGCCACAACCTCACAGGCGAGGAGCTGGATAAGAAGTTAGAAGAGCTGCTGGCGGAGAAGTAGCCTTATATATAATGTATCGCCAAGGGCGGCAAGGTGAGTGCACGGCGCGCATCATCTTGCCGCTTTCTTTTACCCCCAATCCCCTACTTTTGCTTTGTCTAATTTCAAAACACAAAACGTATCATGTTCAAAAGAGAAACTTACGTTCAGCGGCGCGACGCCCTGAAGAAGGCCGTAGGCACAGGCCTGTTGTTATTTATGGGTAACGACGAAGCCGGTTGCAACTTTGAAGACAACCTCTATCCCTACCGTCAGGATTCCACCTTCCTCTACTATTTCGGTTTACCTTATGCAGGCCTGATGGCCGTCATCGACATCGATGAGAACCGCGAGATCATCTTCGGCGATGAACTCACGATCGACGCCATTGTATGGATGGGCGTGCAGCCTACGCTGCATGAGAAAAGCGAGGCCGCCGGCATCAAGGATGTGCGTCCGCTGGCTGAGATCAAGCCGTACTTAGAGGCAGCCGCACGCAAGGGACAACCCGTGCGCTACTTGCCGACTTATCGCCCCGAACACCGCATCAAGCTGCTCTCGCTTTTCGGCATTATGCCGGGCGCTGAACAGCCGTCGGTGGAGTTCATCAAGGCGGTGGTCAACATGCGTAACCACAAGACGGACGAGGAGATCGTGGAGATTGACAAGGCTTGCAACGTGACGGCTGACATGCATTTGCGTGCACACCAGATGGTGCAGCCCGGAAGGCGCGAGTGCGAGGTGGCGGCGGCCGTGCAAGAGGTCGCGGCGGCACACAACTACATGCTCTCCTTCCCTACCATCGCCACGGTGCACGGCGAGACTCTGCATAACCATGATCACAGCAACGTGATCCAAAGCGGACAGCTCTTCCTGCTCGATGCCGGGGCGGAGACGGAGATGGGTTACGCCGGCGACATGTCGAGCACCATCCCTGTTGATAAGAAGTTCACTGCGCGACAGAAGGAGATGTTCGAAATCCAGATGGCCAGCCACGAGGCGGCTGTCAAGGCGCTCCGGCCGGGCATCCGTTTCGAGGAGGTGTATGACCTCGCGGCCGAGGTGATCGTCGAGGGCATGAAGGGCGCGGGGCTGATGAAAGGCGACGCGAGGGAGGCGGTCAAGGCTGGTGCACACGCGCTCTTCTTCCCGCATGGTCTGGGCCACATGATGGGGCTTGATGTGCACGACATGGAGAACCTCGGCGAGGCGTACGTGGGTTATGGCGATCAGCCGAAGAGCAAGCAGTTCGGGCGCAAGTCGCTGCGATTGGCGCGCGAGTTGGAGCCGGGCTTCGTGCTCACCATCGAGCCGGGCATCTACTTCATCCCGCAGCTGATCGACATGTGGCACGCAGAGAGGCGGTTCGCCGACTTTATCAACTACGACAAGGTGGTTACGTATAAAGACTTCGGCGGCATCCGCAACGAGGAGGATTACCTCATTACGGCTGACGGGGCACGCCTCTTGGGCAAGAAGTTCCTCTGCCACGCGGATGAGTTAGAGAGGCGTAAGAGCTAAAAACGAGAAACGGATCATGCCGGGTGCATGCCCGTTATGATCCGCTGCGTGAATAGAAAGGCCGCCGGACGGACTAGGGATTGGATCCTCACCGTTCGGCGGCCTTGGTGTTTTTGGGAGGGCATTTTTAACCTACAGCCCGAGCTGATTTAGGATGAACTCAAAGATGAATGCCCAATTGTCGATCGTTTGTTCGGTGCTTTGGCCACTGCCGTGACCACTATCGTAGTCAATATGAAGGATGACGGGGTTCAGCTGGCCGGGGTTGTTCTGGAGGGCGGCGACGAACTTCTTGGCGTGGAGCGGGTCGACGCGGCTGTCGTTGGCGCCGGTGGTGACGAGCATGGTGGGCAGGTTGACGCCGGTGCGGATGTTGTGGTAGGGGGAGTAGGGGAAGAGCCAGCGGAACTGCTCGGGGTCGTCCGCGGAGCCGTATTCGGGGATCCAGTAGCGGGCGATGAGGAAGCGGTGGTAGCGCAGCATGTCAAGGAGGGGCACCTGGCAGACGATGGCTTTGTAGAGATCCGGCCGCTGCGTGGCGATGGCGCCCATGAGCAGTCCGCCGTTGCTGCCGCCCTTGGCAGCGATGCGCGTGGGGTTGGTGTACTTCTCGCGGATGAGCCATTCGGCACAGCTGTTGAAGTCGTCGAAGGTGTTCTGCTTCTTGTCCAGCATACCGCCGCGGTGCCACGCCTCGCCGTACTCATCGCCGCCGCGGATGCCGGCTTCAACGACTACTACGCCGCGCTCAAGGAGCGACATGTAGAAGCCAGCGTAGGCGGGGGCGATGCCGCTATTGAAGCCGCCGTAACCATCGATGAGCACGGGGTTGTTGCCGTCCATTTTGATGTCCTTCTTGTGATAAATGAAGGCGGGGATTTTCGTGCTGTCCTTGGAGGGGTAGAAGACGATCTTGGCCTCGATGTCGCTCATGTCGATGGGCGTTTCGCGGGCGAAGTAGAGGCGCCACTTGAAGTCCTTGGGCGAGGCCACGAAGGTTTTCGGCATCGTGGTGAAGGTGTTTAGGGTCATGTAGACGGAGTCTAACTCGCGGTCGTAGCCGATGCCGCCCACGTTGCCGAGCTCAGGCAGCTCGATCTCGCGAATCCGTTTGCCGTCGAGGTCGTAGAGGGTGAGTCGGCTTTGGATGTCTTTCTTGTCCTGCACGATGATGTTGTGCTTCGTCACGACGCAGCTTTGCATCACCGTTTCGCCCTCGGGGATGAGCACGCGCCAGTCCTTGTATTCCGGCCGGGCCGCGTCGGCCGTCATCAGGCGGAAGTTGGGCGCGTTGTCGTTCGTGAACATGTAGAGCTTGTCGCCGATGGCCTCGGGGTAGGCGTTGAACTCCTTGCTTTCGTAGATGAGCCGGCCCTTTTCGTTAGTTCCCGTGCGGCGCAGGTAGGCCTTGTTGGAGTAGAAGTCGCTTTCGCCATAGATGGTCACGTCGGCGTAGCGGTTGTCGTAGATGTAGAAGCTGTTTTTTGCGTCGTCCGTGGTGCCGATCTCGCGGGCCTTCGAGGCGGGGGTTCCGAACTCCCAGATGTAGGTCTTGAGAGGCCGTTGCGCGGCCACGTCCTCGGGCGATCGGAAGGTGACGTAGGCGTGTTTCTGATCCTTCGTCCAGCGGAATCTGAAGGTGTTCGGGAGCGGTTTGCAGATCTGCTTCCCCGTTCTTGTGTCGATGAAATACGTGGTGGAAATCTCGGCTCCGCTCTTCTGTGCGCTGATGGCGGCGCGGTTGCCGTCGTAGGTGTAGGCCACGCCCGAGGTGGAGGTTTTGCCCGAGGGGTCGATGGCGACGGGATCCCAGATCAGCACCCGCTTGCCGTCAATGATTGTGTAGATCTTGTACTGCTTGTCGCCCTTCATTTTGACGGTTTGGAAGACGCGCTTACCCACGTTTGTGAGCGGCCCCTCGTAGTCGCGATCGATGTAAGCGGCGAGGCGTTCGCGGAGGCCGGGGTGGAGCTTCTGTGTCTTCTGGAGGTACTCGATGCCGTAATCGTGTTGCGCGCGCGACCAAGCGACGACCTCTGGCGCGTCTTTGTCCTCGAGCCAGCGGTAGGGGTCGGTGAAGATGACGTTGTGGATCGTGTCTCTGACGGCATGTTGAGGGGTTGCCGGCGGCCGGAAGTCAACCTGTGCCTGCCCCGCTGTTCCTGCGAACAGCATCATCGGGAGCCAATATTGATATTTCATTGAGTAAATAATAGATGTGTAAAACAAACGTGGACAAAGATAGATTTAGGGGGGAACTAAAATTCGTCCCACGAAAAAATGGGGAGAGAACCATTATAACCTTCTCACGGTGGCAGCCATTTTTCAATGATTTTCGGCTCCTTTTTTCGGTGGCGACGATTTGTCCGAGACAAATGACCCTCATTTTTCCAGCGCACGCCATGCGCGGCCGAAATGACCCTCATTTTCTCAGCGCACGCCATGC
>CAUPYF010000041.1:0-10783 GCA_963515435.1 uncultured Tannerella sp. | reverse complement strand
CCTCAGCCTCAAATACACCGCCTCGCCGGCCCTCTACTTCACCCTCGGGGGCGGACTGAACCACGCCACGGGCGACATCCTCTCGTTCCTCCGCAGCCCCATCCGCCGCTCGTATAACCGCGTCGACGGCGGCGCCTCGGGCATCTTGGCGCACCGCCGCACTGCAAACCTCTCGGCCAGCTATATGTATCGCCACACGATGAAGGGGCTCTTCTCCTCGCTCTTCTTGCATTATAGCCGCACGCAACGCAACGTGCTCAGCGGGATCACCATCACCCCCGACGGCTCCCTTGCCACACATTCACAAGGCGCCATGACGCACACCGATAACTATAGCGCCGACTTCTATTTGGCCAAGAACGTCCACAGCTGGAACACGACGTTCTCCCTCAACGCGGGCTACACCGCCTTCCGCAGCCAGACGCTCCGACAGGGCCGTAGCTTGGCCTACAGCGGCAGCCTCCTCTCCGTTTACCCAACCATCCACCTGCGCTCCCTCGCGTGGCTGTCGGTTCGGGTGCGCGGCATCGCCGAGCTGTCCACCCGCACGGCCGACTTGCCCGCCGCCAACGCCACCTCACACCTCAACACCTGGGGCGCCGACGCCGACGTCTCCGTCCTGCCGATCGAAAACTTAGAGCTCTTCTACCGCCTCGACCTCCGCAGCCTGCCCGCTGAGAGCGGGCCACGCACCACGCGCTGCTTCATGGATGCCGGGCTGCGTTGTCACCCCGCGCGCCGTGTGGAATTAGAGCTCACCGTGCAAAACCTCACCAACGCCGACCGCTACACCGAGATCCAGTATGTAGACGCCGATCGCTTCGCCACCACCTTCCGCCTGCGCCCTCTGCACGCCGTCCTCAAGCTCAAGGCCGCGTTTTGATATCTATCATTAGGGAGTGTATACGCGTGTATCCTTACAGCGCTAATCACATCCATCGCCTACAGGCTATACGTCCCTCTCACTACCCGTAGTGAAGGAGACGAGGTGCCAGCAGCCATGTATCCCCACCTAAGCTGGGTGGGCATATGAAGCGCCTGTAGCGCGGTGCATTCATTGCCCTCAATGAGCCATACTACCGGTAGCAAGGCTTGGAGACTAAGCCTATATCGATCGTCCCGGAGCTGTCGTCGGGTGCCCCTCCCTCTCTCAGCGCTTTCGGTAAACCAGCTGCATGTTTTTTTAAAAATCATGCGTCAGCAACGTTAAATTGTTACTTTTGCGATGGTTTCAAGACAATAGAGAAGCCATAACCTAACACAGAATATGACGACATGCCGGAAGTGAAGACATATATAAATCGACAAATGGATGAAAAAGGGCGCGTAACGGCTCGTTCTTTTTCTCTCGATGCTACCCGGTCATCTATAGTCCTACATACCACTGTTAAAAACACCCTCTCACGTATTGTTAATTTCCACACTTCCCGTGTTCTGACAGGACACTGTCGCACGGACGGAAGCAAGGAGAGAAGAGGCCGTGTGACTTCCTCCTTTCGCTTGCCTGTGTCCGTTTGCCGCACAAGGCCGGGAGCTCACCTGCATTTTATGTAACACGATCATAATTACTAACCTATTAGAAACACGAGTATGAAAAGAAAATTATCCGTGCTGTTGATGTGCCTCATAGCAGGCATTATGTGGGCTTCGGCCCAGACGCAAAGAGTCACGGGGACGGTGGTCTCAGAAGAAGACGGGCTGCCAGTCATCGGTGCCTCAGTTCTCGTAAAGGGAACGCAGGTCGGTACGATTACCGACATGGATGGGAAGTTTATCCTGCCCGATGTGCCGCGTTCCGCCTCGCATTTGGTCGTCTCATACATCGGTATGCAGACACAAGAAGTTACCGTAGCCCCCACGCTACGCATCGTGCTGAAACCGGCCTCGGAGATGATCGACGAGGTGGTGGTTGTGGCCTACGGTACGCAAAAACGACAGTCGGTGGTGGGCGCCCAGTCATCCGTATCATCCAAGGACTTAGAGAAGCGCCCGATCACGAATGTCACCAGCGCCCTGAGTGGTGCCGCCTCCGGTGTGCAAGTGACCACCTCCACCGGCCAGCCGGGATCAAGTAGCACCCTCCGCATCCGCGGCTTTGGCTCCATCAACGCCTCTTCGGCACCGCTCTACGTAGTGGATGGATCCATCTACAACGGATCACTGGGTGACATCGCACCTTCGGACATCCAAAATATCAGCATCCTGAAAGACGCTGCCTCGACCGCCCTCTACGGATCGAGCGCCGGTAACGGCGTGGTGCTCATCACCACCAAGAGCGGCATGGGCGCACGTGACGGTAAACCGAAATTCACCTTCACGATGAATCAAGGTGGCACCCGCCGCGGACAGGCCGACTATGAGAAGATTGGTGCGATGGATCACTACACCATGCGCTGGCAGCAATGGTATAACCAGGAGAAGTACTCCAATGGCCGCAGCGACGACTTGGCCGGAAAACTGGCTGCGTATTACGTCTATCGTGACCTGCGTTATAACCCTTATGCCGGGCTGAAATCCGTCTACGAAGAAAATCCGGAAACCGGCGAGATCACCATGACGAACACTCCACACAAGGACTGGTACACCTATCCGGCCATCGTAACGCCCGACGGCAAACTGAACCCCGAAATCAACGGCCTGCTTTGGGGCGACGACATGGACTGGGAGAAGGCCCTCTTCCGTACTGGCTATCGCAGCGAATACTCCCTCAGCGGTGGCTTGAACACGGAGAAAATGAAGAGCTTCATGTCGCTCAGTTACTTGGGTGAAGACGGCTATAAGCGCCACACATCCTTCCAGCGCTTCTCTGCCCGCGGAAACCTCTCCTATGATGTCACAAAATGGTTCTCCATAGGTAGCAACGTCGCCTTCTCACGTGTACACAACACAGCGCCGAAGACGGCCAGTGACAGCTATTCGTCCAACCCCTTCTACTTCAAGCGGAACATCGCGCCAATCTACCCCATCCACCGCCACAAGGCCGATGGCAGCTATGTGCTCGATGAGAAAGGGAACAAGGTCTATGACCACAACCGATTACGCCCCTACATCGGAGGTTTCAACCCCGTAGAAGAGGGCGAACTCGACCACGCCACCTTCGATCGCGACGCCATCACCAGCCGCTCGTTTGCGGAAGTCACCTTCATCCCCGAGCTGAAGCTGCGCACCAACCTCTCATATGACCTCGTGCGCGGCCTCTCCAAAAAGCGCTACAACAACATCATGGGCGATCAGCCCGCAGGGTACCTGCAAATCTCGGACTATCGCTACTCCACCATCACCTTCAACCAGCTGTTGACCTATAAGAAGAGTTTTGGCCTCCACAACTTCGACGCCATGTTAGGGCATGAAATCTATTGGTTGCAAATGCAGAAAACCGACATGCGGAAAAAGGGTATGGGCATTTTGGGTATTGACGAAATGCCCAACCTTTCCTCTCCGGTCGATATCGATTCGGGGACGGACACGTACACGAAGGAGGGATACTTCGGCCGTGTGAACTACGACCTCGACGGGCGCTACAACTTCTCCCTCTCTTACCGCCGCGACGGCACCTCGCGCATGTCGCCAGAAAGTCGCTGGGGTAACTTCTGGTCCTTCGGGGCTGGCTGGAACCTCTCCAAGGAGGCCTTCGCCGAAAAGGAGTGGCTCAACGAACTGAAGCTCCGTGCCTCCATCGGGCAGACGGGTAACGACCAGATCAGCTGGGCAAGCGATAGCGAGGTCGATTCCTATTATGCTTACCGAACGCTCTACGGAATGGGCTACAACAATGGCGACTACCCGGGCGTACGTTTCCGAGAACTCGGCAACCGTAACCTGAAGTGGGAGACGCAGACCAGCGCCGACATCGCCATAGAGTTTGGCCTCTTCAATCGCCTGCGCGGTACGGTGGAGTTCTTCAATAAGGAATCCAAGGACCTCATCTTCGATTATCCCCTGCCCAAATCGAGCGGCGCAGAATCCGTCAACCGGAACATCGGTAAGGTGCGCAACTACGGTATGGAGTTCGACTTGCAAGGCATATTGGTTGAGACGAAAGACTTCAAGTGGAGCCTCAGCCTGAATGGGACACTCTTCAAGAACAAGATCGTCCGCCTGCCCGACGAGAACCGGAAGGATGGCATCGAGCTCGCCTATAAGAAGTATGAAGAAGGGCGCAGCATCTATGACTACTACCTCTATGAATGGATCGGCGTAGACCCGAAAGATGGTGTAGCCATGTATCGCTTGGATACGGAGAAATATGCCGAATATGCTGATCCCAAGAGCCCCAACTTCGTCGGTGTCGGTAAGGAAGGCGAGGCCGCCACGTGGACGAAAGACGCCCGTTTCGCCCGGAAGCATTTCTGTGGCACCTCCATCCCCACGATCTATGGCGGATTTGGCACACGCGCCGAGTGGAAGGGCTTTGATGCAGAGATCCTCTTCGCCTATCAATTAGGCGGCAAGACGTACGACACCGGCTACGAAAGTCTCATGGGCCGCAACTTGGATGGTGGACGCGCCATGCACAAAGACATGTATAAGGCTTGGAGAAAGCCAGGCGACCAAACGGATGTGCCTCGCTTAGATGCTGGTAATGCCGGCCGGTATGACGCCCAGCGCTCTGACCGCTTCCTGATCTCCAGCAGTGCCTTGATGCTGAAATCCATCAACGTAGGTTATACCTTCCCCCGTGTATGGGCCAAGAAGCTCGGCCTTGACGAGCTGCGCCTGAGCGTGGGCGCCGAAAACCTCTTCCTGCTCTCCGCACGCAAGGGGTTGAACCCGATGATGAACTACAGTGGCGTGACGGCTACAGCCTTCTACGACTATGCCAAAACCTTAACCTCAAGCCTCTCTATCAAATTCTAACTCTCTACGTATATGAAAAAGACAAATTATTTCCTCGCCATCCTACTTGCCTCAGGAATGATGCTGAGCGGATGCTCAGAGAGCTTCCTAAACAACGACCCCACCAAATCCATCAGCCCCGAAAAGATCGCTGAAAATCCCTCGGGGGTAAGGAGCCTCATCGAGGGGATTCACAATATCATCTACACCTACTCTTTCGACTCGCAACTCTTTGCCTTGGGGCAGCCGGCGCTCAACATACACTACGACATGATGGGCGACGACTTCATCAATACGATGGCAGCTTACCACATGAGCTATTATCGCTGGGAGGATCACACCGACCCCATCGAGGGAACGCTCAATGAGAACAGCTGGGCCTTCTATTACTCCGTCATCCAGCATGCGAACGAAGCCATCGCCGCCATAGGCAAGCTCAAAAACGCACCCGCCTCTGACGTGGCTTCGCTCAAGGGCGAGGCCTACACGCTGCGGGCATGGGCTTACTACAACCTCGTGCAGCTCTTCGGTAAGCGCTATGTGAAGGGCGCGGCCAATGACAATTTGGGCGTCATCATCCGCAAGGAAGTCGATTACAAGCCTGCCAAGCGCTCCACCGTGGCCGAGGTCTACGCGCTGATCGATGCAGACATGAAGATCGGACTCGAGAACCTCGCAAAGGCTCCCGACCTCGGGCGCAAGAATGCCATACGCTACTCCACCGCCTGCGGCATTGCTGCCCGCATTGCCCTGACCAAGTCAGAGTGGGCTGAGGCTGCGAAATATGCTGACTTAGCCATCAAGAAGTCTGGCGCCACGCTGCAAAACGGCATTGCCCTCTGCGATGGCTTCAACAAGCTCTCAGCCAGCGAGTGGATGTGGGGCTACACGCAGAACTCCCTGCAAGACTTCTTCTACATCAGCTTCTTCAATAGCTATGCCTACAACTTTGAAGGAAATATAAAAGGCTTCAAGTTTGCCATCAACCGCGACATCTACGACAAGATGGGTGAGAAGGATGCCCGCCGCGGCTGGTGGGTCTGCCTCGACAGGAAAGACCCCATCCCGGCCGATGCCTACAAGAACTACTTCGAAGGCGGCATAGAAAAACCGCAGTGGGAGATCACGGGGCAGAACATCAAGTTCCGCGCGAAATCTTCCAATGACAGTCACGGCGACTTGCTCATCATGCGCTTGGCCGAGATGTACTACATCAAGGCTGAGGCGGAAGCCCGCCAAGGCAAAGACGCTGAGGCGAAGAAGATCTTAGAGGAGATCATGGTAACCCGCGACCCGGATTACAAGACCACTGCCACGGGGTCGGAGCTGATCGAGGAGATCCTCCGCAACCGACGCATCGACCTCTGGGCCGAAGGGCAGCGCTTCTTCGACATGAAGCGCCTCAGCATCGTTCCGGATCGCCTCCACACGTCGAACATCACGAAATACCTGCACGGAAAAGACAGCACCACGGCCGTCACGCGTAACTCGGGAGGTGTGGCCAAGCGCATCGCCAAGTCAGCTGATGACAAGGCGTGGCAGTTCGCCATCCCGTATTCTGAGATTCGTGCTAACAAGCTCTGTGAACAGAATCCGTTCTAAACAAAGGGGACTATCCTCCGCATACTCTTTTAATTGATTGTTAGAGACGCTCCACGTTCTTCGTGCGGGCGTCTCTATTGTTCTTGGGCGCACAGGGAGGCGTCGTACTCCTTTTCAAAAAATAGCGCTGGAAGCTGTGCTTTTCAGGCTCCATTCTTTGGAGATTTCCCTCCAACATGATTTCCAAGCCTGCAATCTTTGCGATTAGAGAAAAATTTCCGCATTCCCGAATCTCTCCTATTTTTGCGGGCGTTGCGAAAAGATTTCCAACCAAATACTTACTTAAAACATAAACCCCATGGAATTTTTGACAAACGAGAAACTGACAATTGTCGGTGCCGGCGGAATGATCGGCTCCAACATGGCACAAACCGCGGCTATGATGAGGCTCACGCCGAACATCTGCCTGCAAGACGTGTATGAACCGGCTCTGCAAGGCGTGTATGAAGAGATGCGTCACTGCGGATTCGAGGGGATGAACTTCACGTACACCACCAGTTCGGCCGAAGCACTAAAGGACGCCAAGTACGTGATCTCCTCCGGAGGCGCTGCCCGTAAGGCCGGCATGACACGCGAAGACCTCCTCAAAGGCAACGCGCAAGTGGCCGAACAGCTCGGCAAGGACATTAAAACCTACTGCCCAGGCTGCAAACACGTGGTAATCATCTTCAATCCGGCTGACATCACGGGGCTTATTACCCTGATCTATTCTGGACTGAAACCCTCGCAAGTCACCACACTGGCAGCCCTTGATTCTACCCGCTTGCAGAGCGAGTTGGCCAAGTATTTCCATCTGCCACAGAGTGCCGTCACCGGTTGTAGCACATTTGGCGGACACGGCGAACAGATGGCAGTCTTCGCCTCCACAGCCAAGGTGGACGGCACCCCGCTGACCGACCTGATCGGCACCCCGAAGCTCCCCGCCGAGGAGTGGGCAGCACTCCAGCAACGTGTCATCAAGGGCGGCGCCAACATCATCAACTTACGCGGACGCTCCTCATTCCAGAGCCCGGCCTACGTCTCCGTTGAGATGATACGTGCGGCGATGGGCGGCGAAGCGTTCCGTTGGCCGGCGGGAACTTACGTATCGACCGACGAGTTCCACCATATCATGATGGCCATGCCGGTAGAAATCACCAAGAACGGCTGCGCTTATCGCAAGGTCGAGGGGACACCGTCGGAGATGGCCGACCTGCGCAAGAGCTATGAGCACCTCTGCACTATGCGCGACGAAGTGATCGGCATGGGCGTCTTACCTTCGGTCAACGAGTGGAGCAAAGTCAATCCGAACTTGTAACCTATCACTTGATCTTTTTTAATTTCATTTGTTCTCATGTGACGGAAAGGGTGGAACTTCTCAAGGGTTCCACCCTTTCTTATGTTCTCCCCCCGGTACGGACAATCCACTGACCGGAGGTTGGCACTTGCTGTTAGGAATAAAGTCGGCCTTCCCCAGAAGTACTTCTTATAAGATCGATCGCAAACCCGTAATGTAGGCTCACAATGTCTTTTCGTACACTTCGATCACCTGCCGAGCGGCATCCGTATTCTCGAACCGCTTTATGTAGTCCTTACTTCGTTCGAGACTCAGCCGACGGAAATCATTGTCGTAAATCGCCCTCTCCAAAGCCGTAGCCATACCTCGAACATCGTCGGGATGTACATAGAGACAGTCCGGCCCACCAGCTTCTTCCAAACAAGATCCCGTGCAGGCCACCACGGGTAGGCCACTCTGTATGGCTTCTACGATAGGGAGGCCGAAACCTTCATAGCGCGAGGGATAGGCAAAGGCCTCCGCCCTCCGATAAATGGCTGGCAAGTCTGTGTTCGGCACACCATGCAAAAACATGACCCGCCTATCCAACGCTTGATCAGCAACGAAAGTGCGCACCTTGCCGGTGTATTTTTTCTCCCGCCCTATGACAACAAGATGAATATCCTCGGGTAGCAATCGGAGTGCCTTCACTGCCAACAGGATGTTTTTTCGCTCCTCGATGGTCCCTACATGTAGTATGTATCGGGGCGGCAAAGCGTATTTTCTCCTTATCTCCGCCGTCTTTTCCTCCGGCACCGGCTCTCTAAATATCGTATTGCAACTTTGATAAATCACGTCGATCCGTTCCTCCGGGAAATCGGAAAAGGCCATGATGTCTCGCTTTGTACACTGGCTGATGGCGATGATTCGCTCTGCCTCTCGGCAGGTCTGTCTGAATTTGGCAGCATAAATCTTCGTATCGATCCAATGATAGAACTCGGGGTGGCGTAGGAAAATCAAGTCGTGAATAGTTACGACACCGGGGATGCCTGCCTTTTTCAATCCGGATGGCAATTCGCCCGACAGACCATGAAAGAGGCATACGCCGTCTTTCTTCAATTGCTTCACGATCCCACGATTGCGCCACAAGATTTTTTGCAAACCTGTATGCACTCTTTCCGGATAACAAAAACGAGTCCACTGGCTTTCGTTCACCTGATTTCGCAACTCCTCACGCCCTCTGTCCGGTGCATAAAGTCGTAGTTCCATCGCCTGATCAGCCTGTACCAACGCATTGATGAGTGTGCGTCCGTAGCTTCCCAGACCCGTTCCATTCTTTACGATTCGTTTGGCGTCATAACCGATTTTCCGAACTTCCACTTTCATTCTGTTTCTTCTGCTGCTGTTTAAACTTCGTAGACAAGACAGACGATAAGACGGAAAGGCGTTGAAATTCGTTGCACAAGCAAGCGAACGCTAAGTGCAACGCCTTTTTTCACAAACTCAATGAGGCGCTTTTCCATACAGATGTGTTCGGGATCTAAAGCATGAGGCCTCTGGAAACGTCTCTACTTTTGCCTGCCGCGTGCGGGGAGCACACATAGAATAGGTAAGAGATGATGGAACACAGCAGAAATAATTACGCCTTCCTGACCGAAGGCCCTGTACACCGAGTGATCGGCACGATGGCCGTGCCGACGATCATTAGCATGTTAGTGACGGCGCTTTACAACATGGCCGACACCTTTTTTGTCGGGCAGATCGACACGCAATCCACGGCCGCCATTGGCATTGTTTTTTCCGTCATGTTCCTCATTCAGGCCCTCAGCTTTTTCTTCGGCAACGGCTCGGGAAACTACATCTCGCGCGAGTTAGGCGCGCGCCGCCGTCGCAACGCTGAGATCATGGCGACGACCGGCTTTGTCTACGCCCTGGCGGCCGGCCTTCTCATCCTCCTCATCGGCGAACTCTTCCTCACTCCTCTCTCCCGCTGGCTCGGCAGCACGCCCACCATCCTGCCTTACACCGAAACTTACCTCGGCATCACCCTCCTCGGTTCGCCGCTCCTCACCGGCGCCTTCACGCTCAATAACCAGATGCGCTTCCAAGGCAACGCCATCTACGCCATGCGCGGCATTGCCAGCGGAGCCATCCTCAATGTCGCCCTCGACCCACTCTTCATCTTCGTCTTCGACATGGGTATCGCCGGGGCTGCCGTGGCCACGGTCATCGGTCAAGCCGTGAGCTTCATCGTACTGCTGCGGATGACGCACCGGGGCGGCAGCATACGCATCCGGCTGCAGAACTTCTCGCCCTCGACGGTCTACATCCGGGAGATTCTGGCCGGAGGCACGCCGTCGCTGTCGCGGCAGGGGCTGAGCAGCCTCGCTACGGTGATGCTCAACTACGGCGCCGGCGCGTATGGCGATGCGGCCATCGCGGGCATGTCCGTCGTCAACCGCTTCACGATGATGCTCCTGGCCGCCGTCATCGGTTTTGGGCAGGGGTTCCAGCCCTTCTGCGGCTTCTGTTACGGCGCGGGGCTGTATGCGCGTGTCAAGTCCGGCTTTTGGTACTCTGTGCGCGTCTGCACGCTCTTCCTGCTGGCATGCAGCATCGTCGGGTGGATCTTTTCGGACCACATCATCGTCCTCTTTCGGCGAGACCCCGCGGTAGTGGCCGTGGGGACGGCGGCACTGAAGTGGCAGTTAGCCTCGTTGCCACTCACGGGACTAATCATCGTCAGCAACATGTTTACGCAAACAATCCGCAAAACGTGGCGTGCAAACCTCTTAGCGGCGGCCCGCAGTGGCCTATTCTTCATTCCGTTGATGATCATCCTTCCGCGCACATTCGGATTGCTCGGCGTGGAGATGTGCCAGACCTTCAGCGATATGTGCGCCTTTGCCCTCACCCTGCCCATCCTTTACAGCGCCTTCCGGGAGATGCGGTAAACCGTCCTGAGGCATTATGCTAACATGTGGAGATCTCCCCTACATATATTTTATCTCCGGAGGTCTCCTGCAAGTTGCGGAAAGCCTCCGTACGCCTCCGGAAGGTTCCTGCAAGTTGCGGGAAGCCTCCGTACGC
>CAUPYF010000040.1:0-10919 GCA_963515435.1 uncultured Tannerella sp. | reverse complement strand
AATCCATCTCCCCGCCTCGGGGAAGACGCCCTTCCCAATGGCTTACAAACAAAGCATGCGTTGTGGGTGACGCAAAGCATGCGTTGTGGGTGACGCAATGGTCGAAGTAATCAAGCGTAGTCAAAAGGAGTTATAGTAGATCAGAAAGAATTTGCGATCTTTTTCATCCCTGGAGCGGCCCTTCAGGCTGCACCGGGTACACCCAATTATTCGCAATCCATTTTTATTCGACTATATCTGCTGAATGGGCATAAAAAAAGAAGGCGCCCAACCAATAAGAACGCCTCCCTTATCATGCTGAATAATTAGCTATTCAGACTTGGTGATCAGCTACTCTTGTCTTATTTCAGGTAGTCCAAGAAGTACTGTGTGATGCGCTCGTGCAGGTGCACGCTTTGGTGGCCGCGCATGTTGTGCGGCTCGCCGGGATAGACGAAGAAGTCGGGCTGTGTGCCGGCGGCGATGCACTCCTTCAGGAAGCGCAGGGCGTTCTGCGGCAAGACGACGGGGTCATTCATGCCGATGATGATTTGCAGCTTGCCCTTCAGGTTCTTTGCCTTGGGAAGGAGGCAGGCGGCCGCGTAACCTTCTGGGTTATCCTGCGGGGTGCCCATGTAGAGCTCGCCGTACTGGACTTCGTACCACTTCCAGTCGATGACGGGGCCGCCGGCCACGCCCACTTTGAAGACGTCCGGGTGGGTGGTCATCAGGTTGATCGTCATGTAGCCGCCGAAGCTCCAGCCGTGGATGCCAAGGCGGTTGGCGTCGACATAGGGCAGCGTCTTGAGGAAGTCCACGCCCTTCATCTGATCCTTCATCTCCTCGGTGCCGAGCTGGCGATAGGTGACTTGCTCGAAGTCGCGGCTGCGGTCGCTGCTGCCGCGATTGTCGAGGATGAAGACGATGAAGCCCTTCTGCGCCATGTAAGCCTCCCAGCCGCGCAGGCGATAGTGCCAGTAAGCGTCCACGTTGCGCGTCATGGGGCCGCCGTAGACGTAAACGACGGTGGGGTACTTCTTCGCGGGGTCGAAGTCGGCGGGCTTCACCATGCGGTAGTAGAGATCCGTGCGGCCGTCGGCGGCTTTGATCGTGCCGGAGGTGATCTGCGGTTCGGCATAGCCCTTCCAGGGGTCGTCGGCGGTGAAGTAACGCGTGCTCTTGTCAGTCTTCAGGCTGATGAAGTCGATGCAGCGCGGCACGGTCGGCTCGGAATAATTGTCGATGATCCATCCGCCGTCGGGCGAGAGGGCACGGTCGTGAAAGCCGCTCGGGGAGATGATGTTGGCGTGCACACCGCGGCCGTTGTCGAGCAGTGTGCGCTTGCCCGTAGCAATGTCCACGGCGTAGAGGTTGCTTTGGATTGGGCTGCTTTCGGCCGAGAGGATGATGGCGCGTTTCCTCGCTTTGTCGAAGCCGAGCAGGTCGTAGACGACAAAGTGGCCGCTTGTCAGCTGGCGCAGCATCTCGCCTTTGGTGTTGAAGAGGTAGAGGTGGTTGTAGCCGTCCTTTTGGCTTTGCAGAATGAATTTGTCAGCGTCCCACGGCAGGAAGGCGATGGAGGTATAAGAGGTGATGTACTTCTCGTGGCGCTCGGTGTAGAGCGTGGCGCGCTTGTCGCCCGTCACGGCGTCGTAAGCGTCGAGGCTCATCTCGTTCTGCTTGCGGTTGAACTCCTTGAGGTAGATCGTCTGTCCGTCGGGGCTCCAGCCGATGTTCACAAAGTATCGGTCTTTGGGGCTGCCCACCTTGAGGTAGATCGTCTTGTCGGCCTTCACATCATAGACGCCGATGGTGACTTCGTGGGTGGTGCGTCCAGCCATGGGGTACTTCTCTGGGGCGAGCACGGCCATGCTATCCAGGTCGACATCGACGAGGGGATAGTCGGGCACCATCGTCTGATCCATGCGGTAGAAGGCGAGGCGCGAACCGTCGGGGTTCCAGAAGGTGCCTTTGTAGATGCCGAACATATCGCGATAAACAGTGGTGCCATAGGTGATTTCGCGGCTGCCATCAGTGGAGAGCTGTCGCACCCGGCCCTCGCCGTCGATCACGTAGAGGTTATCGGCGCGGACAAACGCCGTGGCACGTGAGGCCGGCGACCAGTCCGTGTGCTCTTGATCAGCGGAGGCTTGTCGCCACACCACGCGGTGCGCCTTCCAATCCACGAGCATACGCTCGGCGTGGTTCTTGACGAACACGAGCGGCTGCTTGGCGTAGGGGAAGGTGACGTGACGGAGGGTCTTCAGGCGGTGGCTGTCGTCCGTGGCACCGATCCATTGGTTCACGTTGTCGAGGGTGAAGAGGCGCGTTTCGCGTCCGGTAGTTTTGTTGATCACGGCGCAGAAATCAGCGTCGGTGCGCACGGCCTCCTCTCCCCACCAAACGATGGTGCGGTTCTGCGGCGTCATGTTGCGATAGTTCGTTCCGCCGAAGTTGAGATCCTCCAGCGTGAAGAGTTTCTTCTGTGCCGCTCCCGTCTGCGGGAGGGCGGCGGCAAGGGTCATGGTAAGTGCCAAGGTGAAATACGGTTTGAATCTCATGATGTGATGATTGATTGTGTGATAAAATTAGGTACCGGATCAAGTCTGCCGATCTTGGGTCAGCCCTGCCCGCCCCGGGCATAGCCGTTATTTCGTATAGAAGTCAATCAGTTGTGTCAACGCCCGTTTGCAGACGGGGCAGAACTCGGGGAACTGGTTCGTCCTCATCCGGCAATCTTGGAAGCCGCGATAGACGCCCTTCAGGCTGTAGCCGGCGCCTTCGTAGACGCCCACCTCAAGTTTATTCTTCTCCGTCGGTGCGGTAGGGATCTTCGTGCCCTTCTTGATCATGTCCTCCCACTTGCTGTGGAAGTCGACGAGCGTAGTCACATTCGGCTCCCACGGCTCGATGTCGTGCGGATAGAGGGGGATTGCCTCGTTTTCGTAGGCGTACTCGTCGGCCAATCCAGCGATGCTGTGCCCGAACTCGTGCACCACGACGGGCCGGAAGTGCTTGTGGCGGGTGGAGGTCAGGTTGTAGGAGTTGTAGATGCCGCCTCCGCCGTAGGTTTCGGAGTTGACGAGGACGATGATGTGCTCGTAAGGCGTGCCTGCCAGTTGGTCGTGCATGTCGCGCAGGTTGAGGGTGGTGAGGTAGCGTTCGCTGTAGAAGGTGTCGAAGTGAGAGCCGAGGACGGTGTTTTTCCAAATGCCTTTCGAGGGCACGCTTGTGCCGCTCTCCTTCGATTCGGACATGACGGCGATGACGTTGAAACGCCCTCTGAGCGATTTGAATGGTTCGTGGGCGAAGAGCGCCTCCATGGCCTCGGTCGCGTGCGCGATGAAGTCGTCCATCTCCTCCTTGCGGTAGCCCTCAGCGATGTAGGCGATGTGTATACATTTATTTGTATCAGAGGCTTGCAGAAGTGTCTTATAGGGGGGTACGTCCTTCTCGCCGATGCGTTTAATGAGGATGTCGGACGGGGCGACGCGGTGCGTATAGGTGGCGAGGACGCCAAGGCGCGTGTCGCGCAGTTCGACGGTCATGTCCACCGTGTCTTTGGGCATGGGCACAAGAAAGACGTTCTCAAACGATTTCCTCACCTGTTTAGCCTCGGGGTAGGCCAGCCACTCTTGAAACAAAGTGGAGAAGGAGTTTTTATAGATCACGCGGCCATCCTTCGTGCGGACGGTGATGTCGCCGTTGCCCGCCGCGGGGACGTCGGCCAGGTGCTGCCGCTTGCCGTACCAACGGGGGAGGGCGTTCAGCCGGATGACGGAGATCTCTTGTTTGTTGATGTCGCCTGTGAAATCGTAGTCGATGCGCAGGGTCTTATCTTCAAAAAAATCATCAAAATGCTGCGCGAAGGAGGCTGATGCTCCGCAGATAATGCACAGGGTTAGGAGGATCTTTTTCATACAGGTATTTGTGTTTATTGAGTTAATCTTGAATTATAATTTTCCGCCAAAGGTAAAGGAAAAGCCCTCGAACGTTCGCAAGAAAACCATGTGCAAGAGCTGATCAATACACAGCGTATGCGCTGTTTCGGAGTGACAACTCGTTCTGCTCCATAATCCTTATCCTGATGTTTTTGTTCTTTGTTAACGTGAGTTCGACGTATGAAATCCTTTTCCCTGCACCGGGGGAAACACCTTCTCCGCCTCGGGGGAAGCACTCTCCCCGCCTCGGGGAAGACACCCCTCCCGCCTCGAGGAAGACACTCTTCCCGCACTGGGGAAGACACCCTTCCCGCCTCGAGGAAGACACTCTTCCCAATGGCTTACAGGCAACGCAGGCTTTGTGGGTGACGCAACGCATGCTTTGTGAGTGACGTAACGCATGCTTTGTGAGTGACGTAACGCATGCTTTGTGAGTGACGTAACGCCCTGATCATGCCCCGCCGCCTCATAGGGGCGAATAATCATTCGCTCCACAACCGCACCGGGGGAAGCACCTTTCCCAATGGCTTGCAACCCACGTGCAAAAGGACAAGGTGCTTGTGCGCATGCTGACAAGGAGGCTTGCAGTCATCGTGCAAGGGAGCTATATAGGTGAATGAATTGCTTACGTCAAACTCACGTTTGTTAAAGGTCTTCCCGGCATGCGGTTTCGACCTCCGTAGCCCTACAACACCCTCAACCGAAAGCTGGGGGGATTGTTATAAGGCTACGATGCCATAAAAAAGGCGGCGCCCGCCTCTCACAGATGAGAAGGGAGCGCCGCCGAATGCGATTTACAAGGAAAGGCAGATTTTACTTCGTCTTGTATTCGTAACTGAATGTCACGACGCCTTTCTTCTGTCCTGTGGCATCGGTGTAGTCCGTAAACTTCAGCTTGGCGTGGCTGCCGTTTTTGAACTTCACGACGTAGACCTTGTTCGACAACTTGTATGTATAAGGCGGCATCTTGCCGGTCGGGGTGCGAATCAGCCAACCGGCGAGTGTGGTGTTCAGATTCGATTTATCGGAATAACCTATTATGCCCTCCATCATCCTTGAACCATCAGTAATTATATGTCTTCCCACCACAGTGTCGGGCTTATATCCGGTAGTGGGGAGCGTCGTAACCTTATCCAATTCAGTTGCTGTCGTGGCAACAGCCTCGCCATCGTTCGTCTTGATATCGAAGCGGTGAATGGCAATATGCCATTTGATCTTCACGTCTGCTTCCGATCCCTTAGCCGGGGTCTTACTTTTCACAGTGTCCTTACTATAGTAAGTCCAACTGCTGAAGTCGCGATGCACTTCGGTTTCGCCTGTCTCTAAGTTGATGTAGGTCCAGTCAGCGTAGCTCGTCGCATCGATCGTCTTCTTGCCCTTCACCGTATTGTCCGGTTTGGGCTGCGGCTGAGGTTTGGGTTGAGGCTTGGGCTGTGGTTGCGGCGTAGGCGTCGGCTCAGGAGTGTCTTTTCCACAACTTACCGTCATTGTCATGCTGCATGCTACGAGTGCGAGCATCATTAAGTTTTTCACTTTCATCATTCGTTTGTGTTTTGTTGGTTTTTAACGGCGGCAAAAGTAGAGGCGCCTCCAAGGGGCGACAATCCCAAATACGGGGGATTTCTCCCCTGGTCTTTCGCCGAAAATTGGGAAAGGCACATGCAGAACGGGCGAGCCTGCGCTCATGCAGACCCACCCGTCATGATCTAAAAACGAAAGGTTAAAAACGAAAAGCCCTACCGGAAAAAGAGAATCCTTCTGCCCGACGGGGCTTTTCATTTTTCGATTTTCCTACTTGTTTGCTGGGTGATCGTAGGGCCCGGTGCGCACGTCCCAATACATCTTGGAGTAGTAGTTGTTCGTGCCGCCTTCGAGTTTAGAGACGGCGGCATTGAAGTTGGCGCCGTTCAGGGTGCTCTCGTTGGTGGGATACTTCACACGCGGGATGATCAGCCCCTTCGTTTCGGAGAGAGGCTCGAACTTCAGTACGACCCCATTTTTACCGATGGCTGAGATCTCGCCCGGACGGATCAACTGTTCGGGATAGCCCGTGCGACGGATCTCTACCCAAGCCTCGGTGCCGTTCATGAAGAGGTCGATGTACTTCTGCAACGCCACGGCTTCGGCATCCACCTTTTTGGAGACGGCCCCGACGTAGGTATCTAAATCGGCGGTGGAAATCTCGCTGCCATTGAGTGCTGTCCAGTATTTCACGGAGGCCCGCACGCCCTCTTTGTATTCATCGGCTGAGAAGCCTTTGTATTCGCTGAGGATGAACTGTAATTCGGCATACGTCATGATGGGCACGGCGAAGTCCTTCGCCAACTGGATGGGTGGATTGGCATACCAATCCGGAGCCATATCCTGAAATATATCGGTCATGTCTCCGCTCGCGATGCCGAAAGGAATACCGATGTAAGCCCCGTCGCGCGAGGTAGTGTAGACGGTTAGGCGCGGATCAACGACGCCGGCCCAGGGGTGCGACTTCTTGTTCAGCGTGTCAGCCTGGCCTTTGAGGATGTCCATAAAGGGGCGCGTGATGGTGAAGTCGTTGCGGCCGGAGACGAAGTAGCCGGAGTAGAACTTGCAGTATTCCTGCCCGGTGGACGAATACTTGAAGACGGCATTATCGGCATTGCTCTCGAAAACACCGTCCTTCAGCGCTTCAGCGATGTAGGCCTTCCAGTTACCGTCCACTTTGGAGAGATGGATGGCCAAGCGGCACTTCAACGAGTTGGCGAACTTCTTCCACTTCGAGGCGTTGCCTTTGTAGATGATGTCTCCGCCGACGAAGGCTTTCTCCTTCACATTGATCATCTGCGAGGCCTCGGTCAGCTCCTTGATCATGGCGGCGTAGATGTCCTTCTGGTTGTCATACTTGGCGTAATACACGTCTTGGGTCAGTTTGCCGGCCTCGGTGTAGGGCACATTGCCCCATGTGTCGGTGATGATGGAGAGCATCCACACCTTCATAATCTTGGCGGCGGCAATCTGATTCTTGTTGTTGCCGTAGTTGACTGAGATGGCCGCCTTGACGGGGTCGGTATTGAGTTCGATCAGGCGATCCATGTAGTAGAGGTTGCGGTAGAGGCTGTTGAAATAGCCATTGTTAACCGATTCGCGGATCTGGTAGCGATCCTCCTCCGTATAGTTGCGTTGCGCCCAATACTGGCTATAGGTGAGGCATTGGCGCGCGCTGAACCAGTTGTCGTAGACGTCGTCCATCATGCGCTTTTGGGCGCCGCTCATGAGCATGTGTGAGGGCACTTCCTCGGGGTTATTCGGGTCCTGGTTGGTCGTTTCCAACTTTTCGCACGAAACGGTGGCAAAGATTCCCACGCCGAGGATGATCGGCAGGACGAGGTATTTATAGATTGCTTTCATACTTCTGTTTCGATGATTGGTTCGTTAAAATTTCAAGTTCACGTTGAGACCAAAGTTGGCCACCGAAGGCAGTGCAGCGCCTTCGATACCTTGGATGTTACCTGATCCGGTGACGATCATTTCCGGGTCGAAGTGCTTCGTGTCCGGCCCCCAAACGGCGAGGTTGCGGCCGTAGGCGGAGACGCGTAAGGCTTTAAAGAAGGCGTCCTTCTTCTTGAGCGGGATGGTGTAACCGATGTTGATCTCACGCAGCTTGATGTAGTCGGACTTGAGTACGTTTTGCGCCGCCGGGCCCGGGTTATGATCTTGTGCCCATCGTTTGGCGGTGATCTTCGTCGTGTTCGGTGTGCCGTCCTCGTGTACGCCTTCTAAGACGACGCCCTTCTCCCGAATGCCATTGGCAGCGGACTCTTCGAGCATTCCGGAATACATACCCCAAAGGTGAGATACGGAGAAGAAGTGCCCGCCCTTAGAGAAATCCAAGAGGATGCTCGCGTCGAGGTTACCGAAGCGGAACGTGTTGCTCCATCCGCCGGTGAAGTCGGGGAAGATGCTGCCGAGGTTCACATTGCCATCGGTGTACATGTAACGACCGTTTTTGTCAATCAGTTTGTTGCCGTTCTTGTCATACTTATAGTCGGTACCCATAATAACGCCGTAGGCTTCGCCCCTCACGGCACCGACCTCCACCTTGAACGGGGCGCTGGCGATACGATAATAGGGAACCACCATTTCCTTCACCTTATTCTTGTTCGAGGCCAGCGTCAGCGCAGATTCCCACGTGAAGGCACGGCTGCGGACGGGGACGACTTTCAGCATGAGCTCCATGCCCTTGTTTGTGATGACACCGCCGTTGACGACACGGAAGGTGTAACCCGTCGTTCCGGAGACGGAGAGCGGCACGATTTGATCCTTCGTTTCGCTGCTGTAGAGCGTAGCTTCCAAGCCGACGCGGTTGTCGAAGAGCGAGAGCTCGAGGCCCACTTCGTAAGAGTTCGTCGACTCCGGTTTCAGCTTTTCGTTCTTTAGTGTGTTGCCGACGATGTAGCCCGGCGTGGAGGGATCGACGTTCGTGTATTGCGTCATAGTGTTGATCACCTGATACGGATCCGTGTCATTACCCACTTGCGCGTAGCCGAGGCGCAGCTTGCCGAAGTTGAGCCACGAGAGCTTCTCCTTCAGCAATTCGGAAAAGACGAAGCTACCCGTCACTGAAGGGTACATGTACGAGTTGTTGCCCTGCGGCAGGGTGGACGACCAGTCGTTGCGCAGCGAAGCGTCGAGATAGAGCATGCTGCGCCAGCCTAACGTGGCGCTGCCGAAGACGGAGTTGATGGCCTTCTTCAGGAGGTAGTTTTCGGCCGTGGCCGGAGAGACGGAGTTCTTCAGGTTGTAAAACTCCGCGATGGCCAATCCGCCCACGGTGCGGCCGTAGGTCATTTCGTAGTGGCGCTTCATGAGGTTCGCGCCGAGGTTGCCGCTGATCGTGAAGTCGTTCATCGTCTGATTGTAGAGCAGCATAAACTCGTTATTCAGCTCATACTGTTGGCGGGCCACCTCTTTGTATTGCGACTGCTCTTGGGAGTAGACGGCGTTGCGCTCAAACTGCTTGTCGGAGAAGAAATCAAGGTTCGCCTTGTACTGGAACTTGAGGATAGGGAGGATGTGATAAACGAACCCGACGTTGCCGTAGACACGGTTACGCGTGTCGTTCTGATAGTTCACGTAGCGGCTCCAGTAGGGATTGTTGGCGTAGGCCGGGCGCGGGTTGCTCCAAGATTTGCGGTTCCAGACGATCTGCGACCCGTCGATGGGGTTCTTGTAGAGCGACTCGAGTTCCTTCATGTCCAACTCGCGATGGCCCCACTGGATGAATTTCTCCATCACGTTGTTGTTGTCGTAACCCGTCTGCGAACGCCCCTTAGCTGCGGAGTTGAAGTAGGTCACGTTGGCCGAGATCTCTAAGCGTTTGTCGGCGCTCGTGGTGGAGGCGGAGAGGTTGAAGATGTTCTTGCGCAGCGAGCTGTTGGGCATGTAGCCGTAGAGCTCTGAGTTGGTATAGGAGAAGCGGACGGAGGAGCGATCCGTGGCCTGCGAAACGGCGATGTTGTTCGTAAACGAGACGCCGGTCTTGAAGAAGCTGCGTACGTCGTTATCCGGTGTTCTCCAGACGGAGGTCGCGGGGTTGCCCTTCTTGCCGCCCATTTCCCAGCGTGCCAGGTCGGCCCATGAGAGGATATTTTGGTTCTCATATTTCGGCCCCCAGCTTTCGTCCGTGAGGTAATCGGGGTAGAGATAATGCTGCCCGTTGATTGTGACGTCGGAGAATTTCGATTTTCCACCGCCGCCATAGAGCGTTTGCAGCTTGGGCAGCTTGTTGATCACTTCGAAGCCCACGGCTGTGTTGAAGCTGACGCCGTAGCCCTCGTTTTTCGCCCCCTTCTTGGTCGTGATCATCACGACGCCGTTCGTGGCGCGTGAGCCGTAGAGCGCGGAGGCGTTCGGCCCTTTCAGCACGGAGATGCTTTCCACGTCGTCCGGGTTGATGTCCTGGATCAGGTTGCCGTAGTCATAACCACCGCCGCCGCGCGCCGTGCTGTACTGGGCGCTGCCGGCGCTGCCGGCGTCGTTGAAGCCTTGGCCCTCGATGGGCACACCGTCCACGACGAAGAGCGGCTGATTGTTGCCCGAAATCGAGCTCGTTCCGCGGATCAAGATCTTCGACGAGCCGCCCATCGAACCGGATCCGCCGGCTATCTGGAGGCCTGCCACTTTGCCTTGCAGCGCGTTGATCGGGTTGCTCACGCCGCCGCGCGACTTCAGCATTTCGTCGCCACTGACTTCCGTCACGGCGTAACCGAGGGCCTTCTTCTCGCGGGAGATGCCGAGCGCCGTCACCACGACCTCATCGAGGGCGAGGTTAGGGTGGAGAATGGTCGTCACGTGTTTATCCGTAACGGCGATCTCTTCGGATCGCATCCCGACGTAAGAAATAACCAGCGTTTTGGCCGAACTCGGGACGTCCATCGTGTAGCGCCCGTCCATGTCCGTAATGGTGCCCACGTTTGAGGCGCCCCGCACCGTGACGGCCGCTCCGATAATCGGCTGGCCATCTTCATCGGAAATCACCGTCCCGTTCACTTTCACCGTTTGTGCCACGGTCCATCCTATGCTCAGCAGGAGGCACAGGAGAAGCATCGTACTCTTTTTCATAAATACATCGTGTGTGTTTTTGGTTAATGATTCGATTAAATTTCTCTTATCTCAACGCAGCAAAGATATACAGATCTTTCACAAATCATGGCAAATTGATCTTATTTTCTCGTCAAATACTCCGTTTTGGTTTCAAATCATTAATCAATTAGGCGTTTTTGGTCATATTTTACTGAATAAGAAAAACGATAACGCGTTTACATGTCGAAACATTTCTTCGTCGAAGGGCACACGGCGCGGCTCAGCGCCCGAAAGAGGACGGGATTCTGCTATATATATAATGTATAGGCCTACCCGAATGATCGGATCAATCGGAAGCGGCGGGGAGGGTGAAAATCATTCGGGTTTAAATAAACATAGCTACTAATGGCGCACGGAAAGCCTCCGATTGTGGATACCGGC
>CAUPYF010000039.1:0-10956 GCA_963515435.1 uncultured Tannerella sp. | reverse complement strand
GCGAGGTGAAGCCGGACGGGACGTACAAATCCGAAGTCTTCTATTCGCACGAAGGACTGAAGGAGTTTGTGCGCTACATCGACAAGTCGAAAGAGGCACTGATCCACGACGTGATCCATATCGTCACCGAGAAACAAGGCATCCCCGTCGAAGTGGCCATGACCTACAACACGTCGTACAACGAGAGCGTCTTCTCCTACGTGAACGACATCAACACGATCGAGGGCGGCACACACCTCTCTGGCTTCCGACGCGGGCTAACACGTACGCTGAAGAAATACGCCGAAGACTCTAAGCTGCTGGAGAAAGCCAAGGTGGAGATCCAAGGCGACGACTTCCGCGAAGGGCTCACGGCCGTGATTTCGATCAAGGTAGCCGAGCCACAGTTCGAGGGGCAGACCAAGACGAAGCTCGGAAACAACGAGGTGATGGGCGCTGTCGATATGGCCGTAGGCGAGGCCCTCGGCAACTACTTGGAGGAGCACCCAAAAGAGGCCAAAACGATCGTCGACAAGGTGATCCTCGCGGCTACCGCACGTCAAGCGGCACGCAAGGCGCGCGAGATGGTGCAACGTAAATCACCTCTCTCAGGCGGTGGACTGCCCGGTAAGCTGGCCGACTGCTCTTCGAAAGACGCTGCTATCTGCGAGCTGTTCCTCGTCGAGGGAGACTCCGCCGGCGGAACCGCCAAGCAGGGACGCGACCGAAACTTCCAAGCCATCCTGCCGCTCCGCGGTAAGATCCTCAACGTGGAGAAGGCGATGGAGCACCGCGTGTTCGAAAGCGAGGAGATCCAAAACATCTTCAAGGCGATGGGTGTTTCGATCGGCACCGAGGACGACCCGAAGGAGCTGAACCTATCGAAGCTCCGTTATCACAAGGTGATCATCATGACCGATGCCGACGTGGACGGCAGCCACATTGCCACCCTGATCCTTACCTTCTTCTTCCGCCGCATGCGTGGACTGATCGAAAAAGGATACGTCTACCTCGCCACCCCGCCGCTTTACCTCTGCAAGAAGGGCAAGGTGGAGGAGTATTGCTGGACCGAACAGCAGCGCCAGAAGTTCATCGACACCTACGGCGGCGGCAACGAGAACCAAATCCACACGCAGCGCTACAAGGGTCTCGGTGAGATGAACGACCACCAGCTTTGGGACACGACGATGAACCCCGAAAACCGTACCCTCAAGCAGATCACCATCGACAACGCTATCGAGGCCGACGCCATCTTCTCCATGCTCATGGGCGAGGATGTCGGGCCGCGCCGCGAGTTCATTGAGGAGAATGCGACGTACGCAAACATCGACGCATAACCACGACTTCGCATAGTACCACGCTGCGAAGTCTTATACATAAACCATCAAACGACAGAGGGCAATCGCCATGCGAGGTGCCCTCTTCTTTTTCTCCCATTCAAACCCAACATGTCACTCACTTTAAAAGAACTATTTGCGCAGGTTGACCGCGCCTCAGCCGTCGACACTGCCACCTCCACACGCCCACGCATAGGCATTTCCGTGAACCGACGAGACGGCAAAGAGATGCTCGCCGACCCCTATTTCCAGTCTGTCATCCTGGCAGGTGGTGCCCCCGTACTCGTGCCCGCCACGACCGAGCTGAGCGTCCTCACCACAATTGTCGAAGGTCTCGACGGCCTACTCCTGACTGGCGGCGGCGACATCAGTCCCGACCTGCTTGGCGAGACGCCTCACCCGTCGCTCGAAGACGTCGATCCGATCCGCGACACCAGCGAGCTGCAACTGATCCGTTTGGCCCACCAGCGCGGCCTCCCCATCTTCGGCATCTGTCGCGGCCATCAGCTCATCAACGTAGCCTTTGGCGGCACGCTCTACCAAGACCTTCCCTCGCAGTTTCCAAGCCCCGTCCTACCACATAGTCAGGCGGAAGCGCGCGACGTCATCACGCAATCTGTCACTCTCACCGCCCCAGATTCCGAGTTGCAACGCGCAATGGGACTCGACGCCACGACGCGTACCGCACCCATCCCCGTCAACTCGCTCCACCACCAAGCCGTCCGCGATCTGGCCCCCGGTTTCATCGCCACGGCCGAGGCGCCCGACGGCGTCAACGAGGCGATGGAGCACCCCGAATACCCCATCCTCAGCGTCCAGTGGCACCCCGAATGGCTCGCCACCACCGGCCACGAGGCGATGCTCAACCTCTTCCGCCATCTTGTCAGCCGTGCACGCCGCTACGCCCACGCCCGACGCCTGCACCACACCATGATCACCCTCGACTCGCACACCGACACGCCCATGCTCTTCGACGCCTTCGACCTCGGACGCAAAGAGGGTGGCCGCGTCAACCTGCCGCTCATGCGCGAGGGACGGCTCGACGCCGTCGTCATGGCCGCCTACCTCCCCCAAGACGAGCGCAACGACGAGGCGCACCGCCGCGCCTTCGACTACGCAGTCAAGCGACTCACACACGTCGAGGAGCAGGCCATCCGCTACCCTAACCTCCTCGGTATCGCTCGCACCACGGACGACCTCCGCCGCCTCAAGCGCGAGGGCCGACGCGCCATCATCCTCGCCGTCGAGAACGGTTACGCCATCGGCCGCGACCTCTCCCGACTGCACGCATTCAAGCGCATGGGCGTGGCCTACATGACACTCTGTCACAACGGAGACAACGAAATTTGCGACTCCGCCGCCGGCCAGGGCGAATGGGGTGGCCTCAGCCCCTTCGGGCGCGAAGTGGTGGCAGAGATGAACCGCATCGGCATGATAATCGATGTATCGCACGCTGCTGATGCCACTTTCGACGATGTCGTCCGCCTCAGCCGACGCCCCATCGTCGCCACCCATTCCTCCTGCCGCGCCCTCTGCGACCATCGCCGCAACCTGGACGACGACCGCATCCGCGCTCTGGCCGCAACGGGCGGCGTGATGCAGATCTGCCTTTATGGCGGATTCATCAACCACGACAATCCTGATGGCGCCACCCTCAGCGATGCTATCCGACACATCCTGCACGTCGTCCAGCTCGTCGGCCCGGATCACGTCGGCATCGGTTCCGACTTCGACGGCGGCGGCGGACTCATCGGTTGCCAATCAGCTGGCGAGATGATCCAAATCACCCTCCGCCTCTTCGCCGAGGGCCTCTCCTACGCCGACATCGCCAAAATCTGGGGCGGCAACTTCATGCGCGTCATGGATGCCCAGCGCACGCCTCTCACGTAGCGGCGATCGGCATTTCGATCTACATAAAGGCCTTTGTATAGTGGTTTTCAGCTATGCAAAGGCCTTTTCCGTGTTTGCCACCCTCTCCAATCATCCTCCACTCGCCCGAAACGCTTTGCCGCATTCTCAAAGCTCTTTCCAACCATGAGAAACGCTTTACAGAACTCCGAAAGCTCCTTTCCACCACAGGACACATTTTATGGACCTTTTCGAGTGGCGTTTATGTTGTAAACAGCAGTTGAAAATTTTCGGATCTACCGTTTTGACAACAAACAGTATGTCAAATAAAATTTTCAGACCAATTATAATTAAATCATATATTAAAATTACCCCATCCAATAGTTCAGATCACAAACTATATATAAAAAAAATATATCCATATTATTTACAATCGGATTTTTGAATCAAAAAAAATTCTGCTATTATTTATTATCGAAACAGCGCATATAAATTGTTTTATACTATATCCATAATCAAAACAGTGTAAAAATATTTTATCTTATTATTCATCAAATAAATAACATAGAAAATCTATACGATGTGATATTTAGATTACAAACAATAGATAAAACAATTATTCCATATTGCTTATATCACAAACAGCTGATTCAAGATATTTTATGTGTTGTTTATAATAAGAACAGTGATGTAGAAGAATTTTTAGTGGTATTCACATCATAAATATTGCTCGAAAAGGCCCATAAAATGTGTCCTGTGGTGGAAAGGAGCTTTCGGAGTTTTGTAAAGCGTCTTTTACGGCGAGAAAAGGCTCCCGAGGTTCTGTAAATCGTCTCCCGCGTCTGGAAGGGATTTCCAGAATTTAGTAAATGATGGAAAGGGACTTCCGAGTCTTCTCAAACAGACGCGCGAGGCGAAAAAAAACGAGAGGACCACCTCAGTGCTGAGGCGGCCCCCTCGTCAGGGAGTTTCATTTTAATACAAAAACCTTATGCCGTTACGGCTGCTCCGGATGTCTTGACAGATTTGCGTTTTTGGATCTCATACGCGATCGGCGTGGCCACGAAGAGCGTGGAATAGGTACCGATGACCACACCCAGCAGGATGGCGAAGGTGAAGCTCTGGATCGTGGATCCACCGAGGAGGAAGATGACGAAAACGACGATGAAGGTGGAGAGCGAGGTGCTGAATGTTCGTGCAAGTGTGGAGTTCAGGGCGTCATTGATCACTTCGTAGCGATCGCGCTTGGGATAGGCCCGTATCGTTTCGCGGATGCGGTCGAAGACGACTACGGTGTCGTTGATCGAGTAACCGATGACGGTGAGGATGGCCGCGATAAACGTTTGGTCGACCTCCATCGAGAAGGGCATGATCTTCCACAGCAGGGTGTAAAAGGCGATGATACAGAAGGTGGTCACGGCCACGGAGATGAAGACGCCGATGGAGAAGGCGATGTCGCGGAAGCGGATGAGGATGTAAAGCGCCATACAGAACATGGCAAAAATGACGGCCAGCACGGCGCTGTTCTTGATATCGTCGGCCATGCTGGGCCCGACTTTCTGCGAACTCTGAATGTTAGTGGAGGCGAATTGCTCCTGAGTGGTGCCGTCGGGGAGATAGGGCTTGAGGCCGGCGTAGAGCTTGCCTACGATTTCATCGTCTACTTCGGCGTCGTTGTCGGCGATCTTGTAGTTGGTCGAGACGCGTACCTGATTTTGCGAACCGATGGTGATCACGCTTACAGAGCCGCCTTGGAGCTGGGGCTCGAGGGCGGCGCGCACTTGGTCGGTGCGGACGTCTTTGTCGAAGCGGATGACGTAGTTGCGACCGCCGGTGAAGTCGATGCCGTTGTTCAGGCCGATGGTGGCCATCGAAACACAGCCCAGCAAAATGATAGCGAGCGGAATGATGTAACCCACGCGGCGCTTACCGAGGAAGTTGACCTTCGGATTGTTTAGGAAGTTTTTGGAGACTGATGTAGTGAAGGTCAGGTTTTTGATTTTTTCCTTCGCCAAGAGGGCTTCGTACACGAGACGCGTAATGAAGACGGAGGTCAGGAAGGAGGATATGAGGCCGATGATCAGCGTGGTGGCGAAACCGCGGATGGGGCCGGTGCCAAAGACGAAGAGCACGACGCCGGTGATGATCGTGGTGAGATTCGAGTCAAAAATGGCGGAGAAAGCGTTGGAGTAGCCGTCGGCGATGGCGCGAGCCAGTGGTTTATTGGCGCGGAGTTCCTCTTTCGTTCGTTCATAGATGAGCACGTTGGCGTCGACGGCCATACCGAGCGTGAGCACCATACCGGCGATACCCGGCAGCGTGAGTACGGCTTGGAAGGAGGCGAGGATGCCCATCGTGAAGAAGATGTTGACCACGAGGGCGCCGTTGGCGATCATACCGGGGATGAGGCCGTACATGGCGCACATGTAGACCATGAGGAGGACGAGCGCGAGGGCAAAGGAGATGATACCAGCGTTGATAGCTTCCTGTCCAAGCGACGGCCCGACGATGTCTTCCTGTACGATGTTGACGGAAGCGGCCATCTTACCTGACTTCAGAACGTTAGCCAAGTCCTTGCCTTCGTCTTGGGTGAATTCGCCGGTGATCTGCGACTGTCCGCCGGTGATCTCGGTTTGAACAGTGGGGGCGGAGTAGACCATGCCGTCAAGCACGATGGCGATGCTGCGTTTGAGATTCTCCTTCGTCAGGCGAGCCCACTCACGGGCACCCTCGGCGTTCATCGTCATGTTGACTTGGTACTGTGAGCGGCCGATCTGTTGCTGTGCGAAGTCAGCTGTGGCATTGGTGACTACGTCGCCGCTCATGGCGGGAGTGCCGTCGCGGTTCGTGACCTTGAGGGCGAAGAGCTGATAGAACTGGTCGTTCTCGTCCATCGCCTTCACGCCCCAGCGGAAGAGAACGTTGGCAGGTAGGACAGCTTTCACTTCAGGCCGTTCGAGGTATTCAATGATCTTGTCCATGTCCGTCTTTTTTGCGTAACCAACGACAGGGCCTGGGACGAGGTAGCGACCTGTGCGATCGACATTCAATTGCAACAAAGCGAAGAGGGGATGCTCCTTGGCGTTTTCCTCAGCGGACATCTCGGCTGCAGCAGGCGTTTGTTTCTCTTCCGCATTGATCTGCGCCATGAGGGAATCCGTCTCTGACTTGGTTGTGTCGGTATTGGCTGCGAGGTCAGACGAGGCGGCGGAAGCGGCAGCTGTTGTGTCAGTTGTAGCAGCGGCAGAAGCAGCATCTGTCGATTTGAGAGCCTGTGCCAGCACACGATCAGCAGCGGTGAGTTGCTGTCCGATCTCTGTCAGGTTGTAGGTCTCCCAAAACTCTAAATTAGCGCTGCCCTGTAGGAGTTTGCGGACACGCGCAGGCTCTTTCACACCTGGCAGCTCGACGAGGATACGTCCGGCGGTCTCGAGGCGTTGGATATTGGGCGACACGACGCCAAATCGGTCGATACGCGTGCGTAATACATTAAATGAGTTGTCGATGGCGCTTTGTAGCTCCTCTTTGAGGACAGCGATAACTTGTGCGTCGGAGCTTTGCGGCGTGATTTTGTCTTTCAACTCAAATGTGCTGAAGAGGGCGGAGAGATGGGCGCCCGGATCTAACTTCTTGTATTCTTCGGCAAACAAATCGATGTAGTTCTTCTGGCTAGTTGCCTGACGGGCGTAGGCCGCTTCGAGAGCCTTGTTGAAGTTGGGATCCTGGTTATTATCTGCGAGCGAACGAACAACGTCGGGCACGTTGAGTTCCAACACCACGTTCATTCCGCCCTTTAGGTCAAGCCCCAATGTCACCTCCATTTCGCGGCACTGTTTTAATGTATATGCGCCGAACCAGACCTTCTTGTTAGCCAATGAGTCTAAGTAAAAACTCTCCTTAGCAGGGTCTCCGTTGGCATACTCAGCAGCTTTCTTGTAGTATTTCCTCGTCACGAACGAGAAGGAGAGATAGTACAAGCAAACCAAAGCGAGCAGTATGGAGAAGACCCTCACAAATCCTTTGTTTTGCATTTGAATTTATTGATTTATTGTTATTTATTCCTTCTTCTTTTTTTTCAGGGCGCAAATATAACGCGTTTTTTATTGCAGCTATATCGAAGAGATCCTTTGCCAAAGAGCCCTTCAATGCAGGGAAGTCAGGCTAAAACAGTGCCTACTGACAGGCTTTATTCGCCTTTCGGCGAGGGGATACGATCCATAATGGCAAAGAGCTCATCAACCGTCGCGGCACGCAGCATGGCTACACGCGTCGGCTTAAAATCGGGTATGCCTTTGAAAAGTGGTGTGGCGGCTATGTGGCGACGGATATGCAAGATGCCCCGGCGTTCGTCGAGGCGCTCCACGCTCTGTAGTACCTGCTGTTTAAGCACGTCAAGATACCACGTGAAAGGCTCCGGAGACAACGGTTCGCCCGTCTGCAAATAATGCTTCACCTCACAGAAGATCCACGGCCGACCGATGCAACCACGCCCTATCATTACGCCGTCGACACCGTAACGGTCAAAGGCCTCACGACAACGCTCGGCCGAAGTCACGTCGCCGTTGCCGATGATGGGGATCGTCATGCGGGGGTTGTCCTTGACGGCACCGATGAGCGTCCAGTCGGCCTCACCGGTATACATCTGCGCCCGTGTACGGCCGTGGATGGTCAGGGCGGCAATGCCGCAATCTTGCAACTGCTCGGCCAGCTCGACGATGATGCGATGGTCGGCGTCCCAGCCGAGGCGCGTCTTGACGGTCACGGGGAGGCGGACGGCGCGGACGACGGCGCGCGTGATGTCGAGCATGAGGGGCACGTTGCGCAACATACCGGCACCGGCACCTTTTCCCGCTACCTTCTTCACGGGGCAACCGAAGTTGATGTCAAGCACATCGGGCCGCGCAGCCTCGCAGATTTGCGCGGCCTCGACCATCGACTGCACATCGCGCCCGTAGATCTGTATCGCCACGGGACGCTCCTCATCACGCACCCGCAACTTCTCCTCTGTGCGGCTTACACGGCGGATCAGTGCATCGCTCGACACAAATTCGGTGTAGACCATGTCCGCGCCAAAGCCTTTGCACATGAGGCGAAACGAGGCGTCCGTGACGTCCTCCATCGGTGCCTGCATAACGGGCCGATCGCCTAATTCGATAGTTCCGATTTTCATAGTCCTTATATACCTGTTTTTCAAAGGCGGCAAAGGTATGCGCGCCCCCCCAAAAAGGAAAGGCGAAGATTCACATCTTCGCCCCCCTCAGAAGAATTTTAAACACTACACCAGAGCGGACATATTACTATGTGGCCGCTCTTAATCAAAAAACAATGTTTAGGCAGAGCCTATGACTGACGCCCGTCTCTCGGAGTCTTCCATCGCTCTCTCTCCGACGCGACACAGCGGCTCGCTGTATGATCGATTTTATCGCCTTCGACCGTTTTCATTGTTGTTTCTTTATGGAAAACGTCAAATAAATTTCTTTTCGATGCCAAAAGTACGCCCTTTTTCATTTTATGCAAGTTGACACATATCTCATCACTTCACGTCGATCCGTCTGCATGGTCTCGAACTCTGACGTCACGGCGCAGCTACCCATTGGCACACGTTCATTGCGGTAGATCATGCGGCTTTTGACCACGCACCGCGCAGAGGTGTGAAATTCTCGCGCACCCGTCTCGGCCTCGATGCGTGCGATGTTGTCCACTCGCACGCCGCAGCCGGGCATAACGATGATGCGTCCGTCAGCCTGTCGCACCAGCTCGCGGAGGAGTGGGATGCCCTCGACAGCGGTGGCCTCCTGGCCGGATGTGAGCACGCGGTCGACGCCGTGGCGGATGAGCAGTTCGAGCGCGCGGTGCGGATCGCGACAGACGTCGAAAGCGCGGTGGAACGTGACCGAAAGCGGCCGGGCGGCCTCCAAAAGTCGGTCTAACAGACGCTCGTCAATGTCGCCGTCGGGCGTCAGGCAGCCGAAGACGACACCCTGCACACGGAGCGACCGGGCGGCCTCAATGTCGCGCAGCATGGCTCCGACCTCCGTCTCGGTGTAAAGGAAATCGCCCGCCCGCGGCCGGATCAGGACATGGATGGCGATCCGTTTGGTGCGTTCGCGGGCCATGATGATTTCGCCGTAGCTGGGCGTCGTGCCGCCCTCGGGGATGCCGGCGCAGAGTTCGACGCGTGCAGCCCCTCCGGCTTCGGCCTCCACGCAGCTTTGCGCCGAGTTGGCGCACACTTCTATGATTCGATTCATTCCTTTATATTAATGTGAGTTCGATGGATGAGTAACGCCTCTTTTTTCGGCGGGCGGCCTGCGGAAATCACGAAAGGCTTTCATCATTCTCCCGGATACTCTACCGAGGAAAATGAGCTCATTCTTATGCCGAACTCATGTTCAGATTATTTATATACGAGAGTTCGACGTAAGTAATTCATTCACCGATATAGGGATGGGATTCCCTTGCACGATGCCTGCAAGCGTGCTTTGCATCACTCACAACGCATGCTCTATTGTGAGCCATTGGGGAGGATGCCTCCCTCGGTGCGGGGAAATGGATTTCTTACGTCGAACTATACTATGTATGATAGAACGGACTGACCGGGGGCAAATGTAGGCAAGTGGCCGTTCGGTATGGTACAGGCAATTCGGAGGGGCGTCGTCCTGCAACCCTACAGGCCGCATCAGACCACCCAACACGTTGCTATTGGATGGTCTTGTTGCATGCGCGCTAATGCACCCATTAGCTCAGGTGGGTTCCAGCCATATGGATTAGGTGGGTCGAGTCACGTAGCTTAGATGGGTCGCCCCACATAGCTTAGGTGGGTGTCAGCCACATGGATTAGTGGGTGTGTATGGCAGCTTGCTACCCTTGACTTTGCTTAGTGAAATGTCATGTAGCGGCGCCCCTTGTGGTGCCCGGTTTGGTAGGGGGATCATCGTCCACAATACACCGGGTGCGGGTAGGGGCGAATAATCATTCGCCCCTACAAGGGATACATGACCCGGTGGAGGCGTATGATCCCACGGATAAACGGGGGCGCCCCCGCGGCCTGTAGGGCCGCCGGATGATAGCCCAGGGCGAAACCCTGGGTTGGGAACGGGAGGATTGGGTGGGCATCGTTTCCCCGGTGTTTCCCCCTCGGCCTGTTCGATGGCCCACGACCTATCTTTGCGGCAAACCTACAAACTGAACGAGATGAAAATCGTTGTTTACCTCCTTCTCCTCACCTCTCTCGCCGTACAGGCTGCTGCGCGCGAGCCGGTGCTCGATCGGGCGTACATGAAGTGCCTCTACCGTTATGTTTACCTCAATGATACGTTGACAGGAAAGACCAAGGATGATCTGCTCATCTTACAAATCGGGAAAAGCATCTCCAAGTGCTTTAGTCATTACAGCAACCAAGTTGATTCCCTCTCTGCGCTCCAGAATGGGAACATGATGCTAGGAAAAATGATTAGCGACGCCATGAATAATGGCGAATTTATGCGGGGAAACTATCCCCACAAGCGTCTGAAGACCTACATTTATAAGAATTACCCAGAAGGACGCATGACAGTGACCGATGGGCTGATCCTACAGGACTATCGCTACGTAGATTCGCTGCACGCGCAGACATGGACGATGGGCGACAGCACGCGCGAGGTGTTAGGGTATATGTGTCAGCAAGCGATGACCGACTTTCGCGGTCGCCGATGGACGGCTTGGTTCGCGACGGACATCCCCGTCAGCGACGGCCCGTGGAAGCTCGGCGGACTGCCGGGGCTGATCCTCGAGGCGTATGATGAGGGGCAGC
>CAUPYF010000038.1:0-11155 GCA_963515435.1 uncultured Tannerella sp. | reverse complement strand
AAGGTGCTTGTGCACTACTGCGTAAGGTGCTTGTGCACTACTGCGTAAGGTGCTTGCGCACTGTATCTCATCGTGTAACGTGAGTTCAACGTAAGTAATTCATTCACCTATATAGGGACGGGACTCCCTTGCACGATGACTACAAGCCATTGGGGAAGGTGTTTCCCCAGGTGCAGGGAAGGTGTTTCCCCAGATGCAGGGAAAAGGATTTCATACGTCGAACTCACGTCGTGTAAGTCGAGGTCCTTACCTCGGGCTCACGTTCCGGTGTTTAGCGGAAGCATCTTGCAATGTGCAGGATACCTCCGGAGGTCAAATCGAGGAGATCAGCCACTGGAAAAAGAAGAAGTCCCGCTGACAGAGGGGGTTAACTCCGCCGGCAGGACTTCTCACTGCTTACTTTTTACGCTTCGCTCGTCACTCTACGTGCACCTTCTCCGCCTTGCCATCGGGGAAACGAACGAGGTAGAGGCCCGCAGGTAGGTGGTCGACCACGGTCTGGCCTGCCTCGAGCGACTGCTCCCGGTAGAGGTGGCCCATGACCGTATAGAGCCGCACTGTCTGCGCCCGGTCGACGGCGAAGCAAAGCCTGCCCTTATGCGTCCACAGGCGGCGGGATGAGGTGCCGTCGATCACGCCGTTGCCCGTCGGACTGATACCGGCAACATGGATTTGTAGGTTTTGGTTCACCTGTCGCACGCGCACCGTCATCAGGCTGTCCGAGATCATTGTGCGCTCGATGCCGCCTCCACCTTCGGTCCACGCCGGGTGGTCGGCCGTGATCGTGGCGTAACGGAGCGATTGTCCGCTCAGGGCGTGCACGGTGAATTGAAAGTCGCTGCGGCTGGCCACGAGGTTACGGCGCGTGTTCGGGTCCGTCTTCACCGTGTTCGGGGCGAACAGTTCGACGACACGCGCGGGGCCGTCCCACTTGGCATCGCAGAAGTCGACGTAGCACCGGCGGCTGAGCACGCTGTCGCCGCAGGGGTTCATGACCTTGACGCGGTAGAATCCTGACGAGTCGTAAGCTGACGCGCGGTAGACAGAATCGTTGGCGCCGGGGATGGGGCGGCCGTTGCGATACCACTGGTAAAGCATAAAGCGCCCTGTATGCTTGACGGCAAGCGGGATGTAGATGTTCTCACAGTCGAGGATGTCCTCTAAGTCTTTGAGAATAACCGGGAACTCGCGGAAATAGACGTCGCACGTGTCGGAGGCGACTGTCTCAGGCACCGTGTCGGTGATCTCCACGTGGTAACGCCCGTTTTCACGCACGACGAGGATCGTATCCGTAGCGCCCACGATGGGGCTTTCGTCGCGGAACCACTGGTAATGGATGTCCATGCCGCCGCCCTTGACGCGCAGTGTGTCCTGCTCCTCGCAGATGTATTTAAACCGCGGCAGGTTCTTGATGAACCACGGGTGGATCCAGATCTTCACGGGGAAGGGCAGACGGCCGGCGGGGGCGCCGTAATAGTGCTCGTCGACCTCAGGCGTGAAGTAGTATTTCTCCTCGCCCAGTTGCGAGGTGTCGCGTGGTGTTTGTGCCCACTTGGGGCCTACTAATCCGGGTACGGCACCGGTGCTGTCGGTATACAGTTTCCCGTGGAAGCCGTGGCTGAGGATCTCGAGCGTGTCCTCCTCGCCCACGTAGAGGCGCGGCGGGAAGGGTCCTTTGGCTGTGATCATGGCTACGCTGTCCTTGTTCAATCCGTCGAGTATTGTGCGGGGCGGACAGTCGCCGAAGAGCCCTTGGATGGTGACGGAGGCGAAGATCGAATCCACGGGGTGGCTGATGCGCGCGGCGTCGCCCGGGGTGTATACTACGGGGATGCTGCAACGGATCTTGCCATGCACGCCCTTGTCTGTCGCATTGTCGTATGCTGTTTTAGGCAGCGGTATTTTGATGTAGCGCTCGCCGTCGGGGCCGATGCTGTCGCGGGAGATGATGCTGTCTCGCAGATCGAGCGTGGCCATCGGCGTCGTGAGGCCTTTGTAGTGGACCGAATCGCCATCTACATTCATCTGCTTGGGCACACGTACCAGCAGGTAGTCCGTGGGGGACATCGGCTCCTGCGTCCCGACGATCTTTTCGATGGTCAATTCCAGCGTATCGCGGGTGCGGAACTCGTTGAAGGCGGGCATGCCCTTCATGGCGATCCCCACCTTGCCGAAGCGGTAGTTGTAGGTCACATTCGGGATGAGGCGCTTGGTGAATGAAGCGCCGCTACCATCGGCCGCGGCTCCGCAGGCAGCGGATCCATAGACTTCACCCTTGTAGTTGATTCCCGTGAAGTCTGTCTCGCAGTCGGCCATGAAGACCATCTCTAAGCTGTCCTTGCGGAGTGAGGCCGGCGTCTCGTTGCCGCCGGGGATGATAAGGTCTGCGCCGTAGGCTTCTTTCAGTTTCAGCCGGGCCGATCGAGGTATGTCAGAGGTGCTGCCGAATTCCGCTACAAGCCTAAGCTCGAGCGGAGAGCTTGCCGGAACGGGTATTACTCGCCCGGAGTGACGGAGCTTGGCCGTCCCGGGTTTGTAGCGCTGATGGGCGGGGGCGGTGAATTGCATCTCGGGATTCTTCACGGCGCCCTTCGTCGTGCTGGCCTCGAAGGTGGCGTAGACCGTATAAGTGGAGTCCAAGTGGTGGATGTGCTGATCGGCTGCGGGGAAGGTGTCCTTCTTGGCCGTGATGTCACCAAGGATGTGCGCCGTCGGATCTATTACGATATAGAAGGTGTCGCGGGCGGAGAAATTGGAGCTGTCCTCAGTCAGCGGTTGGGCAGTGTTGGGCCAATTGGCATTGGGGCTGAAGCCGGTGTAGACGTACACGGTGTCCTTCTTCGAGCAGTCTGTACGTGTGCTGTCGAAAGCGTAGGTGTACATCATTTGGTAAGCCACGGATGTACCGCCGGCAATGGTCGGGTTGACCTTCACCCAACGATTATCCACGCCTTCGCCGTTGTAGATGTTGTTGCCTTCTTTCAGTTTCACGTCCTTGATCGGCCCTTCGAAATAGAAGTAGAGGTTCTGAATGGCTGCCGTATCCGATTGATTGGCGATTTGCAAAGTCGGGCTTGTCATACGGAGGCCTTTCGCCTCTGCTATTTTTGGGGTGCCCGAGAGTGTATTCCCGGGACCGGTATAGGTGAATTCAATATCGCGCGTATGCACAATAGAATCGCCGTTAATGTTTTTCCAGACAGAAGTACGTCTCATTTTGGTCGCTATACGCGGAGCCGAAGGGTAGGCCTGTATTTTTCCGTAGGCACGAATCAGCCATCTGTCGTCAGGCTGTGTCCATTTGCCGGGCGCTAACGTGCCGCCTTCGTAATACGAAAAGTCATAGACTGACTTCACGTTGTAGATCCGTCTGGTCTTAGTAGAACTGCCATCGGGCTGGAGTGTCGGATGCGCCGTATTAATCCCGTATTCTTCCCTAAGTTCGATCTGCGGAGCCAGCCGATAGCCTTTCGGCATCTCGAACTCGAGCCGATCCAAATACCAAAGCACGCGTACCTCGTTCTTGAAATACGGCGAACCAAGGTTGCCCTTATGGATAATGTCAGTATAACCGAGGTTTTGCTCCCCCATAAACGATACTTCCGAATTATCTCCGAAAGAGTGTTTGTGAATGTCTTGATACCACCAATTCAGCACGTCGAACGTATATGTGCCCATCGTGAGAGAGGCTTTTTCTTCACCTAAGCGGTTGCCATCGCCGCTGGGGAGTATGCCGCCGGATCCGAGTTTGTTGACATACATCTCCGTCTCGACACCAGACTTCTCGTTTGCCCCCTTTCCGGCAGGAAGGGTAAACGGAGCCTTGATTTCGACTGTGTCGTCTGTATGTAGCCCGCTTGAAAAATGAAAGCGGACGAAACCTCTTTGGTCTGCAACTCGGGTGAAAGAGGCGGTGCCGCCAGTCATCTGCGTTGCGCCTCTTTTCACTATGCCTGTAGGAGTCTGCATCTGAAGAATCCCAGAGTTCCCATTGAAAAACTTGAGCCCGGCGGCCAATTTCAGCGGCATGTCTATATGGGTCGCATTGTTGCCTGACGCTTGCACAGTGCCTTTCCAATAGAAGTAACCGTTGTCTTTCTCCATATAGAGATTGTGGTCAATTTCGTTGTCCGGAGCCGGTGTGTTACTGTCTGCAACGCGGTTGTTATTCGTGTCTTTGAGGCCTTTTGTCGTGCGAACAAGCTGGAACGTATCGAGTGTGATGCCATCTTTTTTACACAACTGGGTTATCGGTTGGAAAACCTGCGTAGCATAATCCATCTGAGTGCCATCTTTCCATTTCTGATTGCCGTAATATTGAATTGTGTCCGTCGTGTTGGCGCCCGGTGTGACGCACGTTCCTATCTGATAAGTCACATGCAAATACGCCTCTCCGAGGTTGCCCTTGTTGCCGATCTTGAGAGACTTGTGATTAGCTGCGTGCACAAGGGGGGTGGACGGGATGGCCCAGCCGGCAGGTATGTCGTTGGGATCAATCCTTGGTGTGATCTTCATATCCGTGATAGTGACCCACGAGGGAGCTTTCACGCCAAGTTCTATCTCTGTCACATGTGTGCTTCCGGGGGCTACGTAAACGGTCTGTGTCTTTGTCGCTCCGGCTTTGAGGTTCAGAGAGGCCGGCACCTCGCGATAGTGCGGGACATTATAATACTTGATACGAACTTCCGGCTGTGTTTCTATTGTGCCGGGAGTACCGTCGGCTGCTGTCACGTAGAGCACATTCGAGGTGATGCCGTTGATTGTATTAGACCAATAATTATTGTACACGTTATTCCTCGCGTTCTGGTAGATTTTCCCGTTGACAGTCGGGATCCAAAAGGTGATGGTCTCGCCAGCCGGGATCGGATCCTTTATCGTGACGTCTATATGTCTCGGTTTACCGACGGCGTCAGATTTCCTGATCCCATATCGTTGTTGAACCTCAGCACTGTTGACGATCTTTCCTCTTACATGGATTTCTGCATTTGTCAGCAATCGCCTCGTGCCGTTGTTCCCTACCTGTACATAGATTTGATCCTTATTCATATAACCGTACTCGCCGTAGTTTTTGAACTCGAACTTAATCTCTTTGGTCAGGCCTCCGGTGTTGCGGAATACTGTTTTGACGTGCGTCTCCATCGATCCGTCCATGTGGATGCTGTCGTTCGCAATGACGGCATCCGTGGGGTAGGGGGAAACATAGTCCGTTTTCACGTGCACGATATGCGACTGGGAGGGGAGGGGAAAGACCAATTGCACCGGATAGCCCGAGTTAGAGGTGCAGGAGGTGGTGCCCTCGGGGAACTGCACGTCGGTCGTTACGATGTGTGCACCGATGTCTGTCGAAGCGCCCGTGAAGGTGATCAGCGTGTTGTCCGTGTCGTCGATCTTGGCGTTGCTCAACAAGGCCGGCGTGACGTCGAAGGTGTACTTCTTGCCGCTGCCTGCGGGTGTCTCTATGGGTGTCACGTTCGTGCCCTTCACCTTGAAGTCAGAGAGCGTCGTGGCGGCGTCTGGCGTGGTGAACGACACCCGTGCCGATGAAGCTTTATCGACCGTCGTAGCCTTCAGGTAGTACGTAATCGTCTTTGTCTCGGTCTGCGACGTGAAGTTCACCACCGCGTTTTGCGGCGTGAGCGTCAGGAGCGGCTGCACGATGTTAGCTGATATGGTCTTACTTCCGTCGGTCACGGCGTTGCCGTTCGATTTCACCTCTACGCCGAAGGTCACAACGGCCGGAGTAACACACGTCCCTGCCTTCACCTTTAGGTGGAATTCTGTCTCCTGATTGAGCTGCAGTTTGTTCCCGTGGGAGGTGATCTTGAGCGTCACCGTCGATCCGCTCACGGTGGGCGAAATCGTGGTACCGGCGGGGAAAATGGCTTGTGCGCTTCCCGCCACGTACTCGACGCTCGCAGGCAGAGTGACGACTATGCTTGCATCATCGATGTCACTTCCCAGCGCAGCGACACGGATCCGGAGCGTGCGCTCGTCTTCCAGCGTGACGATGCGATCTTGATCAAGCGAGGGATAGCCCGACGTCCAGTGTACGGATTGCGCTCGGGCGATTCCTGTGCTCGTCAGCATGAATAGTGCGATGAAGGCCTTGAGTAGCCGCATCGCTACAGGAGTGTGGCTCCGATACATAGTGTTTAGTTTCTTCATTTTATGTGATTTAATGACTCTCTATTAAAGTCCTGGGGGGAGACGAGCTTACGCGATTGATTTCCGCGCGTTCCATAGGTCATTTGTATACTATAAATTAGGTTCCTATGCTCACGCTACCCACATTCGGCGGACAAAGGTAGAAAAATTCTTTCTAGATATTTTACGCGCTGTATGTCTTGATTTTAGTTTGTCGACAATTCTTTCGCCAAGCATAGGAATGTGTCTCTTTTATGTCAGACGAAATAGGCACCACGAATAATTCGGGAGTACCCGGCGCGGCCTGAAGGCCCACCGGCCCCTGCGATTGTTCCTTACAATTGACCATCACCGTTGAGCCCGATTGTCTGAGACAAATCGTTGCCACCGAAAAAAGGAGCCATTTGATCCGATCAAATGGCTTCGATTTTGAGTCTCATAATTGGTCAAAAATGTTTTTGTGGCTCCGAAAAACGCTTCTACATGTATTTGAAATCTCTGCCGCTACAGTAGCGACGGTGAAAGTAAGGCTTTTGAGGAAAGAGGCTTCCGGCAGATTTGTCCTATCCCCCCAACCGTATATCGATATAAGATATGGAGAAGGGACTGGGCGGCGCCCCCTCTTTTTCTACCGCTTCCTCCCCACTCCGATTCCTTAACGCTTTCGCGACATCCATTAAACAAGAACTAACGGTGCAGCAGGGCGTCGAGGCGGGTTTTTGAAGGGGGAGGAGACGGTAGAAAAAGCCCCTGTGGATTTACAAATCACCCATAAGGAAGAGAAAACAAAATGCTGCTCTATAAGTAAATAATGGTTGCTTTTGCATTCCTTGAGTTTACTTTTTACTTCATGCTGCAAGGTACGCCCCAAAGAGGGAGCGTAACTTTGGGCATGTACATTCTTATTCAAAAAAATATACTGGCACATGATTAATTGTATTCGGAGAACACTCCTTTTTCTCTCTCTTTTGATGACATCCGCTTGGGCGATGCAGGCGGAGGAATTGAAATCGCCCAATGGCCGCCTCGTCATGCAGTTTGAGGTAGACGGCTTAGGGGCGCCGGTCTATACCTTATCCTATAAGGGCAAACCGGTGATTAAGCGAAGCCACTTGGGGCTAGAGGCCGAGGGGTTCTCGCTGCGCGAAGGGTTTAAGTTGCAGAAGGCAGAGACGAAGACCTTCGACGAGACCTGGCAGCCCGTTTGGGGCGAGGTGAAGTCCATCCGCAACCATTACAACGAGCTATCCATCACCCTCCATCAGCCAGAAAGCGACCGCACGATGATCCTTCGCTTCCGGCTCTACGACGACGGGCTCGGCTTCCGTTATGAGTTCCCCTCACAGAAGCAGCTCGTCTATTTTGTGATTAAGGAGGAATACTCCGAGTTCGCCATGGCAGGCGACCACAAGGCCTTCTGGATCCCAGGCGACTACGACACCCAGGAGTATGACTACACCGAGTCGCGCCTCTCAGAGATCCGCGGATTGATGAAGGCCGCCATCACGCCCAACTCCTCCCAGACGCCCTTCTCGCCCACGGGTGTACAAACGGCGCTGATCATGAAGTCAGCCGATGGACTCTACATCGACCTCCACGAGGCAGCATTGGTGGATTACCCCTGCATGTCGCTCGAGCTCGACGACAAGACAATGACCTTCCGCTCATGGCTCACACCCGATGCACAAGGGAAGAAGGGCTACATGCAGACGCCCTGCCACACGCCTTGGCGCACCATCATGGTGAGCGATGATGCACGCGAGATCCTCGCCTCGCATCTCACGTTGAACCTTAACGAACCCTGCGCCCTGAAAGACGTCTCCTGGATCAAGCCCGTGAAATACATCGGTGTGTGGTGGGAGATGATCACCGGCAAGTCCACATGGGCCTACACCAACGATCTGCTTTCGGTGCAGCTCGGCGTGACGGACTACTCCAAAGTGAAGCCCAATGGCACCCATGCAGCAAACAACGAGAAGGTGCGTCGCTACATCGACTTCGCCGCCAAGCACGGCTTTGACCAAGTCCTCGTCGAGGGCTGGAACGAGGGCTGGGAAGATTGGTTCGACCACTCCAAGGATTACGTCTTCGATTTCGTCACCCCATATCCTGACTTCGACCTGAAGGCCCTCAACGACTACGCGCACTCCAAGGGCATCAAGCTGATGATGCACCACGAGACCTCCGCTTCCGTCCGCAACTACGAGCGCCACATGGAGAAGGCCTATCAATTAATGAGCGATTACGGCTACAACGCCGTCAAGAGCGGCTACGTGGGCAACATCATCCCGCGCGGCGAACACCACTATGGGCAGTGGATGATCAACCATTATTTATACGCCGTCAAGAAGGCCGCTGAGCATAAGATCATGGTCAATGCCCACGAGGCTGTGCGCCCCACAGGCCTCTGCCGGACGTACCCCAACCTGATCGGTAACGAAGCCGCGCGCGGAGGAGAGTATGAATCGTTCGGTGGCAATAAGCCCTTCCACACCACCATCCTGCCCTTCACGCGCCTCATGGGTGGCCCGATGGATTACACGCCGGGCATCTTCGAGACGCGCATCAAGAACGTCAACCCAAACAACAACTCCTTTGTGCATTCCACGCTGGCACGCCAGCTGGCACTCTATGTGACGATGTACAGCCCGCTGCAAATGGCCTCTGACCTGCCCGAGAACTACGAACGCTTCATGGACGCCTTCCAATTCATCAAGGATGTGGCCGTCGATTGGGATGACTCGAAATACCTCGAGGCTGAGCCGGGGCGCTACATCACTGTGGCGCGCAAGGCCAAGGGGACAAACAACTGGTTCGTGGGCTGCACAGCAGGCGAAGACGGCCACATGGCGCACATCTCGTTCGACTTCCTCGACCCGGGTCGCAAGTACACCGCCACGATCTACGCCGATGCCCCCACGGCGCACTATGAAAAGAACCCACAGGCTTACACCATCAAGCAGATGAAGGTCACGAACAAGTCGAAACTGACCCTTCGCGCGGCCTCGGGCGGTGGCTTCGCCATCTCAATCATGGAGAATCAATGAATACCCACTTAAATCATAGATAGGAATGGAAAGAAAGAAACTGAGTTTATGGAAGAGGTGCATGTTCATGCTGCTGGTCGGGTTATTGCCGACCTTTGCTGGATATGCACAGACGGTGACGGTGAAGGGCGTCGTGGTAGACGCGATGAATGAGCCCGTCATCGGTGCCAACGTGGTGGAGAAAGGAACGACCAACGGCATCATTACCGACTTGGATGGCAATTTCACGTTGACCGTTAAGCCGGGCGCCACGATCGTCTTCTCCTTTATCGGCTTCACACCGCAAGAGCTGCCGGCCACCACGGAGCCCATGCGCGTGGTGCTGCGTGAAGACACAGAGTTGCTCGAAGAGGTAGTGGTCATCGGTTACGGTTCGGTGAAGAAAGACGATGCCACGGGCTCCGTGACGGCCATCAAGCCGGATAAGATGAACCGAGGTCTGACTACCAATGCACAAGACCTGATGGCAGGTAAGATCGCCGGTGTCAACATTGTCTCCAGCGGTGGTTCACCGGGTGGTGGTGCCACCATCCGCATTCGTGGCGGCTCGTCACTGAATGCGAACAACGACCCGCTGATCGTCATCGATGGATTGGCTATGGATAACGACGGCGTGAAGGGCCTCTCCAACCCGCTGTCTATGGTCAACCCGAACGACATCGAAACCTTCACCGTGCTGAAGGATGCCTCGGCCACGGCCATCTATGGTTCGCGTGCCTCAAACGGCGTCATCATCATCACCACCAAGAAGGGCTCGCTCGAAGGGGGCAAGACGAAGCTGCGCGTCACCTACGACGGCAACGTCTCGATGGGTAACGTGAAGAAGACACTCGACGTGATGGATGCCGACGCTTACCGCGCTCGCATCAAAGCGCAGTATGGCGATAACAGCAATGCCTACAAGGCACTCGGCACAGCCGACACCGATTGGCAGAAAGAGATCTATCGCACGGCCATCTCCACGGATCACAACGTGAGCGTCTTCGGTGGCGTGGGCACCATGCCCTTCCGTGTGTCAGTAGGTTACACCAACCAGAACGGTATCCTCAAGACCTCAAGCTTCGAGCGCTACACGGCGTCACTTAACCTCTCGCCATCCTTCTTTGATGGCATGCTGAAGGTGAACGGCAACCTGAAAGGGATGTACGCGGAGAGTCGCTTTGCCGATGTCGGAGCCGTAGACGCAGCTACGAAGATGGATCCCACGCATTCGGTGCGTGACGCGGGCGATGCGTATCAGAAATACTTCGGTGGCTACTTCCAGTGGACAACCGATGGCAAGTCGCTCAATGATCCCACGTGGCTGCGGACAAGCAACACGCTGGCGCCGGCCAACCCCGTCTCCATGTTAGAGATGAAGGACGACCGAGCCAAGTCGCAATCGTTAGTGGGCAACCTTGAAGCGGACTATAAGTTCCACTTCCTGCCCGACCTGCGCATCCACGCCAACGGTGGCATGGACCTCTCCACCGGTAAGCAGACGACGGACATCGGGCCCTACTCCTTCTCGAACAACTACTACGGCAGCTACGGCTTTGAGAAGATTGACAAGTACAACCTCTCCTTCAATAGCTACCTGCAATACATGAAGGCCGTGGGCATCCACAACTTCGACGTCATGGTCGGCTACGAGTGGCAGCACTTCCACCGCAAGGGGAATAACCGCTACGCAGGCCTCTATCCGTCGACTAACACCGTGAACCCCGGCAAGGAATACTCCCCCTCGAGCAAAGAGTGGGCTTCGGAGAACTACCTCGTCTCCTTCTTCGGCCGCTTGAACTACACCTTGGCCGATAAGTACCTCTTCACCGCTACTGTCCGTCGCGACGGTTCCTCGCGCTTCAACAAGGATAACCGCTGGGGTACCTTCCCCTCGTTCGCCTTCGGTTGGAAGATGAAGGAAGAGGGATTCCTGAAGGATGTAGATGCATTGTCTGACCTCAAGCTCCGCCTCGGTTATGGTG
>CAUPYF010000037.1:0-11372 GCA_963515435.1 uncultured Tannerella sp. | reverse complement strand
GGCGTTTTACGAAAATGTTAGGCCGGAAACTACAGTGTAGTTCGGGCCTTTCGATTCATGTAGAGTAGAAACTACAGTGTAGTTCGGGGCTATCGATTCTTATAGTCGAACTCACGTTAAGCAGATATCGGAAACGAACGTGTGCGATAGTTGTTGGGATCAGGAGTGTGAAGTGCTACGATCGAGCACGGAGAGGAGGATGTAGAGGACGATCGTAGCCGCGATGCCGGTCAGTGCGGGAAGTGCGAGGGTGAGAACGATGGCCGAGAGGAGGAGAAGGTAACGCCGCTCGTTTCCTTTCCATGCGACGGACTTGATTTTCAACGAAAACATGGGGATCTCTGAGACGAGCAGCAGGGAGCCGGCGAAGGCGAGCACGGAGAGGCCGACGATCCACAGCGGAAGGTTGTCTACTGAGGCGGGCAGGCGGTCACCGAGGAGGACGAACGAGGCGATGAGCGAAGACCAAAAGATGGCGTGCGCCGGGACGGGCAGGCCGATGAAGGAGTGGGTCTGGCGGGTGTCGTTGTTGAACTTGGCTAAGCGCAGGGCGGATCCAACGGGGATGGCGAGGGCGGCGAAGGTGGCGAGGGCGGCGAGGCCGTCGGACAGGGATTGATCCGGAGCGAGGAGGGTGAGGCGGGCAAAGAAGCTGTAGAGCATGGCGCCGGGGGTGAGGCCGAAGCTGACGATGTCGGCTAAGGAATCGAGGTCTTTTCCAATGGGCGAGACAGCGCGGAGGAGGCGGGCGGCGAGGCCGTCCATAAAGTCGAAGAGTACGGCGATGAAGAGGAAGAGGGTGGCGGCCATGAACCGACCGTCGAGGGCGACGGTCGTGGCGATGCAGCCGCAGATGAGGTTGCAGCAGGTGAGCGCATTGGGGAGGTGACGGGCGAGTGTCGGCATGGGTCAGCGGTAGATGATTTTGCCGAGCCGTGCGATGGGCGTCTGGTTGGCCTTAACCTTTTGGCCGAGGCGAACGAGGACGTCGGTGCCAACGGGTAGGAATGTATCGACGCGGGAGCCGAATTTGATGAAGCCCATTTGGTCGTCTACGCGGCATTGCTCGCCGGGTTGTGCATAGGTGACGATGCGGCGGGCTAAGGCGCCGGCCACCTGGCGGGTGAGCACTTCGACGCCGTAGGAGGTGGTGATGACGATGGTAGAACGTTCGTTGTCTGTGCTACTCTTGGGGAGATAGGCAGCTTGGAAGCGGCCCTTTTGGTGGGCAACGTGCTTCACTGTGCCGTTGACGGGGAACCAGTTGGCGTGGACGTTGAAGACGGACATGAAGATGGAGATCTGTAGCCGGCGCTCGTGGAAATACTCGTTTTCATCGACATCCTCGATGGCCACGACGGTGCCGTCGGCCGGGGCGATAACGAGGCCTTCGGAGTCGTAAGGGAAGCGGCGGTGGGGACTGCGGAAGAAGTTCAGAACTAAGCCGAAGATGATGACGGCGGCGGCGGTAAAGAGGTAAAAGAAGAACCCTTTGTCCATCGTGTGGTAGATCAGTAGATCGGCGATAAACAAAAGGGTAAACAGTGACAACAGTAAACCTGTTCCTTCTCGGTGAACTTTCATCCTTATCTTGTTAAGCGGGGCAAAAATAGATTTTTTCGCCATTTACATCTCGCTAACTTCTTCGATCTCTCCCCGCTCCACATACCACAGACAGCCCCTCACGTCAGTGTAGCCCATGGCGCGCATAAGGGCCATGTAGTCACGGATCTGATAGACGTAGCGGCGTGACTCGCGTTGGCCAAACTTGTAGTCTACGATGACGGCGCGTCGGTCGGAGGAAGCCGTGGAGAGCATGATGCGATCTGGCCTTCGTGAACGACCGTCGCCGGAGAGGATCTCGACCTCGGTGAGGACGGTCATCGAGCCGTCGAACCAGGTACGTACCGTGGGTTCGTTGAGGAGTGCGCGCATTCGCATCTCGAGTGCGGTGGCTGACTGGCGGTCGATCTCGCCGGCTGACACTTTGGCGGCGATGGCTGAGGGTAGGTCGTCTGCTGTGCGGATATGGCTCAGCAGATCGTGCATCAGCACGCCGTAGTCGCGTTGTGTGTCATCGAAGGAGTGGCCGCTGAGGCGCAGGTACATGCGTTCGTCGGGGCGGACGGAGGGCAGGCTGCGCACGACGGACGTTTTGCCAGCAGCAGTGAGCCTCTCGGGGGGCTCGCAGTTGACCCACGTGCCCCATTCAAAGCATTGGCCGGCCTTGGGCTCGCAGCCAGCATCCATCAGCGGGAGGACTTCGCGGAGGATTTTGACGATCGTGGGGGCAGATGGCTCTTTGGGCTTATTCTTTTGGTTTTTTCCCTCCGGCGCCAGGATGATCAGCTCCTCTTTGGCGCGGGTGAGGGCGACGTAGAGCGCGTTCAGGCCGTCGATGTAGGCGTGGAGCTTCTCGTGGTAATATTCCTCAGCGAAGATCGTTCGGCTGAGTTCCTTCTTGTAGTTGATGGGGACGGCGCTGATGACATCGTAGGGGGCGATGCGCGGGTGGCACCAGAGAATGGTATCGGCCTTCGCGTCCAGCTTCCAGTCGCCAAAGGGCAGGATGACGACGCCGAAGCCGAGGCCTTTGGCCTTGTGGATGGTCATGATGCGGACGGCGTTTGGTGCATCCGGCGTGGAGATTTTCGCTTTGTGGCCCATGTCTTTCCACCATCCGAGGAAGCGTTCGATGTCCGATCCTTCGCGCTCGGAATAGTCTACGGCCAAGTCGAGGAAGGCCTGCACGAAGATCAGTTCATCCTCAGGGAAATCCTCCGCGAAACGTCGGCAGAGGACTTCGACGGCCTCGTAGAGCGAACGATGGCCGGAGAGCAACGGCTCGTCGGCATCGGCCTCCTCGATCGGAGTGTCAGAGAGTGACGGGCAGGCTGTGTCGCCCATACGCTTGATGCACATGGCGGAGCGGAGTAGGCAGACGGTACGGCGGAGCGTCTCGTCGTCGGAGTGGTTCATGTAGCGCAACATGCCCACGATGAAGCGTACCGATGCGGCGCCTTCGATCAGCAGTCCGTCGTCAGAGATGATCCGCAGACTTTCCTCGGGGTGCATCCGACCGTAAGCCAGGAGCGTGTCAGTCACGAGGGCGCCCTCTTCGCGTGTGCGGGTCAGCACGGCGATCTCGCCCCACGTGCGGCCGTGGCGTCGCAGCTCACGGAGGACGTCTAACAGGCGCTCCATCGCGCGTTCCTTCCATTTCGTCTCCTCGCTGTCGTTGGCCAGCCATTCCACGCGCACGTGTCCCGCGTTCGGCTCGGGAAGCGGCGACAACGCCTGCTTGCATTGTGCATAAGCCCTGAGAATCCTGCTGCTGTATAACGCGCGCCGCTCCGGGGACAGCGTCGATTGCTCTAACCCCTCGTTGTACCACTCTTGCAGCCGCGCGGGGTAGAAGGTGAAGAATGCATTGTTGAACTCCACGACGTGGCGCCGGCTGCGCCAGTTTTCGGACAGCGTGCGTTCCGTGATCAGGTCGGCGGGGAAGTCGCGCGCGATCTGTTCGTCGAGCAACGTCCAGTCCGAGTTGCGGAAGCGATAGATGCTCTGCTTTACGTCGCCCACGATCAGGTCAGTGTAGCCCGCGGCGAGGCTGTCAGCCACTAACGGGCGGAAGTTGCGCCACTGCATGGCGCTCGTGTCCTGAAACTCGTCGATTAGGTAATGCCTGATGCGAGTACCCGTTTTCTCATAGATAAACGGCACATCGCTGCCGTCGATGATGCGTGTGAGGAGCTCCGCGGTGTCGGATAGGAGCATGTAATTCTTGTCCTCGCTCTGCCGACGTATCTCGCGCTCGATGTCGCCGAGGATGCCTAACGTGTAGAAGTTGGCGGCGATGGCTGCGGCCGTCAGATAGTCCGTCATGCGCGTTTCGTAAAAACGGATCACCTCTTTTACGCACACGTTCAGCCCGTCAGCATACGCCTGCAAGATCCGCTCTTCTTTCCCCCATGCTTCCGGATTATCCGGCAGTTTGAGGAAGGTCTGTGTCGGTTCCTTCTCCACCTCGCCTTTCGCCAGCTTATTGAAAAGTGTGAACGGAGACCTTGATTTCCCGCTGAAATCCTCCGGCCGCAGCCCATATTTCTTCATAATCCCCAGCGCGCGTTCGCCCAACTCCCTGGCCTCGCTCTTGACCGCATTTATCACGGCGTAAAGCCTGCGGCTGTATTCCGCCGATCGCTCCCGATCCGCCGACGCTTCGCCGCCGACCGCTTCGCGCACTGACTTGTAACGCTCCTTAAAAAGCTCCCGTCCGAGGTCGCTCATCTGTTTGCGCAAATCCCACGTTTCGCCCCGCTCCACCTTATCCTCGCTGAAGCGCAGCAGCCAGCGCAAGAGTTCGCTGTCGCCGCCGTCGCGATCCAGCCCCGACAGCAGGCCGTCGACCGCCTTGGTGAGCACCGGATCCACGTCTAACTCCACGCGATAATTGCCCTGCAGCCCGATCTCGCGCACAAAGGCGCGCAGCGTTTGCTGGAAGAAATGATCGATTGTGCTGACGTTAAACGCGGCGTAATCATGCAACATGCGCACCAACAGCGTCCTGGCTCGCGTGCGCACCTCCCCTTCGCCAGCCCCCGTGTGCCCCGCCAGCATTTCCATGTGCCCCGAAGGCTGTCCCGATGCCAGCGTGTAAATCTCGCGGATGATGCGATCCTTCATTTCCGCCGTCGCCTTGTTCGTGAACGTCACGGCCAGAATGTGCCGATAGACCGCATCCGGATCCTTGCCTCCGCCGCCGAAGAGCATCTTCAGGTATTCCCCCGTCAGCGTATGCGTTTTGCCCGCCCCGGCCGACGCGCGATAGACGGTCAACATAGGCTCACCCCGTAGCCCTCGTCCGCGAGGATGTCCGCCACCTTCTGCCTGAGGTCGCCTTGCAGAATGATCTCGCCGTCCTTCGCCGCCCCACCCACGCCGCAGCGCACCTTCAGCGCCTTGCCAAGCCTCGCCAGATCGTCCGCAGTGCCTCGAAAGCCCTCCACGAGCGTCACCGTCTTGCCGCCCCTGTTCCGCTTGTCGATCCTGACGCGCAGCCGCTGGCGGTCGCGAGGCAGCGTCGGTTCCTCCTCCGTCTCGTCCGTTTGATACCGGAAATCCGGGTCTGTGGAGTACGTCACCCCTAACCGCTCCTTCCAGTCGTTATGCTTCTTCATTATCTATCGGATGTTTTTTCGGATGGCAAAAATAGAAGCACTTCTTCGGGGTTTTTCAGAGATATATCCATGTATAACACATCCGCCGGCCCCTGCGATTGAGCCTTACATTCGACCATCACGTTGAGCCCGATTGATCCGATCAAACGGCCGCCACCGAAAAAAAGAGCCGCTTCCCTTGCTTTCCGGGGGCGGCTCTCCTTTAATAATATGTACGGCTACGGCCGGCGACTCTTGGCCAATATTGCGTTATCCTCGTAGAAATAATGGTCGGCGCCCACGCGCGAATAGACGCTGCGGAGGTCGCCCACGCCGTCGCGGTAGATGCTGCGCTCGATGATGGCGTCGGGGAGGAACTTGACGGGCGTGCCGTAGATGCCGAGGTAGTAGAGGTCGGGGTTGAGGATGTATTCGTTCGTCACGGGCGATCCGGCGTAGCGAAGGACGTTGCAGACGTAGCCCGTGTTGCGAATCTTGCCCGGGGCCAGAGCCAGGGTGTATGTGGTGGAGTCTTTGCGGTGCACCTCGGTGATGCTGATGCTGTTCGCGTAGTGCATCTGGTCGCGGTAGTGGTACTTGAAGAGGACGGTCGTCTCTAAGTTCGGGATCTCCACTTCGCTGATGTATCCCGCGTAATCGTAAGCGTAGGTGAGTTGGGCGTAGAGCCGGTCTTTTTCACCGCCCTTTCCTCGTTTCCAGATCTCCATGTCTTCAACGAAGCCGTGATCCTCGAGGGAGAGGATGCGATACTCGTAATCGCCCCAGACGTAGCGGAAATCGTAGCCATAGCGCACCTCAGGCTGCCGCCAGTCCCAAGCGATGGAGTCGATCGCGCCGTTCTCGTCATAGACGACGGTGCCCTTGCGAAAGCCCGTGATCTTCACCGCGCCGCCTTTCTGGCGCGTCATAAGCAGTTCGGTGCAGACCGTGTCGATGGCGTAGGCCGTCATGCCGATATCGAGCAGCGAGGATCCGATGCGGATTTCATTGTTGTTTACACGATTCCCATTTTCGTCCACCTCGGTGAGGTCTGACGAGGTGATTTCACAACCGACAAGCATCATGAAGAGGGAGAGCAGAAAAAAATATCCGATTTTCATATTCTGTTTATAGTTCATATAGAGGATTATCCGGGGCAAAAGTAGAGAAATTGCCTGCCCTGCTCCGGCGCGCTGCCCGTAGGCCTGTGCTTTTTCGTCTTTTATAGGATTCTCTCTCCCTCTTAACGCCTCCATTAAGGAGAGGCCAAAGGGCTGGCGTGTTTTTTGGGGGAAACTCGGAGGCAAAGCCTATCCTCACGATTGTCAGGCTCCCGATTAGTTATTCGCTCTTCCGTTCTAAATGTCCGACTTTCGCACCCTGATTTGATCAGATTGTCCAAAGAAGAAAGAAGGAGAATGACAAAAAGAATATTCTGCACACTGTTTACGGCCCTCTCTCTATGTGTCATGCAGGCGCAGCACACGGTGCACGTCGAGGGCATCATAAAAGACTCCGCGACGGGCGAGGCACTGCCAGCCGTCGCCGTGATGCTGAAAGGAACGACCATCGGTACCGTCACCGACAACGACGGCCGCTTCACCCTGCAAGCCGAGACCGCAGCACGCACCCTCAGCGTCTCTTATTTGGGTTATGAAACTTACGAACGCTCACTCGTGGGCGCCAATCGCCTGACCATCCTGCTCCGGCCCACTACGTACACGCTCACAGATGTCGTCGTCCGTCCCGGACGCGAACGTTATTCCCGCCGCAACCCCGCCGTGGACTTTGTCCGGAACGTCATCGAGCGCCGCACGCTCAACAGCCCCCGCAACCACGACTTCTTTAGCTATGACACGTATGACCAGAAGATCTTCGCCAAAAACGACTTCGACGAGACCGAGGAGCGTGGCAAGAAGCGTTATCGCCGCATCGATTTCATCTTCGATTACATCGACACCTCCCGCGTCTCTGGCAAGCCCATCCTGCCGCTCTACAACGAGGAGCGCATCGAGCACACCTACTACCGTCGCTCTCCACACGCGGAGCGCCGTGTGGTGCAAGGCGTCAAGCGCGCGGGGCTCGTCGAGCTCTTTTCGGAAGATGGCATCACGCAGTTTATCGATGAGGTGTTCCGCGAGCCCGACGTTTTTCAAGACAACATCCCCCTCTTCCTCCAGCGCTTTGTCAGCCCGCTGGCCTCCTTCGGCCCTTCCTTCTATAAATACTACCTCACGGACACGGTCGAGATCGATGGCGAACGCTGTGCTGACCTCAGCTTCGTGCCCTTCAACTCCGAGTCGTTCGGCTTCACCGGCCACCTCTACGTCACGCTCGACTCCGCCTACTTCGTCCGCCGCGTCCGCCTGAACGTGCCCAAACATATCAATCTGAACTATGTCGACTTCATGCAGATCGAGCAAGACTTCCGCCGCACCGACGACGGCACACGCCTGATCCTCAAGAACGACATCACCGTCGAATTCCGCCTCCGCGCCAAGAGCAAAGGCACCTACGCGCGCCGCATCTGCCTCTACCGCGACCACTCGTTCCGGGCGCCTGACGACGCGTCCGTCTTCCGCGAGAACAACCCCGTGATGGAGACCGAGGAGGCGCGCCGCCGCTCGGACGACTACTGGCAACAGCAGCGACAGCAACAAGGCGACACTACCGGCGGCGCCACCCGCCAAACGTCAGTCGAGCGGATGATGGCCCAGCTGCGCCGCGTGCCTCTCTTCTACTGGACGGAGAAGGTGGCCGGCGCACTGATCGGTGGCTACGTGCAACCCATCGAGAAGAACAGCTCCGTGGAGTTCGGCCCCGTCAATACCTTCATCAGCGGCAACACGCTCGAGGGCGCTCGCTATCGCTTCGGTGGCACCACAACCACCGCCCTCAGTAACCGCTTCTTCATCGACGGCTACGTAGCCTATGGCGCGGGCGACAAGAAGCTGAAGGGTGACATTCTGGCCGAATATTCCTTCAATAAGAAGCGCAACTTCCGCAAGGAGTTCCCCTTCCACTACCTCCGCGCCAAGTACCGCTACGACATCAATCAGATCGGCCAGCACTACCTCTACACCAACCCCGACAATGTCTTTATGATGCTCAAGCGCCGCCGAAACAACCTCATCACCTACATGCGCAACGCCGAAGTGAGCTACTATCATGAGCGTTACAATGGCCTCGGTTACGGCATCGCCCTGCGCCACCGCACTGAGTGGGCCACCCGCTACGTACCCTTCCAACGCTTCCACACGGACGGCACCACGGAGCCCGTAACACACTATCAATCCGCGCAGTTGGAGGTCAGCATCCGCTGGGCGCCCAACGAAAAGTTCTACCAGTCGCGCAACTACCGCTATCCCATCACGCTCGATGCGCCCATCATCACCTTCGCCCACACCTTCGCCCACCGCGGTATCCTTGGCACCGAGCATAACTACAACCGCACCGAGCTTGGCATCCGCAAGCGCTTTTGGCTCTCGCCCTTCGGCTACATCGACCTCTACGGTCAGGCCGGCGCCGTTTGGGATCGCGTGCCCTACCCGCTGCTCATCATCCCGAATGCCAACTTGTCATACTCTATCGAGCCCGAAAGCTACGCCCTGATGGATCCGATGGAGTTCATCAACGACCGTTTTGTCTCATGGGAGGCCACCTACTTCCTCAACGGCGCACTCCTCAACCGCCTGCCGCTCCTGAAGCGCCTGCAACTGCGCGAGGTCGTCGCCTTCCGCGGCTGGTACGGCACGCTCACGGATAAGAACAACCCCTTCCTCACCGACAAAGCCGACCTCTACTCCTTCCCCTCCAACACCTACCTCATGGACCGCCATCCTTACATGGAGCTCAGCGTTGGCCTCGACAATATCCTTAAGCTCGTCCGCGTGGACTACGTCTGGCGCCTCTCCTACCGCGACCACCCACACACGCCCAACAGCGGCGTACGCTTCAAGATGCAGTTCTCGTTCTGAGCTTCGGCGCCGCCGTTTGCACATATATATAGCATGAGCTCGACGCAAGAATAGATTCGTTTTTTCAGACCGTTTATCGAAAAAGCGAGCCCTCTCTTACGTCGAACTCACGTTAAAGGAGTTTCTCTGATCACCAATCGATGGGTGCCTCTCCCAAAGCCACCAAATAATCGTTGGCCTGACTAAAGTGCCGATTGCCGAAGAAGCCCCGATGGGCCGACAGCGGTGAGGGATGCGGCGAGGTGAGCACTAAATTGCATGACGTGTCAATGCACGACCCCTTCTTCTGCGCATACGCCCCCCAGAGCATATAAACAATGTGTTTACGCTCGGCATTCAGGCAGCGGATTGCGGCGTCGGTGAAGGTCTCCCACCCCCGCCCCTGGTGCGAGCCGGCGCTGTGTGCCCGTACCGTCAGAGTGGCGTTAAGCAACAATACCCCTTGATCCGCCCAACGTGCCAAATCACCGCTTATAGGCATCGGTCGGCCCACATCGTCAGTGATTTCCTTGAAGATGTTGACTAGCGACGGCGGGAAAGACGTCCCGTCCTGTACAGAGAAACAAAGCCCATGTGCCTGCCCTGGCTCGTGGTACGGATCCTGCCCAATGATGACCACCTTCACGCGGTCGAACGGACAGTGTGCAAAAGCATTGAATATGTTTGGCCCGCTTGGATAAACCGTTGCTCGTCGATACTCCTCGCGTACAAAATCGGTCAGTCGTACGAAATAATCCTTCTCAAACTCGTCGGCCAGTCGCTTCTTCCAACTCGGCTCCATTTTTACGTCCATATTATGATCTCCTTCGTTTCTATTTACAATTTAAATACCGTCGAAATGCAACTTGTCGTCGTCGGATCGGCTGGAGGCAAAGATAGAGTCTCGAGGCTCAAACAGAAAAACCATACCGGCCGTTTGTCGATCCTTTGGTTATCTTTGCGGCACGATCGGCCCCGTAGCTTAGTTGAATAGAGCGTCAGATTCCGGTTCTGAAGGTCGTGCGTTTGAGTCGCACCGGGGTCACACCTTCCCTCTCCGCCAATAAGGCATTTCTATAGAGAATGTATTAATTGAAAAGTCCCGTCGGTATTTCCTTTTCCGACGAGACTTTTTGATCCTATAAGTCGTTCTCCTTCCTCTGAGTTCATTTCGGATAGATTTTCAGACGACGAGAGCGTTTGACATATAAGGCCTCACCCCGTCCGGCCATAAAGAAAGCCCCTCAAATGCTCTAATACTAAGCATTTAAGAGGCTTTCTCTCATTGTCGGGGTGACTGGATTCGAACCAGCGACCACACGCCCCCCAGACGAACTGACACAAAGACGAAAAACACTATATATCAAATATATACATAGAGCAAACAGAAAACAGCTCGATTCTATTTCGATCGTTAACACAAAAAAAAAGAGGCCCCGACATCCCGTCGAGGCCCCTCCGGATGTGCTGATTCAGCGAGTCACAAACCTGAAGAAAAGAAATACCGCACTTTCATGTGCGGCGCCTGTTTGTATGACATAACCTCGCAAAGGTATACTGCCCGCAGCGGCGTGTACACGAGGTTACGTAATCGTCACTATTCGGCTTATCATCAGAGTGCTGCCAGAGACGGAAAGCGTAGGCTCCGAGTAGTCCGGCGTCCCCGAAAGGCCGTCCTGAAGCGGGCGCAGGGAGAGCTTTATCCCCGCCGGGAAAGGCTTTACGTACGAATAAACCGACGCCATTGGCAGCTGGCCAGAGCCATCGTCGCCATTCAGATGAGCCGACACCATGCCATACACCTCGCCCGGCTTACTCTCATCGTCCGCCGAAACGAACATCGGGTTCTGCGACATGTTCGTTACGTGGTATTCATACACCACGCCCGAGACCTGCTCGGGCACCGGCGGCAGCACCACCTCGAACTCCTGCCAATCGCCCTCCGGCGTCTTCACCTCGCCCGCCCGGGCATTCATCGCCCGCATGCGCGCCTTCTTCGTCGTGGCGTCAAACGTGAAGCCCTCCACGTACGGTTTGCCCGCATCCGGCAGCGCGGGTGGCTCCGGCACGTTGATCGTAAACTGCCGTGTCTCCCCCTCCGGGTCTTTCACTTCGCCCGCCTGCGCATTGCGAGCGTGCACGGTGACGGTGCGCGTCGCATGATCGTAAGTGCAACTATCGGCATAAGCCTTCCCCGCCGCTGGCAGCTGGGGCACCTCCGGTACATCGATGGGGAACTCTTGCCATTCCCCCA
>CAUPYF010000036.1:0-11373 GCA_963515435.1 uncultured Tannerella sp. | reverse complement strand
GTTATACAATGAATTAATAAACAAAATACGCACCAATTGCCATGCAAAGGTCTCAAAATACCGATGTCTATCCGTGGCGGCCTTACATGCAAAAAAAGAGGGAGACGATATACATCGCCTCCCTCTCGCTGTTTATAGCCAGGGGCACGTCGGTTCCACGGGGGGATTACGTGAGGTTAATTGAAAATGTAGCGCACGCCGATCTGCATCTGCCAGCAGTTGGAGCTGTTCTGATACGGCTCGTAAGTGCGGCTGTAGAGCTCCTTCTGCTTGTTGACGGTGCGGTAGCCCATCGAGTAAGTGGGGGTGCCGTTGGCATCCTTGCCCTCGTAGGTGAGGATCTTGCCGTAGTTGCAGGGAGCAGTGGTCTGCGTCACGCCCCAAGAGCTCTTCAGGAGGTTGCCGATATTGAGTACGTCGAAGGAGAGCTGTAGCGTGTGAATGGCTTTGTTGACGCGTAGGCGAAAGTCTTGCGTCACCTTCAGGTCGAAGCGGTGCACCCAAGGCAAGGCGGCGCCGTACGCCTCGGCATATTCGCCTTTGTGGGCGCTCAGGTATTTGTCCTGCTCCACGAAACGCCAGAAGGCGTCAGCTTGCTGCTGAGCGGTGAAACCGTTCTTATCGACAAACTTCAACTCGTCCTTTGTGCGAGGGATGTACATGAGGTCGAAGGAGGTTTTATCACCGTTCATGTCGTTACTGTAGCAGTAGTTGTACATGCCGGAGGAGTAGGCGGCATAATAGAGTCCGATGGAGGTGCCAAAGTAGCGGCCATAGTCCTTACGATACGTCAAGGAGGCGATGAGCTTGTTCGGGGTGAGATACTCCGAGTTATGCAGCTCGGAGTTGTTCGGGCCGTCCACGGAGTAGAGGCTCTGCCACGTGGAGTAAGCCTGATTTCCTGGCAGGCCGGTCAACTCCTTGGCCCATTGGTGGGTGTAGGAGAACATGACGTTCAAGTCTTTGATCGGCTCGGCTGTCACCATCGCATTGAAGGAGGCGCTGTAGCCCTTAGTGGAGTTGTCGAGGATGATGGCGCCACCAGTCACGTTTTTGTTCACCTGGTAATTACCTGTGGTAGAGTTGGAGTAATCCAAGCGGTTGTCGGGGCCGGAGAAGCGACCTACGTTGCCATTGTTTACGATGTTCCAGTTACGCATCACGACGGCTTGGATGTCTTTGTTATACATCCCTTCTACGGTCAGGGTGAGGGGGAAGGATACGGGCAGTGTGTAGTCCACTGCGAGCGTATTCTTCCAAATCTGCGGCATCTTGAAATCTTTGGCAATGCCTACGACCGAAGCGCGCGAAGCGGTGGAGGCTGGATTGCTGTAGATTGGTGTCGTGGGGGCGTCGAGGAGTTTGATCATCTGATCTACATCGGTCAGCATGTTGTTTTTGAATTTCTCTAACGTCTTGGCGTCGGTCACGGTGATTGTGTTTTGGATCATCGAGCTGTTGGTCGGCATGTTAGTGAGGAAGACCAGCGGGATGCGGCCGGTGAAGATGCCCGTACCACCACGGATGACGACGGAGCGATCGCCGTTGATGTCATAATTGAATCCCACGCGAGGCGAGAAGAGCACGGAGGCCTTGGGCCATTCGCCGGTGTTGACACGCGGCGATTGAAAGGAGGCGTAGTTCGGGTCGTTCTTAGCTACGAAGTGGTCGCGCCAGTCGAGTTTCAGGTAAGCCTGATTCGTTTCGATGTTGGTCAAGAAGTTGATCATATCCGCACGCAAGCCGTAAGTCAGTTTGAAGCGGTCGGTAAGGTTCCACTCATCCTGTACGAAGAGACCGGATTGCAGGAAGGCTACCTCTGCGATCGGGTTTTTCTGGCCGTTATAACCATACGTCAGACCGAAGGCGATTGGCGCGGCGCCGGATTTGAAATCTTCGAAGGATGCGTACTTATAGTATCCTGTTCCGAAACGCATGAAGGAGTTTCCGGCCCTCTGATACTCCAAGTTGAGGCCGCCGATGAGACGATGGGCACCGAGAGTCCACGTGACGTGGTCTTGCAGGTTCACAACGTTGTTCTTTACCTCGTTGTTCCAAGTAAACAACTCGTAGCCGGCTGACATGAAAGCATTGCCCTTGCCGTCCCAAATGTCGATGAAGGGGAAGGGCTTGGAGTTGGAACTGCGCTTGTCGTGGATGTCGGAATAGGTGAAGAGCACGCGGTTCTGAAGCGTATTGCTGAAGCGGCTGTTGAGCTCGCCAGTGACTGACCAGACGTTGTTGTCCATGCCATAGCAAGCGTTGCGGAAGGCCATCGCTTTGTCTGAAATGCGGTTCGACGTGGCGCGTGATCCGACGGTCGAGGAGCCGTTTGTGGGATTCATGTGCGTGTTCGTGGTATAGTTGAAGCGCACGCTGAGCTTGTGTGCGTCATTGATGTTCCAGTCTAAACGGGCGAGAGCCTTGTAGTTCTTCGTGCCGCCGTCGCTGAAGTCGGTGTAGGAGCCGGGATCGTAGCCGTAGCGATCGCGCAGGATTTTGGCGAAGGCCTCCATGTCGGCGGCGGTGACGCGTGAGGTTTGCGTGGCGCCGTTGCCCACGCCGTCGGTGGAGACGTGATACTTCGTGATCGGGTTGGGCGAGTTCTCATACTCTCCGTTGATGAAGAAGAAGAGCTTGTTTTTGATGATCGGTCCGCCGAGCGTGAAGCCGTACGTCTCGGTGCGTTCGCGAGCGCGGTCGCCGAGGTCGTGACCGTCGACGGTGTTCCCGCGCAAGCTCTCGTTGCGGTGGTAGGTGTAAGCCGTACCCTTGAGGGTGTTCGTACCCGACTTGGTGATGGCGTTGATGCCGCCGCCCATGAAGTTCGTTTGGCGCACATCGAAGGGCGCTACGACCACCTGAAGCTCCTCGATAGCGTCGAGCGAGATCGGGTTACCGCCGCCGGGCAGGGTGCCCGAGAGGCCGAAGTTGTTGTTCAGGTTCGCCCCATCGACGGTGAACGTGTTCGTACGTCCGTCGCGGCTGGCGATCACGGTGCCGCCGCCCGAGTAAGGCGACATACGCGTGAAGTCCGTCAAGCTGCGGTTGATGGAGGGCAGGAGCTGCAGCTGTTGCTTGGAGACGTTCGTCGAGGCGCCCGTCTTCAGTCCCGTGAACTTCGACGAGGCGGCGGTGACGACCACCTCGTTCAGCGTCAAGTCGTCGCGGAGCACCGCGTCCAGCGTCGCCATTTCGCCCAATTGGAGCGTCACGTCGCGATACTCGACGGACTTCAGCCCGACGTACGACATGGTGATCTTGTACGGCCCGCCGGGGCGCATACCCTCGATCGAATAGCGACCGTCGACGTTCGTGACGGCGCCGTACTGCGTGCCCGAAGGCTCATGCACGGCCACGATGGCGGCGCCGATGAGCGCTTCGCCCTCTTGGTCTGCGATCTTTCCACCGATGGCGGACGTCGTGATCTGTGCCGATGCGATGGCCGGCAAGATCATTGCTAACAGTAGCAGATAAATTCTTTTCATGATCAATGTGTTTTTAGTGTATGACAATAATGTAGTTAGAAACAAAGGGAAGAGGCAGCTTTCAGTCCGCCCGCTTAAATTGAAGGGGCGGCAACGAAGCCTTCATGCGCTTCGCCCCCCCCTTCTTATTCATTCTTCGATCAGCTCCGTTCGTGGCCCTTGCGGTACGATCTCCTTGCGACTGCGGATGTATTCGATGATGGCCTCCTCGGACGATTTGCCCGTGGGCTTCGCCGGGCGTGCATGCGGAAACTTGTAGGCCGACACGATGTAGTCGTTCAGTGCCACACGGTAGTACTTGCCCTCCTCGAGTGGCCGGCCGTCAGGCAGCGACATTTCGATGCGATCCACCTCGCCGCCCTTCGTGTATAGTTTATAGGTCATGCCGGAGACGAGCAGGTCGACGGCATTCCGGCGCTTATTATATCGGTGTGACACACGGATCAGCTCGCGCATCTCAGCCGGCGTCAGCTCCACGATGTCCACTCCATTGCCGAAGGGATCCATCTCGTAGACCCTCTTGGCCGTCAGATCGCCCGGCTCGAGCGCCGCGATGCGTATGCCGCCGGAGTTTTGGAAGGCGAAATCCGCCCCATTCACCGCCGCTTCCGCGTCCGTCATCAGATTGCCAAGCCCTTCTTTACCTTCGATGCGCGCCGCGACACGGCCGATCACCTCGTTCAGCGGCGACTCGTCGTAAAACTTCTTGATCTCGGCCTTCACCTCCGCGTCCTCTGCTGTCATGCTGGCCACGGGGATCAGCTCGTTGCGCCGGCTGATCACTTTGCGTCCGCGCAGCGTGAGCAGCGTCCGCCCGACGAACTTCAGGTATTCGCCCGCCTGAGTGATGAGCACGCCGTTGACCACCACGCCCGTATCGAGGCGCGTGTGCGAATGTCCGCCCACAATCAGGTCGAGCTCCGGCATGCGTGCGGCCAGTTTCTTGTCCTCCTCCACGCCCATATGGTTAAGCGCGAGGAAAACGTCGCAGCGCTTCCGCATGCCGCGCAGCTTCGTGAGCTCCTCCACTGGTTCGGTGAACGTTAGGCCGGTGAGCCGCCTCGGATGCGACGACGGGATGAGCCGCCCGCTGATGTTTTCCACCTGTATGCCGGAAATGATGCCGATGCGCAATCGCCCGACTTTGATCACTGTAGATGGCTCCGGCTGCCGGATTTCGGCGCCTTCATCCACGTGCATGTTGGCACAGAGGAAGGGGAACGCGGCCTGCCGGATGCGATCGGAGAGGGCACGCTGGCCGTAGTCAAACTCGTGGTTGCCGACGGCCGAGGCGCGGTATCCGACGCGGTTCATGAGGTCAATGATGGGGAAGCCCTTGCCGGGCCGATCGCAATGATCCACCACGGGGTTGCCCGAAAAAAGGTCGCCACCGCTGAGCACGACGACACGCCCCGGGTGTGCCCGCCGCTCCGCGTCGACGAAGGCCGCCACCTTCGCGTAATCGTCGATATGTGCGTGCATATCGTTGGTCGAAAGGATCACGAGCTGCGTCTCCTTCGTCGTGCCGCAGGCCACGCACGTGATCGCGATCATCCAGAAAATGAACATCTTTTTCATGAAGGTAATCTCTTATTTATCACTTCTTGTAACGCAAAGGTAGATCCGTTTCAGAGATCTTAGCAAAATATGGGCTTGAGTAGGGGCAAATCTTAAAACTAATAATGAACAGCCCCACCTGCGGGCGGAGCCGTTTGTCTGAGACAAACGCGTGTATTCTTTCGACCGATTGAGGTTTATCTACTTTTGCGCCCCGAGGCTGATCTTTCAGTCTCCCCTATCCCCCGTGTGCTTGAACACCACGTAAAAAACAAGATAAATGAAAAGTAAAGTATCCGTTTCTTTTATGATGCTCGGCGTGCTCTTCTGCACCTGCCTCGTAGCGTCCAACCTGTTAGAGACCAAAGTCGTGAGGCTTTGGCAAATGCCCGGCGGGCACATCCTCTCCGTCACTGCCGGACTGCTCGTCTTCCCCATCTCCTACATCATCAACGACTGCATCGCCGAAGTCTGGGGCTACCGCAAGGCACGCCTCATCATTTGGCTCGGCTTTGCGATGAACTTCCTCGTTATCATCCTCAGCCGCGTAGCCGTCATGCTACCCGCCGCACCGTTTTGGGAGGGCGAGGAGGCCTTCAATTTCGTCTTCGGACTCGCTCCACGCATTGCCGCAGCCAGCCTGCTGGCCTTCCTCGTTGGGTCGTTCCTCAACGCCTATGTGATGAGCCGCATGAAGATCCGGTCTGCAGGCCGCAACTTCTCAGCGCGCGCCATCCTCTCCACGTTGGTGGGCGAAAGTGCAGACTCGCTCCTCTTCTTCCCCATCGCTTTCGGTGGAATTATCCCGGCCGATGAGCTACTGAAGATGATCGCTGTGCAGGCACTGCTCAAGACGCTCTACGAGATCCTCATCCTGCCCGTCACCATCCGCGTGGTGCATTACATCAAGCGCGTCGACGAAACCGACACCTACGACGAGGGTATCTCATACAACGTTTGGAAGATTAAGGAGCTATGAAAACCGGCACACGTCACGACGCCGCGCTCGTCGTTTTCAGTGGTGGACAAGACTCCACCACGTGCCTCTTTTGGGCCAAGGAACACTTCGCAGAGGTCCGTGCGCTGACCTTCCTCTACGGGCAAAAGCACCGTGAGGAGGTCAACGTGGCGCAACGTATCGCCCGCACGGCTGATGTAACGTGGGACGTGCTCGATGCGTCTTTCATCGCCACGCTTGGAAGGAACGCACTCACCGACACCCGCATTCTCATGGACAGCGAGAAACCCGCAGAGGGCCCACCAAACACGTTCGTACCCGGTCGTAATCTCTTTTTCTTGAGTATGGCCGCTGTCTACGCTGCCGAACGTGGCATCCGTCACCTCGTTACGGGCGTCTCTGAGACCGATTTCAGTGGCTATCCTGACTGCCGCGACACGTTTGTCCGCTCGCTTAACGTCACGCTCAACTTGGCAATGGATGCACAGTTCGTCATCCATACGCCACTTATGTGGCTCGACAAGGCCGACGTCTGGGCTCTCTCCGACCGCCTCGGTGTCTTCGATCTTGTCCGCCGCGAGACCCTCACGTGTTACAACGGCGTCCTTGGCGACGGTTGTGGACATTGTCCCGCTTGTCGCCTGCGCCATGAAGGACTGGAGCGTTACCTCGCCCGACGATAAACTCCTCCCACATACATAAATAGCAAGAAGGCTCGTAAGCATCATCGTCTTACGAGCCTCTTTCATTTTGGGGTCACACGTCGTAATCGCCTCTCCCTTTTCGTGCTGAGGTAGGTATACAAAAAATAGAAGCCCCGAGACATCACGCCCCAGGGCCTCCCACAAAAAAAGCTATGAAACTAAAATCTTTACAGACTCAACTCTTATATCCTTAGTAGTAAGTTAATACACTTACTTCACAATCACTTTATGCGTATTTCCATTATCCAAAGCCACTACGTAGAAGCCCGCCGGAAGCGCCGTGCGAATCGTTTCGCCAGCAGAGAGTTTCAGCGTGCGCACCAACGCGCCGCTTACATTATAAACTCTGGCCGTGTTATCCGCGGGAGTCGTCACATAGAGCACTCCACGGTCTGTGTATATCGACGTACCATCAGCTTCCACATTGCTATCTGGATTCTTGACAAAAGAGATCCGCAGATCAATTGCCTCACGTATCCGGAAAATCGTTACCGTATAAGTCCCATCCCCATTGCTGACTACACGTACACCTTGCTTATCGGGAATTGACGTTCTACCCGTCTCCACCACAGGCACTTTACCGGCATTCACACCCGTAGGCATCACACGGAACGTAAGATCGCTTCCTGAATTCACGTAATGGTATCCCGGGGCATAGCTCGAAACTAATCCCGGCACTTCGGGCATCGTTACCAATCGCGGATGATTCGGTAAAACAGGTCCATTCAACGAGTCTTTGGTAAAGTGGAAGAATTTCACCTCAGCACAAGCATTGGGCTCACGTAGCCAAACGTTGCGGTCGCTGGCGGTGAAGTAATCTATCTGATCGTAGGTAAAAGGGCGCTCTTCTCCGGTTGCTGTATCACGAGCAAACTCCCAGTGTAAACCATTGTCGATACTGCGATAGACCTTATTCGACCCTCCCGTGATATTTAGTTTAAACCTCCCCGGATAGTGCGGTCCCGGCTCAACGAAATCAATATTAGTCTGGATACCATTATAAAACCTGAAGAAGTTTCCAGTCGACTTGTTCATCACTGTGTCACAATCTCCATTTACGATACAAGCCTTGATTGCGCCTTCTTTCCCATTATCCTTGGCAGGGACGGTTAAGACCTTAATTGGGAAAGTTATCAGTTCTTCGCCGGCTTTCAGATTCAACGTATCAGGCAGTGGTGATCCATCTGCTTTTCTGATGTTTTCCTTCGATGCAATACCCAAATAAGAAAGGACAACTTTGCGATCAAATGCAGCAGGGATAAAACTCAGTTTCAACGTTTGAATACAATCACAATAGAGATGATCTTTCCCTTGTTCGTCCCATGCCCTATTCCATGCACCCATATAAGGCGTGTCAAGTCCGAGCGTCGGTGCGCCTAAGTCAAGATTTGAGAGGAAGACAGCGGAGCCCCACGCCTGATCACTAACATTCGCAACCTTCAAAGCCAAACGATACTTCTTAGAAGTAGACAGATCACTAGCCTTTGCCGTCAATTTAATTGTACGACCTCCATATTCCATAACCGAGCTTCCTTGATACACCGGCTTATGCCACTGATGATTAACCGCATCAGAAAGAGGCACCCCTAAACTCGTACTATTATTATTACTCGAAGATGTATTACCCCAATTAGAGTTATTGATAGTAACTGGAGTATGTCCATCAGGAAATTTGGCAATATTATTTGGAGCACCAGAAGGAAGTTCTGTCACAAAAAAGCCAAAGATGTCATTAAAAGACGAATTAGAATATTGTGGATATTCCTCAGAAGCAAAGACAAAATCAAATGTCACCTCCGATTTAAACGGCTTAAAATCAAATACCAAATAGCTCCCGTCCATCACGCCATGTGGTGCAACTAATGGCGACAAATCCGGGTCTCCTGTCATTATATGCGTTCCATTATTAGACAAAGCAGACCCCGCTTGATCGTTAGGCCCCTCCGCGCATTGCCCAGAAACACCTAACACATCACCTGTTGCGAGGATGAGGCCTTTCTCAATTGGGAAATCACTTCCATCGTATTCAAAATAAGCCAAGGAGCGCTGATCGGCAGGCCCATATGTGCCATAAAAATGCACATTAGAAATGGCTGAGGTCGCTGCCGGATTGTTTAACAACACATGAGTCACTAAATATCTCGCATACTCATTTTGATCGACAGCAGTATGATAAGAAGAATACGAACCTGGCGTCGCCCCACGATCAATCCTAATACTTCCCGGATGAGGAGTTACAAGCCGGGACGAGGAGCGCAATTTTGCCTCACTCTCATTTTCCACAATCATTGTGGCGCGTTTCTCGGCCCAATGAGCGGGGATTCCTTGCTTGATATATCCTCGCTTCAGAGAATCTATTCGGTTTTGCTGCTCAACCGTGAAGGCATTCACGCGCTGAGCGCTCACCATAGAGGGGAACATGGCGGATGCGCAAAGCATCAGGGCGCCCGTCCATATTTTGGTAATCTTCTTCATTCAGTTCTCCTTTTTATCCTTCGTTGAATTTTTCCTGATCCGGTGAGGAGGATTTCTGCCCTCTCGGATGCGGGCGCAAAGAAGGGGCGGATTTTTTGAATACGCAACTTTCGTAAGAAAGAAAATGTGGGTTATCCATTTTTTTCTGTGGAAGGACGGGGTGCGGTGTCAGCAGAGCGCTCCGGGTCAGAGCAGTTGCGCCGCTCGTCGATGATGTATTCGGGGCGGTTCTTGATCTCGTCGAAGAGAACACCGATGTATTGCCCCAAAACACCGATGGTGAGCAATTGCACACCGCCGAAGAAGATGATGGCCGTCATTATGGAACTCCAGCCGGTCTCGGCGTGGCTGAAGCCGCAGACTTTGCCCAACAGTGTCCAAAGGGCTAACAGAATGCCGATTACAACAGCTAAGAACCCAAGGCTCGAGGCTAATCGCAGGGGTTTCTTGGAAAAATAGAGTAGGGCGTTGGAGGCGAAGCGAAGCATTTTGCTCAGCGGGTATTTCGTTTCGCCAGCCACGCGCGCCTTGCGTTCATAATAGAAGGGCACTTGCTTGAACCCAATCCAGCTGACAAGGCCACGGATATACTTCCCATGTTCGGACAGGCGATTGAACTGGTCCATGATCTTGCGATCAATGAGGCGAAAATCACCTGTGTCGAGAGGGAATTCCACTTCGCTCATGCGGTTCATCGTGCGATAAAACAAGCGTGCGGTGAAGCGCTTAAAGAAGGTCTCTTTTTCGCGTGAACGACGGACGCAATAGACGCTGTTAGCCCCTTCACGGTCGCAGAGGGAGAGGATGTCGGGGATCAGCTCGGGCGGGTCTTGTAGGTCGGCGTCCATGATCACGGCACGGTCGGTGGTACACTGATGGATGCCGGCTGAGACCGCGGGCTGATGGCCGAAATTGCGCGAAAAGTGGATCACTTTCACCCTTGGATCCTGCGCTGCGAGTGCGTCGAGCATACGGCGAGTGCCGTCACGACTGCCGTCGTTGATGTAGATGATTTCGCCCTTGCAGGGCAGACGATCAACGACGGCACGAGTGCGTCGATATGACTCGGCTATCACGGCCTCCTCGTTGTAACAGGGAACGATGATCGAAAGACTGCTCGCTTTCATTGCTCTTCCTCCAAGAAATTCTTTCCGCGACTGCCGCGTATGGTGGCACGAATTTCCTCCTCGCTCATTTCCTTAACGTTGGTGAGGGTATATGTTTTGGCCATGAAGTTGCCATACTGATTGCATTCGCTGATGATGCTGTCGAGCAGAGCTTTCGGGTTGGTGCGAAGGGGCATGAGGGTGACGAGTTCGGCGTAGTCCGGATGGATCGTGAGGCGTTCGATGTCCCAGCCGGCGTGTTGGAGAGCAAAGGAGAACTCACGCTCGATGACGCCGCGCCGGAAGCCCTCGAATGCCATGCCCTCGGCTGCGGGGAAGAGCATGTAGAAGCGCAACTTCTGCCCCTTACCTCCCAGCCCGGTGGAGATGTAAATCTGCTTTTCATCAGAGAGTTCGGACTCGAGTATGATGCGCCCCTCCATAAGCGCCATGTAGGCCCAGTCCTGCACTTCGGGGGCGGCCACGCGCACGTAGTGCTCTAACCGACGGTAAGCGGCCACACTGCTCGAAATGGCAAAAAGGGTCAAGATGCGACGCTTGTATACCTCGGTTGATTCGGGGTTGTATAAATCGATTTCGTATCCTTCGAGTTCGTCCTCTATCCAGGGTATTTTCTCCAGTTTTAGCTGGTTGGAGTATTTGAAGTACTCCATCTGTCGCTCTACCGGAATCTGCTGTTCGAGCACGTGAAAGTATCCGTCCGTTTCCGAGAGAAACTTTTGAAATTGACTGAAATCGGTTTGTTGCATTGTTTTTTCTCCTCTGTTTTTTCCTCCTGAAAACAAGGGCAGCAAAAATATGACTTTTCATATAACGCCGAAGTGAAGCGTTTTACTGCCCCTTTAGCCCTTTTTATAGTCGAATAAAAATGGATTGCGAATAATTGGGGGTAGCCGATGCGGCTCTTCGGGCCGCATCATCGGGTACACATTCGTGGGATCATTTCTGCTTGACTATAAGAATTGAAAAAAACGAACTACACTGTAGTTTCTCCCCCATCCCTATGTGCAAGGCCCGAACTACACTGTAGTTTCCGGCCTAACATTTTCGTAAAACGCCATTGA
>CAUPYF010000035.1:0-11884 GCA_963515435.1 uncultured Tannerella sp. | reverse complement strand
GATCCAACCCTCGGGAGAGGTCGTTTTCCCACCGGGAAAATGGATCCGACCCTCGAGAGAGGTCGTTTTCCCGCTGGGAAAATGGATCCGACCCTCGGGAGAGGTCGTTTTCCCGCTGGGAAAATGGATCCAACCCTTGGGAGAGGTCATTTCGAGACTCTGGAAATGAGTCCCACTTATCGCTCATCTAAGAATCCTAAGACCGCGGCCATCACGCGATCGCGGTCGGAGGCCTTTTGGATGGCCTCGAAGGGGAAACCGAAGATGCAAGTGCGATACTTTCCGGCATAGGCAACCCCGGCGCTGATGCGGGTCTCAGCATAGCGCATCACCGTGTGCCCACCCTCGCCAGCTGGCTCGATACCATCGGGCGACTCCACGACGTAGCCCTTCGCATTGGGTTCGGCGTAATACGCAAAAGTCCCGTCGAAAGTGGGATAGGGCGAGGCGATGCCACGCACGCTGCCCGTGGACGAGGCTTGGCCCACGCGCCACTTAAACCGGAGGGTATTCGTGGCGAAGTATTGATCGGCCGGCGTGACCGTCGGACTGTCAAAGAGGTCTGAGCCTACGTAGGCGCCGGAGACGAAGATGCGCCCGCCGCCTTTGCAATAATCCGTGATCGCCCGCTGCATCCCGCGGCTGAAGGCCTCAAACTGCATCGGCACGACGCCCCCGCGGCCCATCTTCGTCCGCCGCTGCTTGCCGAGGATGTAGTCCGCAAGGCGGTAATCCTTCAGCTCCACCATGCGCGCCTCGACGGCCTCGTTGCTGCAAGAGACGAACGAATAGCCGGCGCGGAGGATGGAGCGCCCGTGCAGGGCGGGATAGTCGAAGGTGTTGCCGGCGATCACAAGCGTGTCATAGTTCGAGTGGCTGTCGCCGAATCCCGCCGCATCGTCGTCCGTCCACTGTGCTGAGCGCCGAAACTCCTTCATGCGGCCGATGTAGCTGATGTCTTCGATGTAGGGCACGCCGTGATCCGCCCAATCGGCAAAGCCCGCTATGCTGTCCGTGGCGAAATCGTCCGGCGCACTGATCCGGTCGAAGCCGTTGACGACGAGCACCACGCCGCGCTCCCGCTTGGCCCTCCCCGCCGCGAGCACCTCCGAGGGGAAGCTCTCGCCGCCATCATTCACAGCCGTCACCCGGTAACTGTAGACCTCGCCCGGACGTTGCGCATGGCGGAAGGTGGGTTTGCTGACCAAAGTGCCGTTGTCAAACGCGCCGTCGCCCTCGCGCACGTAGACGATGTATTGCTTGGCCTCGGCCGTAGGCTCTAAGGGGTCGGCCACAGGGCGCCACGTGAGCTCCACCTCGCCGCCATGCACGAAGCGCAGGCTCATATGGTCGACGGGCAACGGCTGCACGACGTATTTCCGCCCGTATCGGTCGGCCAGAAAGCGCAGCATACCTTTATATATAGCCCGGCTGACGGTGAACCGGAAGCGCGGATCGAGGCCGAGGCGCATGTCGGCGAAGTTTTGGTGAGAGAGGAGCTCGAGCAGCATCGTCGGGACGCGTGGCGTGCGAGCCTCGGAGTAAGGCTTATTCCACATCGCGCGGCGCACCCATCGCGGCTCGTAAAGCGTACGCACATCATGCACGATGGTGCTTTGGATGATGTCGGTCAGGTCGCGAGCGGCGTAGCGCGTGGTGCCGTCGGTATAGACGCCGTCGTACACGTCGGTGCAGAAGATGCCGAGCGTGCCGACCATCGTCGAATCGTTCGTCGTCGTACCCGCGTCGGAGTGGAAGGCAAAGGCCAGGTCGATGGGGATGCCGAGGCCGGGCTCGTCGGGGTTCACCGAGGTGCCGCCCGCCAGGTAGTTCACCCATTTGCCACGCCCGCGGTAGTCGTCCGTGTAATCGTTGCGCCCGCCGGAGGGAGAATAGATCGTGTCTGGCACACCCGCCCATTGCATCCAGTAGCGCGCCGCCTCGGTGAACCGCGGGTAACCGCTCGTCTCGCTCGGGTAGGGCGTCGTCGGGGCGTCTTCCTCCTCATCATCAGACGAGCTGCGCACGTTGGCCGTAGCCTTCTTCTCCGCTGTTACCCCGCGGGCAATGTTGCCTCGCCCCCCGCCGATCTTCACCGCATCAGCCGTCACCACTTCGCCGCTGCGCCCCGTGCGATTCGTCAGCACCACGCGCCCAGACGCGTTCCTCCCTTTTTCAAAATCAAAATGGCCGAGATAAATCCAGGTGCCCCCGCCCATCCGTTGGTTGACGGCAAACTCCGTATGGCCGCCCTTGTGGTGCACGGTGTAATGCGCCTCGGCCGTGCTGTTCGGCAGGGTGCGATAAGCAACATACACGGCATAACGCCCCGCGCGCGGGATGTCCGGTGTCCATTCGGCCGTACTCTCCTTGCCTTTGGCCGTGCTCTCCACCATGCGGTAGGTGCCCTCGCGGAAGGGATTCTCAGTGCCCGTGTAGCGGTCGCGGCGGTGGGCAAAGCCTGCGTCGTCGCCCGTGCTCCAGGCCGCCTTCGCGTCTTTTTCGGTGTATGTCGATCGGTTGCGGCAGCCGTCATTGTCCACAATGATCTCGGCCGACTGCGTATCGCGTTCGCGAGGGATGAGCACGTTGGCGCCCGCCCGCTCTAACATGGGGACGAGGTAAGGCAACACGTAGCTCTGTGTGTAGAGATCTTCCACCGTGCCAAACGTGCGTGCCCGCTGCCACTCCCAGCGGCCGAGCTTGCGTTCGTAATAGAATCCGTGGCTCTGCCATAGCGCGAGGTGTCGCCCGGCTAATCCGTGCTTCGGTGTGACCGGCGCAGATAGCCGCGTGACGAGTGGCCTGCCTGACTCCGCCCGTGGCGGATCGATCTTCTTCTTTCCGTTAGACTGATAAAGGGCAGGCACAAGCGCCTCGATGGGCTGTCCGTCGGTGCGCAGCTCAACGCCGTAGTCGCGGTATGCCTTGAGGAGCATCTTCCGCAGGTTGGTATAGATGTCGTCCACGTCTGGCTCGCGCATAGGGATATACGACAGCCCGACATCGGCATAAAAGACGACTCTCCGCCCGTCTGTCCGGACGGAGTCAATGCCGACGCCGCCCACATGGGCGCGCCGTTTGGCCAACGAGGTGAGGTATGCTCCGGCTTTCTGTTGAATGTCTTTGGGGATAGATTGTGCCGACCCGTGTCCGGTCGACAAGATACCGAGCGCGATCAGGCTCAGCAGGTACCGCCGCACGCATCGCGTCAGGCAGCCAGTTCGATGATTCTTCATGCAGGGGGGACTTCTCTTCAGTTTAATTACAAAACAAAGGTAGATCCTAAATGCCAATGCCCACCGGACGGGGACGGCCTGTGGCAGACGATGCGAAGTGCTGATGGAGGCTCCTTTGAGACGTTGCACGCTGTGCAGTGCATAGAAAACTTACCGAGGGTTCCCCTCCGTACACGCCAAAAACAAAAGCGGCCGCGCCCCCCCAAGCAGAGTGTCTACGGATACCGCGTGAGCCTCATGTGGTTTCGTTAGATACTCTGAACGTAGGTGGAAGCAGCAAGGTGGGCGAGACGTATGTCGAGGCACTGAATGCGGCGGAACGCATCGAGCTACAGATGGACGGACGGATAAAGCTCTTCTATAACCAAGGGCGCGACTATCTGCTCTTCCGCGAGGGCCTCTCGCTCATCGCCTCCACGCCACCCGCCGAGCTGATAGGGCCGTGGTCACTGATCGATCTTCGCTGTTACGCAATGCCCCCAAGAGGATTTAAGCCTGGCGAACAGATAGTGGATTTCCGCTCGGATGAGTTCGTCTATACCACAGGGATGGAGCCATTTGGCACTTCACTTGGGAACAAGCTGCCTTACGGCTATCATCCGTGGGGCAAGGATCGCACCCTCTTTATCGGTTGGAAATACTTCAGCTACCGTATAGATGGAGACGAGCTAAAGTTAGGGCGCAATCCATCCATAGACGGTCCAGTCTACGTCTTCAAACGGCTGAAGAAGTGATCGCAGAGGGCACGCCCCGTAAATAGCCAAAGGCCCTGCCGGCGAAGCTGCCGACGGGGCCTTTTTAGGTATGCTGTGAATGCTGACGGATTACCGTTCGCCGGCCTCACGTTTGGCTTCGTTCACCATCTTCTCGTTGGCGCTGATCATGATCTCCACGCGGCGGTTCTGTGCGCGCCCCGCAACGGTGTTGTTGCTGGCTACGGGCTGATGGATGCCCTTGCCCTCGAACACCATGCGGCGGCTGCTCACGCCCTGGTCGATCAGGTAGCTGTAGACGCTCTGGGCGCGCCGCTCGGAGAGACTCTGGTTGTAGTCCACACGGCCCGTATTGTCCGTATGGCCCACGATGCGCAGGTCGGTGTCGGGGTTCTTCTCAAGGTTGCGAGCCAAGTCGCGGAGGGCGGACTTGGAGGCGTCGCTGACGGTGCTCGAGTTGGTGGCGAAGAGGATGCCCGAGTCAAACGTGACACGCAGTGCGGGCGCGTGGCCTTCTTCCTCCACCACTTCCACCTTCGTTTCTTCCGGAAGCACCTTCTCCAATTCCTTCTTCTGCTTGTCCATCTTCTTACCGATAATGGCTCCCGTGGCTCCACCCACGGCAGCTCCGATGACGGCGCCGAGGGCCGTGTTGCCGGCTATCTTACCGATGCCCGCGCCGACAGCTGCTCCACCGCCCACACCGATGGCTGTTCCTTTTGCGGTGTTGCTGGCCCCGCATCCCGAAAGCAACAGCGCCGTGCAGGCGAGCGCCATTGCTGATAATCTAAAGTGCTTGATCATTTCTGTTTCTCATTTTTTGATTGGTGATACATGCTAATACATAACTCTCTATAAAAGACGGTGCAAAGAAAGTAAGAAGATTCGCCTCTTTTCCGCCTACAGGCCGCGTCAGTAGCTGCAAACCTCGGCTGGGGCGTAGTGGAAGATGGGTTCGTAGGTGTCATGTCGGGGCAGATTGCCGAACTCCTTTTGCAGCTCGATGCATTGCAAAGCCTCGCGTCGTGCATCCTCTTCCGTCTCGCCACCCCCGTTGATGCCTTCCGCATTGGTACTGTAAGCCCACCAGAAGTCTTTACTCCGCTCGATGATGATTTCGATTTGCTTCATATCTTATGTCTATTGTTTTTGGGTTACCTCAAATTCATTTCTTTTTTAATCCGAGCCGCAAGACCTGAGCCCATTTCTTTTGATCCATGGAAAGAGACTGGATAAGTACGCCCTCCTTTCCCATATATATATAATGACTACCGCTCACACGCAGTAACCTCCATCCATTTTTGAGGATCAGCATTCACTTGACTTCATTTCTTCCTGTCATTCTGTGCGACAAAAGTAGCTGGCGCGTAATGAAAGATAGATTCGTATGACTACCCTCTAACTACCCTTATCGATAGAAATCCCGGTGGCGCACACGGGTGATTTGGCCGAAGGCCGAGAGGCGGCGTTTGTCGATGCGACGGAAGTTGCCAACGACGACGTAAACCGGTGTGCGGCCGCGGACATGTGAGCGATAGAAACGCGTGATGTCGTCCATCGTCATGCGGCAGATGTCGTCGAGGAGGGCGCGGTGGGGATCGGCCGTGTAGCCATCGCGGCGGAAGTCAGCGATGCGGGTCGAGATGTCGCGGAAGGCGGGGTAGGCGTTGTTGACGCGGTTGATCTCCGTGCGGATCAGGGCATCGATGCGCTCGGGGTGCTCGGGCATATGGCTGATCAGGGCGTCTAAGACTTCGAGGGCGTCGATCGTCTTGTCGCACTGGGTGGAGAGGTAGGCCACGAAGCGCGTGGGGCGATTGGTGAGGCGGAAGGGCGGCAGGCGGTAGGCGCCGGAGGTGTAATAAGCCAGCGAACGATACTCGCGGATCTCTTGAAACATGAGCGACGACATACCCTCGCCGAAATAGAGCGAGAAGAGGTCGGCCGTGTGGCGCTCGCGGAGCGTGGGCAGCGGATCGCAGGGCATGTAGACATAGATGATGTTTTGAAAGACATCGGGCATATGATAAAAGAAGACACGCGGCCGGTCGTAGCTGACGAAGTCGCGGTAGGGGTCGGAGGTGGCGGCGAGGCGCACGGGGATGTCGGAGGCGAAGGCGCGGAGGGTGCGTTCGGAGACGCGCTCTGGAGGCAGTGTGCCGCAATAATGCACCGTGCACACGCGGCGGACAGCCTGCCGGAAGAGGTCGACGAGCGCGCGACCTGTGGTGTGCTTCACTTCACGCAGCGAGGGCCGGGTGAGAAATTGCGAGGCGTGTCCGTATTGTACGTATTCAAAGAGTGCCTCGGCGACTTCGTTGTTTGACTTGAAGAAGGCCTTTTCGGCCACTCGCGCGTCGTCGATGAGTGTCTTGAGTTTGCGGTTGTCCTGCTCCACGCCTGCGATGAAGCGCCCGACGAGCTCGAGTGTCTCGTCGAAGGCCGTATCGAAGCCGGTGATCTTAACGTTGAGGCAATGCTCATCGGCGTCTAAATCGAGCGTGCTACCGAGCGTTTGCAGACGTGTGTGGAGCGCTTCGAACGACTGCGAGGCCGTGCCAAGCAGTGGGATGTAACCCGTGAGCAGCTTCAGGCGCGGCTCCTCGATGAGGCCGATGGCGTAGGAGAGCTTCAGGGTGAAGATGTTGTTGACGCGATTGGGGGTGATGTAGAGCGTGAGGCCGTCAGCGGGATGGAGGGTGCGGACGTCGCGATCGAAATCGATGAAGCGCGGGCGCACCTCCTCGACGGGGATGCGGTCGAGCCACTGGCTGTAGGCCGATTCGGCGTCAGCATGCTTAGGCACGATGGGTGCGAAGCCCGGTTTGGGAAGGTGCTCCTTGGGATAGCGGCCTGTCTTCTTCTTCACGAAGAGGTAATTGGCGCCGAAGTATTTGTTGGCCACCCGCACCACATCGTCCTTCGTCAGCGCCTCTGCACGGCCGAGCTCCTCGCGATAGTCGGCCCACGTTTTGCCCTGTGAAAAGAGGCGCACCATGATCTGGCTGCGCGAGTCGATGTCCTCGAGTTCGGTGAGGTGGCGGCGCAGCTGCTCGCGCTTGAGGCTGTTGAAGATTTCGTCGGTAAAATCTCCCTGCTTGACCCGTTCCAATTCACGCCAGATCATGCGCTCGGCCGATCGGCAGGTGTGCGAGAGCCGCGGTACGACGACGATACCGATGAAGCCGGCTTCGTTAAACGATTCGCCCCCGATCATGGCGCCCATCACGCGGCGATCCACCATGAGGCGATCTAAGTAGCCCGTGCCGTTGGAGTTGTTGAGGATGCCCGCGGCCACGTCGAGTGCAGGCTGGTCGGGGTGATTGGCGGGCACGCCGCGGAAGCCGAGTGCGACGGCCTTGAGCAGCGGCAGGGGCACTTTGATTGTAGTCCGTTCGCGCCCGCGGAAGGGCCGGATCTTAACCATCGGCGCCGCGTCTGGGACGCCCCGCGGGATGCGCGAGAAGGTGCGTTCGATGATGGGTAGCGCGCGGCGTGTGTCGAAATCGCCGCTGAGGATGAGGCCCATGTTCGACGAGACGTAATATGTTTTGAAGAAGCGCATCATCTCCGAGAGGCGCGGGTTCTTCAGGTTTTCTGCGCTGCCGATGATGGGGTAGGCGTAGGGGTGGGGGCGGAAATATTTTTCCATCAGGCGCTCGATGGAGCGGTTGAGGATCATGTCGTCGCGCCGGTTTTTCTCTTCGTAGACCGTCTCGAGTTCGCTCTGAAACATGCGAAAGACGGGTCGGATGAGCCGCTCGCTGTTGAGCTCGGCCCATTGCTCGATGTATTGCGGGGAGAAGAGGTTGTGGTAGACGGTGTAGTCGTACGATGTGCCGGCGTTGAGCTTCGAGCCGCCGTATTTTGTGATCAGCCGGTCGAACTCGTTGGGGATCACATAGTCTGCCGCGCGGATGCTTAGCTCGTTGATTTCCATCTGGATCTCCTCGCGCCGCTTGCGGTTTTTCGTGGCGGCCAGTTCCTCGTATTTCCCTTCGATGGCGTCAAGGAAGATCTTCTCGGCCTTGTAATCGATCGTCCCGATCCGGTCGGTGCCTTTGAACATCATGTGTTCGAAGTAGTGCGCGATGCCCGTGTTGGGCGAGTCCTTCGATCCGGCCAGTACCACGACGGCGCCGAACACTTTCGGCTGGCTGTGGTCTTCGTTGAGCCAGACGGTGAGGCCGTTGTCGAGGATGTATTCCCGGATTTCTGTTGAGACGAGCGTTGGCGCAGTTTGCTTCATGATTGATGCCGAATGGATGATGTATTCATTTCAAATCATTCAACAGATGGTGGCGTGAATGGTTCATTCTATCGGTGCGTTATTGGGTTTTTCGTCCGTTCCGGTGTTTGCAACAATGTTGCAAGCGTCAACCGACCCACTGTGGCCTTTGCACGAATGTTGCAAACATCAACCGACCCGCCGTGGCTTTTGCAACAATGTTGCAAGCGTCAACCGACCCGCCGTGGCTTTTGCAACAATGTTGCAAGCGTCAACCGACCCGCCGTGGTATTTGCAACAATGTTGCAAACGTCAACCGACCCGCCGTGGCCTTTGCAGGAACGCTGCAAACGTCAATCTAATCATCCATGATCCATTACCCCCTTAGCAATCACCGCGGCAGTCCTTCGATGAATTCTGAGATCGTCCCGAACTGCTCGCCGTGGCGCTGGAAGGTCTCAACGAGCCGATCCAAGCGCCGCACGGCCTCGTTGCCACTGTTTCGGGTGACGAGGCGCGGCAGCCCCCCGATGCCCTGTAGCGGCATGAACTCCCAGGGGTGGAAGTAGAGCAGCAGGTAGCCGTCGTGGCGGAGCGCGCGGCGGGCCATGCGGCGGTAGAGCGCGGGCGGCAGGTGGTGAAACGAGAGCCAGAAGAGCGGGATGCGCACGTGCGGCGTGGTGGAGGCTGGCAGCTGGACGAGTCCTCCGCTGCAAAACCATGTGCGCGGCTCGCGGAGGTGGTTGTAGCGCCCGGGGATCCATGTCGGGTTGAGCGATGAATTATAACGGTATCCGACCTGGCAGAGCGCCTCGTCCGCCACGTGCATCATGCGCGGCATGCGAAAGCCTACGACGGGCTGCCCCGACATCCGCTCCAAAATCTCCCGCGACCGCACGAGGTCGGCCTCCTCGAAGGCGCTGTGTGCATAACCGTGCGAGGCCACCTCGTGTCCGCCCTCGCTGATGGCTCGGATCACCTCCGGCGCAGCTTCCGCAAACCGCGCCGTGCAAAAGAATGTCGCCCGCACCCCGTGCCTCGCCAATACCTTTAATAAATGTCCGCTTCCCTCGCGCGAGACGCGCACCTGCTCCTCCCATGCGATCGGCAGGCCGTACTCTGTCGGCAAGTCGAACTCTTCGATATCAAAACTCAGTAGGATCATGTTTCTATCAGTCATCAAGTTATCAGTTACAAGTTACAAGTGTGAGGTGGGCGTGTCATCTGATTTGTCACTTGTCGCTCTTAACTCATAACTACAAGTCATCATTTCCCACGTGAGCTTCAGCCACACCAGCACACACGGCAACGCCTTCAGCGCATACGGCAACACATACCGCTTGAACACCGACCGCGGAAACAAATCCGACGGCGACAGGCTCGTCAATACGAACGCGAACACGAGCAGCGCCACATCCCACCGGCTGCGTTGCCACGGCACCCCCACGTACCAGATGGCCACGCCGATGAGCGCAATGATGTACCCACTCGACTCGCTGCCCGTGCTGAACAGCACCACGAACAGCATCACCGACGCGAGGAACATGAGCCGAAACGCGGAATAACGGTATTGCCCCCGCCTCATGTAAGGCAACGCGAACAGCACCATCCCCGGCAGGATGATCCACAGATCCGAATACTCCACCCACCCCGAAATCTTCCGCACCATGCCCGGCAGCGAGATGTTTTGATACAACGCAAACAGGTTGGCCTCCCCCTTCGTCACGAGCGCCTCCGGCCACACCGCATATTGCTCCACAATATATCCCGGCGACGACAGCAGCATCGGCAGCACGAAGCACACCGCACTCCACCCCACCAACGCCCACAAGAATCGCCCCTTGCACCGCACGAAAAAGAAGAACGCCAGCCCCGCGATGCCATAAATCTTGACCAGCGTCCCCACGACGATCATCAGCGCCGCCCACCCCTCGTGCCCCTCTTCGATGAATACGAAGGAGAGGATCAGAAGCGCCGCAATGGCCACGTTAAACTGCGCCAAACACAGCGCCGTGAACAGCTCGTTGGCGCAGAACCACGCCACGAACAGCCGCCCCCGCTGCTCCATCGGCAACTTCCGCACAGCCACGAATAGCAGCGCCGTCATTGCCAGCAGCCATAGTCCAAGCCCCACCTGCGGCGGCCACACTGCAAACGGTGCCACCACGCAACTGAAGAACGGCCCGTAGAGGTTCACGTCGTGATATGCCTCCGGATACTCCGCGTAGAGCGGCAGCCCCTGCCACACGTGCCAAAACACATGTCGGAAGATCGAGAAGTTGTTATTGGGGTATTTCAGCAGCGCCGCCGCCACAGCAGCCACCGCCCACACCACCCCGATCGGTGCATAACGATTGAAAAACGGGTGTTCCGTCACCGCTTTCAGGCGTTCTTTCCACTTCATGATAGGTTGTTTGCAAACTGTTTTTTACACATGGCCGCCAAAAGTAGAAGAATCTCAAACCTCCCTCTCGGGCAACGCCGTTTCGTCCCCTTTATTGTACTTTTCGTACTCGAAAGGTGGGGGTTACGAAAATATAACCTACTTTTGCGTCAAGTAATCCCCCAAAACAGTGCCCTATCTATACATCATATCCGGATGCAACGGTGCCGGAAAGACAACCGCCTCCTATACGATCCTACCCGAAATGTTAGGCTGCAAGGAGTTTGTCAATTCCGACGAGATCGCAAAGGGATTGTCGCCCTTTAATGCGGACAACATCGCCGTAGCCGTCGAGGCCAGCCGGATCATGTACCGACGAATCCGAGAATTAGTGGCAGCCAACAAGACCTTTGCTTTAGAGACCACCTTAGCCAGCCGTTCGATAGCCAAGCTGCTACAGAACGCGCAGGAGAGGGGCTATTACGTGACTCTGCTGTACTTCTGGCTCAATACGCCGGACTTGGCTGTAGAGCGCGTGCGTAATCGTGTCGCATCGGGCGGTCACAATGTTACGGAGAGCACGGTCAGGCGGCGCTACACGGCGGGCATTCAGAATCTGTTCCAGCTCTACATCCCCATCTGCGACTATTGGATGATCACGGACAATTCCCTCTCGCCGATGGAGGTGATCGCTAAGGGCTTCAAGAACGGAAAGAGAGAGATCTATAACCCTGTTGTTTATAATAAATTGGAAACTTATGAATGAACGAGAGTTGAGCAAGTTTGAAGAGAACGTGGTGAAAGGTGCAAGTCTGGCCTTCCAGCGTTTGGTGAAGAAAAGAAAAGAAGAGAACGGCGAGTTGGTCTTTGCTCGCAACGGTCGAATTTTTAAGGTGAAAGCCGTTGATTTATAATTACTCTTTCCCTTCCCCCGGCCGGGGGCGATCTCGTTCTTTCAGATAGAAAGCAAACGTTTTTCTGAGAGATATTTTAGCGTAAGTGTTCAGATGCACGCTTACGCCTTTTTTATGTCCTCACTGCCGCCGGTTCTTGTAGAGGGGTACGAAGATGATGATGCCCGAGGCGATGATGGTGAAGACGGTCATGAAGTCCACCGTTGGGCTGTAACGAAGGAGCATGTAAACCAAAAGGAACCACAAAAGGAGGATGCACACGGCTTGTGTGTTACTGATCTTGCGACGTGCCATTAGAGGATATAGAGTGTGAAATATGTGGGATTCATTTCTTCTTCCTCACTTCACCTCCCCTCCGGGATGAGGCGGTGGGTGATGGCGTAGAAGGTGAGGCCGGGCGTGGTTTT